>NZ_JBFUAL010000004.1:0-383931 GCF_056406295.1 Rhizobium sp. P1_C7
AGCGTCGCTGCCTCTGCTTCGTTCAACGGTCAGAACTGGGTACAGAACAGCGTCGGCGCAACGATGAGCGTTGTCTCCTCGTTCGTCCGCGACTCCTCCGGCGGTGTTTCCGTCACCACGTCGAGCTACACTGCTGCAGCTACGGACCTGCTGTTCGACACGGCCGGCACCAACGGCATTCTCGGCACCAACGGCGCGAAGTTCACGACTGCCTCGATCTCGAGCTTCTCGATCAGCTCCACGTCGACCAAGGGTGACATCGACAACCTTATCTCCGACACCGAAACGGCACTGAAGAAGATGACCGCCCTCGGCTCGAAGCTCGGTTCGATGGCGACCCGTATCGATCTGCAGAGCGATTTCGTTTCCAAGCTCAGCGACTCCATCAAGTCGGGTGTTGGCCGTCTCGTCGACGCCAACATGGAAGAGGAATCGAGCAAGCTGACGGCTCTCCAGACCCAGCAGCAGCTGGCAATCCAGTCGCTGTCGATTGCAAACTCCTCTTCGCAGAACATCCTCTCGCTGTTCCGCTAAGTCCAGGAAAATCGCCTAAGAGCACGTGAGCGGCCGGGGGAGACCCCTGCCGCTATTATTTTAACGTACAGTTAATAGAATACATAGCTAACAAATTGATAATGTTGAGAATATTCGCCAGATGCTTCAGTCCTCCTTGACCAACGTGCGGTTAGATATGCCCATCGAAACGGCGAGTTGAACCAGCAAACAAGAAGCGTTCAACAGGCATGAAGCTGGCCGCCGTTCCCGGCAAGTGAATGTCCCTTCTTTTTTCAATCTGCCAAAGGGGCAAATTAGATGACGAGCATTCTGACCAATAACTCCGCAATGGCCGCTCTGCAGACGCTGCGCAACGTCAACAGCAACTTGGCGAAGACGCAAAACGCCGTTTCGTCCGGCGAGCGCGTCGGCAAGGCTGCCGACAACGCTGCCTACTGGTCGATCGCAACGACCATGCGTTCTGACAACGCAGCCCTCTCGGCTGTTTCCGACGCTCTCGGCATGGGTGTTGCCAAGGTCGACACCGCTTACACTGCCGTTCAGAGCTCGATCGACGTGGTCACCGAGATCAAGGCCAAGCTCGTTGCCGCCACCGAAGAGGGCGTCGACAAGACGAAGATCCAGGACGAAATCACGCAGCTCCAGGCTCAGCTGAAGAGCGTCGCTGCCTCTGCTTCGTTCAACGGTCAGAACTGGGTACAGAACAGCGTCGGCGCAACGATGAGCGTTGTCTCCTCGTTCGTCCGCGACTCCTCCGGCGGTGTTTCCGTCACCACGTCGAGCTACACTGCTGCAGCTACGGACCTGCTGTTCGACACGGCCGGCACCAACGGCATTCTCGGCACCAACGGCGCGAAGTTCACGACTGCCTCGATCTCGAGCTTCTCGATCGGCACCACGTCGACCAAGGGTGACATCGACAAGCTTATCTCCGACACCGAAACGGCACTGGTCAAGATGACCGCCCTCGGCTCGAAGCTCGGTTCGATGGCGACCCGTATCGATCTGCAGAGCGAGTTCGTTTCCAAGCTCACCGACTCGATCAAGTCGGGTGTTGGCCGTCTCGTCGACGCCGACATGGAAGCGGAATCGAGCAGGCTGACGGCTCTCCAGACGCAGCAGCAGCTGGCTGTTCAGTCTTTGTCGATTGCCAACTCCGCTTCGCAGAACATCCTCTCGCTGTTCCGCGGCTGATAAGTCCAAGCAAAAGCGAAAGACGTTAGCGGCCGGAGGAAACCCGGCCGCTGATAGTTTAACGCACGGTTAACGAAAATATAGCTAACCAACTGATAATTTTAAGAATATTCGCCTGCCACTTCAGCCTTTGTTAACCAACATGCGGTTAGATATGCCCATCGAAACGGCGAGTTGAACCAGCAAACAAGAAGCGTTCAACAGGCATGAAGCTGGCCGCCGTTCCCGGCAAGAGATCCGGAATGTCCCTTCTTTTTTCAATCTGCCAAAGGGGCAAATTAGATGACGAGCATTCTGACCAACAACTCCGCAATGGCCGCTCTGCAGACGCTGCGCAACGTCAACAGCAACTTGGCGAAGACGCAAAACGCCGTTTCGTCCGGCGAGCGCGTCGGCAAGGCTGCCGACAACGCTGCCTACTGGTCGATCGCAACGACCATGCGTTCTGACAACGCAGCCCTCTCGGCTGTTTCCGACGCTCTTGGCATGGGTGCTGCCAAGGTCGATACCGCTTACACTGCCGTTCAGAGCTCGATCGACGTTGTCACCGAGATCAAGGCCAAGCTCGTTGCCGCCACCGAAGAGGGCGTCGACAAGACGAAGATCCAGGACGAAATCACGCAGCTCCAGGCTCAGCTGAAGAGCGTCGCTGCCTCTGCTTCGTTCAACGGTCAGAACTGGGTACAGAACAGCATCGGCGCAACGATGAGCGTCGTCTCCTCGTTCGTCCGCGACTCCTCCGGCGGTGTCTCCGTCACCACCACGAGCTACATCACAACGGCGACCGATCTGCTGTTCGACACGGCCGGCACCAACGGCATTCTCGGCACCAACGGCGCGAAGTTCACGACTGCCTCGATCTCGAGCTTCTCGATCGGCACCACGTCGACCAAGGGTGACATCGACAAGCTTATCTCCGACACCGAAACGGCACTGGTCAAGATGACCGCCCTCGGCTCGAAGCTCGGCTCGATGTCCACGCGTATCGATCTGCAGAGCGAATTCGTCTCCAAGCTCACCGACTCGATCAAGTCGGGTGTTGGCCGTCTCGTCGACGCCGACATGGAAGCGGAATCGAGCAGGCTGACGGCTCTCCAGACGCAGCAGCAGCTCGCTGTTCAGTCCTTGTCGATTGCCAACTCCGCTTCGCAGAACATCCTCTCGCTGTTCCGCAGCTAATAGTTGCAAAGACAAGGCGCCGGCTTCCGGCACCTCATATCAAAGGCCGCACTCGCAGGAGTGCGGCTTTTTTCTGTTCGTTAAGTATTTGTTAACCAAACTGATGTTTTCTGGCGTCAACGAAACGGTATGTTAACCAAACCTAACAGGCGGTTAGCAGGCATGACGCTGATTGCCGTTCCCGGTATCTTCCGGAGTGTCCCTTGATCTATTTTGCCGTAAGGGGCGATTTTTTATGACAAGCATTTTGACCAACGTTGCGGCAATGTCCGCTCTTCAGACCCTGCGCAGCATCAACGGCAGCCTCGAAGACACACAAAATCACGTCTCGTCCGGCTATCGCGTCGCTGAAGCCAAGGACAACGCTGCATATTGGTCGATTGCAACGACCATGCGCTCCGACAACAAGGCGCTCTCGGCCGTTTCGGACGCTCTCGGTCTAGGTGCCGCCAAGGTTGACACGGCCTATTCGGCAATGGACAACGCCATCGACATCGTCAGCGAAATCAAGGCGAAGATCGTTGCCGCGACGGAAAAGGGCGTCGACAAGACGAAGATCCAGGACGAAATCGGGCAGCTCCAGCAGCAGCTTTTGAGCGTTGCAGGCTCCGCGTCCTTCTCCGGCGAGAACTGGGTTGCCGGCAACACGACCAAGAGCGTCGTGTCCTCGTTCGTCCGCAGTGCAAACGGCCAGGTCGCGGTCCAGACTACGCAATACGTCCTCGATGACAGCACCAACGGCAACGTGCTGTTCGGCATGGACACCACGGGCGCCATCAACACCACATCCGGCATCATCGGCAGTTCAACCGGCACGATCGGTTCGATCTACAGCATGAATATCGCCAGCTTCACCCCGTCAGACATCAACTTGGCACTGACTGCCGTTGAAGCAGGCCTCAGCGCTCTGACGAAGGCGGCGTCGCAGCTCGGCTCGATCTCGACGCGCATCGACCTTCAGGACAGTTTCGTGTCCACTCTCAGCGACTCGATAGACTCCGGTGTCGGGCGCCTGGTCGATGCGGACATGGAAGAGGAGTCGAGTAAGCTGACGGCGCTTCAGACGCAGCAACAGCTGGCGATCCAGTCCCTCTCGATCGCAAACTCCAGTGCGCAGAATGTCCTGACGCTGTTCAAGAACTAAATCGACGGCCTTCAGGCGTCGCTCGATTGATCGAAAGCCGCGTCATCCGATGCGGCTTTCTCTTTGTTTTCGAAGCATTATCAAAGGTTGCGCGAAGCTTGCGCTCCCAATTTCCGCACCTTGCGCGCGCCGATGCGCTTGGCTAAATTTCCTTAACAGTTGATTTGTTTCAGCGACAAGCCGACCTGGGAGACCAGTCGGTGGCATGACGCCAAGTCGGTCGCTGCCGGTAGCCCGGCCTTTCCCGTCCCCCTACCTCAGAGCCCAAGATGACCTATAAAATTACGAGCGCCGGACAGGTAAATGCTCTTGCTGCGCTGCGCATCATCAACAAGGATGTGGCTACGGTTCAGCAGCAGGTTTCCTCGGGCAAGAGCGTCGAGACGGCCGCGGACGACGCGACATACTGGTCTTTTGCCAGCGTCATGAGGTCGGACAGCAGCTCGCTGCAGAACATCCACGATGCGCTGGGCGTCGGTGCATCCAAGGTCGATACCGCCTACACAGCGATGGATAGCTTGATCGACCAGCTGGGCCAGATCCGAGCGACCCTCGTGACGGCACAGGAGGCGGGCGTGGACAAGGCGAAACTCAATGCTTCTCTAAGCGAGATGAAAAGCCAGTTGCAGACGACCGTCCTGACGACCAACTTTGCCGGTGAGAACTGGTTGCTCAATCGCGATGCAACGCTGCCCACGTCGCGATCCGTGATCGGCGGTTTTGTTCGCGGCACAAATGGGGATTACCAGGCGCAGACCATCAGCTTTCCTAGCGATCAAACCGTGATGATCGACATGACGGATGCCAACCGCGGCGTGCTGACAAAGGCGATCGACGCGAACACATTGAACCCCGACGGCAGCGCCATGCCGCGAAACTACTATCTGGTCAACGCCGGGTCCACCACGCCCGCAGGCGGAACCGAGATCAAACTCGACGTGAACACGACCCCACAGCAGCTGAAAGACATGCTCTCAGTTGTGGACGCGATGCTCTCGAGCGTGACTGCGGCGGCAGCGGGCCTCGGCACCATGAGCGCGCGCATCAGCGATCGCGTCGAATACACCGCGGATATGTCCGACCTGATCGACAAGAGCGTGGGCGCGCTGATCGACACCGACATGGACGAGGCATCGACGCTGCAGAAGGCACTGCTGACACAGCAGCAGATGGGGGTACAGGCAGTCTCGATCTTGAACACGGCGGCAAGCAAGGTGCTGATCCTGTTGCAGTGAGCCAGACATTGGCGGCGGCGACGGTGCTGCCCTTCATCTTCGCACAAGTTTGACGCCCTAGTTTCGATGCATGGGCGCTTTCTTGAAGCTGCGCCTGAAGAGTTGGCTGGTCGAATGGGGCGCGGCATGTTGCAGTTTTTTGCAGGTATGGGGTTGGTTCAGTGAGCGCACTCCTTTCTCGTTACCTGAAGGATTTTGGCGAGCTTGCCGTGGTCATCCCTGCCGTCGAGGCGGATGACTTTGGCATCTACTCGGAAATCCCGGCTGAACCCGATTTGGATGTCGAAGCCGAACGACAAAGTGCTCATGCCTCAGGCTATGCCGAGGCGACTGCGACGCTGACAGAGAAATTCGAACTCGAAGCGCAGACCGTCGCCTTGGTGCACGAGCGTGAGATCGAAGAGCTCAAGGATCGGTACGAGGTCGAGGTCGCCGAGCTGATAGCGTCCCGGCTGGACTTTATCGCTGCCGAGGTCGCAGAGATCGTCAGCGCAGCCACCGCAAAGGTCCTCGCGCCGGTGATGACGGACGTACTTTCGCACAAGGCGGCTGTCAGCCTCGCCACCAGCCTTCGGTCCGCGATACTGGAAGGCGACGCGGGCACCGTTACCGTGAAGGGCCCCACTCGGCTCTTCGACGTGTTGAAGAATGCACTTGGCGAGAAGGCAGGCCTTCTGCGCCACCATGAAACGCCCGATGTCGATCTGACAGTTGAATTCGGTGATGCGATGCTCGTGACCCGCATGTCAGCCTGGGCGACGAGCTTGAAGAAAGTTCTGGAATGAGCGAGAGCGAAAACCACCACCACGGCAAGAACGAGATCATCATCGTAAAGCGGCACGGTGGTGGCGATCACGATGGGTCCCACGGCGGCGCCTGGAAGATCGCCTATGCCGATTTCATGACCGCGATGATGGCGTTCTTTCTCGTCATGTGGCTGGTCAACGCCGCCAACGAGGAAACAAAGGCCTCGGTGGCGACTTACTTCAATCCGATCAAGCTTGCCGATGAGAAGCCGACGGAAAGAGGCCTGAAGAAGCCCGTCGATCAGGCAGATGGCGAAGAGAAGCAGGACAAGTCGAAAGAGAAGGAAGACAAGCCCAGCAGGGGGGCTGCAGCCTCGACCGGTGAGGATCAGACGTCCACCTCCGGCGACCAGGCGAACTATTCGGAAGCCGACTTCTTTGAGAATCCTTATTCCGTTCTAGCGGAAATCGCGCAGGAAGTTGGCCAGCAAGCAAACGTCAGCGCCAAGGGCGAGGGCGGAGCCAGCGATTCCGGCCCCGCAACCGGCGCAGACGGTGGCGAGGCCTATCGCGACCCGTTCGATCCGGATTTTTGGACCAAGCAGATTGAAGTGACGCATGCCGACAAAAAACAGCAGTCATCTGACGAAACGCCGGTAGACCCTTCGCACTATCCCCTGGCGGTCGCGAAGGCCGAGATGGAACAGTCCGAGGATATGACAAAAGCCGCGGACGCCGAGAACAAAGAGACACAGAGTGAGCAAGGCAAGGCAGGCGAAGCAGAGGTAACCGACGCGCAAAAGGCGATCGAACTGAAGCAGGCGCAGGAATTGCAGAAGGAAATCACCCAGCAGATTGGAGGCGTCGCCGGCAAGCTGGCAGCGGGGCTTACCGTGACACCCTCGGAGGGCGGACTGCTTGTCAGCATTTCCGATCAGAGCGACGACTCGATGTTCAATGTTGGCTCCGCCGTTCCCCGCAAGGAGATGATCCTCGCGATGGAGAAGATTGGTGAAGTGCTTAAGGACAAGCCGGGCGCGGTTGTCATTAGAGGTCATACCGACGGCCGCCAATACAAGGGCGAGAACGCGAACTGGCGCTTGTCCATGGATCGCGCTCAGGCGGCCTACTACATGATCGTCCGCGGCGGCCTCGATGAGAAGCGCATCTCGCAGGTATCGGGTTTTGCCGACCGCAAACTCAAGGAACCGGCTGATCCGTTCAATGCGGCGAACCGGCGCATCGAGATCCTCTTGCAGGCGGATCAGGGATAACCATGGCCCGTCTGCATCGCCATCTCCTGCCTCTCCTTCTTGGTCTTGCGGCCATATTGTCCGGCGCGGCGCGTGCGGAAGACGAGGAAAACATCGCACCCTACAAGATGCTGCGATCCCTGCAGTTCGTGCAGGATTCGGTCGTGCTTGGGGATCATTCCGCAGCCGAGATGCAACGGTTCATGCTTGGCACCATCGACAAGCGCCTGCGTTCGCTTGACCCTTCCGTCTTCGATGACGATCGCAACGTCGATGCGGCACTGATCTACGCCATGAGCGGCGGCAATCCGCAGACGCTCGAATATCTCGTGTCACGCGATGTGAATGGCTATTTCGACAATCGCGTGACGGACATCCTCAGGAAATATCTGAGCGGTAAGGGATTGCTCGTCGCAAAGAGCCTGATCGATGCCGCCGACGAATACAAGGACAAGAGAATTGGTCCTTACCTCGCACTGGTCAGTGCGAACGTCACCCTCGCTAACGGTCCGGTGGACGCTCTGAAGCTTTACGATCGCGCGCGCCTCAATGCGCCGGGCACGATCGTGGAAGAGGCGGCTCTTCGTCGTTCGGTCGCGATATGCGTCGATGCGGGGATGGTGGATAAGGGGATTGAATACTCGCGGCGCTACATCCGTCGCTTCCTGCATTCTCCCTACGCGAGCCAGTTCGCGGATCTGTTCGTCAAATTGCTCGTCAATCATGACCATCAGGTCAAAACGGAGGATGTCATAAGCATCCTCTCGTTTATGGATGACGCGCGGCAGCGTGAAGTCTATCTGCGCATTGCCCGTGCCGCTGCGATTGCGGGCAAGAGCGAGCTGGCCAGCATGTCGGCAGCGCGAGCCCAAGCGCTTGCGGGCAACACCGACAACGCCTTTGGCGCCCTCGCGGATTTCTATGGCGGCATGGCTGCAATTCCGACAGACAAGATCAATGCCGCCACAAAGAACATCGACACGATTTCCGACAGCGACCTGTCGCCTCGTGACAAGGCACTGCGCGCAGCAGCAAAAAGCGTTGCAGAACAGGTACTTCGTGCGCCAGATCCGGCAAGCTTGACGCAAGGCTCAACCCCTAAATCTCATGATCAAGAAATTACTTCTGAGCAGGCAGACATTTCGCAAGCGGCGGAGCAGGAGGGCGAACACGATGCAGCCCCCAACCCTGTTACCGGCGATGCGGCTTCCCTGCCGGTATCCGGCGGGAGTGGGCAGAAGGATGCGGATCCTTCGTTCAGCTCATTTGTGACGTCAAGTCGATCACAATTGGATGAGATCGACGGCCTCTTGAACAAAGAAAGCAACTGACATGGTGGACATCAGCGTTTCGGAAGCAGCTTCGGTGGCATGGCCCGGTCGGCAGACGGCAAAGGGTGGCGAGGCCGATGGCGGCGGATTCTCTGATGTTTTGAACAAAGCGAGCGGCGGATCGGGAACGGATCCGGACGGACATCCCCGGAGCACGGGTGCAGCAGCTTCAGAGATTGGCAGTGTGCATCGTTGGCCGACGGCAACGCCGCTGATCGATCTCAGTGACGCCTCCCTGGCAACGCAGGCCGAGGCTGGCTCTAAAGCCGGTCTCATGCAAAAAGACGCGCTGAATATCGGTCGCGACGAGATCAAGTCCGGCGGCAAGCACCAGGCCGAGGACGGGCAGGATGTTTCCGACAAGCTTGAGGACGAGCTGGCAGCGGATGCTTCCAAGAGCGCAAAGCTTTCGAAAACTCAAAAAACCGACACCAAGGATGAGGTGGTCGACGAAAGCGCCGCATCGGACGTGCTCAGCTTGCTCAAGCAACTACCGGCTGACGGCGCCAGCGCCGCAGCCGTAATCGCTCTGTTGGGACAGAAACCTGATCCGAAGGCACCGGTAGATCCCAAGGACAAGTCCGCGATGGCTGCAAAGTCCAAGGACGCCACCGTCGCCGGCGTTTCCAAGTCGCTGTCGGTCGAGGACGCACCTGCTGCCGGCGTTGAAATACCGGGAGCGGATACAGCGGACGGCGCCGATGCGAGGACGTTTCGATTGAGCCGTGCCGACGGAAAAGCGCAATCGATGGATATGCATCTGGGCATCGACAAGGATGCGGCCGCCGAGCCTGCCGGCAAGGCGAACGTCGAGAGCATCGCGGTGCTCGATTCTCGTCGCTACATCGGCCTGGCGCAGAATACCAATTCCGCCGCGGTGACAGCGGCCATTTCGGGCGATGCCGAATGGGCCCATGCAATGCAGGCAAGTTCGGCGCTCTCGAATGCCGCAGAATGGACCAGCACTGGCAAGGTCGTAAACACGCTGAAGATTCAGATGAACCCGATCGATCTCGGCCTCGTCACTGCGACAATGCGATTGCAAGGCGAGGCACTGAACGTCGATCTGAAGGTAGAGACAGGTGCTGCCTACCGGCAGCTCAAGGAAGATCACAGCAAGATCCTTGAGGCGCTGCGCAGCCAAGGTTATACCATAGATAACGTGACGATCAGCATGGCGCCCGTCGAGCGTTCCGAAGCGGGCGCGCAGTCGGGCGCACAGGGCCAGCAGGCGTTCGCCCAACAGCGGCAGGGCGGCGAGGCGCGTGAGCGTCAAAATCAATCGGGACAGCGCAGTGCTGGAGGCTTCAATGACGCAGGCGAAACAGCTGTTGACGGCGCTGCTTCGAGCTCTGGTGGTCGTGGGCGCGGTAGCGACGTCTACCTCTGAGGCCAGGGCGTCGAATAGCGCATGCGAGCAGGAGATCCAGTCTGCAGCGCTGAAGTACGGGATTCCCGAGGGCATTCTCTATTCTGTCGGCCTGACCGAGACGGGACGGAGAGGATCGCTCTATCCCTACGCACTCAATATCGAGGGGAAGCCCTTCTTCCCGCCCACCGAACAGGATGCCCTGAGGCAGTTTGACGTGGCACGTAGATCGGGAGCCAAGCTGATAGACATCGGCTGTATGCAGATCAATCAGTTCTACCATGGTGAGAATTTCCGATCCACGGAAGAGATGTTCGACCCCCGTCGGAACGTGGAATACGCCGCGAGATTTCTGCGCAACCTGCATGATCGGCACGAAACCTGGACGATGGCGGTCGCGCGATATCATGCCGGCCCCAATAATGACCCTGCGCAGAAGCAGTACGTATGCCGGGTCATTGCCAATCTGGTCGCTACTGGCTACGGAAAGTGGACTCCCAATGCGAGCAATTTCTGCCGCAACTGATGCAATCAAAGATAGCAGAAACAGAACAAACCGGAAATGTGTCACAATGTGGCAAGAATCTGGCTCAATATGGTCATGCAAGTCACATTTAAGGCTTCGTTAACTTTTCCACGAAATATTTGTGTTCACAAATTCGATTACCCACTACATCTAGGTCAAATCGGGACTCAAATCTTAATCAACTATTAATTTCTGCCAGTGAGTTCCTACAGCTTGTCCCAGAATCGCGCGATTCGTACCCATAGAGCATCGAGGTACCACAAGTGATTCGGAGGCGGACGAATGATCGTAGTGGTTGATGAGCGTGAGCTCGTGAAAGACGGATACACGTCCCTTTTTGGGCGTGAGGGCATTCCCTCAACTGGGTTTGATCCAAGTGAATTCGGTGAATGGGTTCAATCGGCAGCGGATTCTGATATCGCCGCCGTCGAGGCATTCCTGATTGGGCAGGGACAGAAGACCTCCGAGCTGCCGCGTGCGATCCGGGACCGGACGCAGGCGCCGGTGATTGCAGTCAGTGATCAGCCGTCTCTTGAGAATACGCTGGCGCTGTTCGACTCCGGCGTCGACGATGTCGTGCGCAAGCCGGTGCATCCCCGCGAGATTCTGGCACGTGCAGCCGCGATCCGGCGGCGCCTCAAGGCGATTTCCAGTCATACGGACATCGGTGCGATCCGCGTTTTCTCCGACGGTCGCGATCCCGAAATCCATGGCGAGGTTTTTGTGCTTCCGCGTCGCGAGCGCCGCATCCTTGAGTACTTGATCGCCAACCGCGGTCGTCGCGTCACGAAGACCCAGATCTTCAACGCCATCTACGGCATCTTCGACGAAGAAGTCGAGGAAAACGTCGTCGAAAGCCATATTTCCAAACTCCGCAAGAAGCTGCGCAAGAAGCTCGGTGTTGACCCAGTCGATTCGAAGCGTTTTCTTGGTTATTGCATTGATTGGAATTAATTTTTTTCAAAGTGTGCCGCGTGGGTGAAGCCTAGCCTCAGATACTTTCGGTAGGCTCCCCAGCTCCAGACAGCTTCACGCAAGGCCCACCAGATACTCTCAAGTCTAATAAGGGAATCGAGGTTTTCAGATGAGCATTTTTGGCAGCATGAAGACGGCAGTATCCGGCATGAACGCACAGGCTAACCGCTTGAGCACGGTCGCCGACAACATCGCGAACGCAAACACGACGGGCTACAAGGCCGTCTCGACTGCCTTCTCGTCACTGGTGCTGCCATCGACCTCCGGCAATTACAACTCGGGCGGCGTCCAGACCACAGTCCGCCAGTCCGTGTCGGAGCAGGGCGATATCTCCTACACCACATCGGGTTACGACCTCGCGATCTCCGGCGACGGATTTTTCATCGTCCAGAGCCCGGACGGCGTACCGGTTCTGACCCGTGCAGGCGATTTCACAAAGGACCCCTCGGGCAACCTGGTCAATTCCGCCGGTTTCAAGCTGATGGGCTATTCCTACGATGCGGGCGCTCCGGCAGTCGTTGTCAATGGCTTCTCCGGTCTGGTTCCGATCAACGTCAACCAGTCTGGCCTGACCGCGATCGCATCGACAACCGGTAGCTTCGCGGGCAACTTGAACTCCAACGCGGCGGTAGCAACCGGCAACCTGCCGCTTTCCAATACGGCCCCGATGACTACTGACACCAAGCAGATGTCGATGGTCGGTTACGACAAGCTCGGCAATACCGTGCAGTACGATTTCTACTTCACCAAGACCGCTGTGACGACGCCTCCGCCAGCGGCTCCGGGTGTTGCGAGCTCCTGGCAGGTTGCGGTTTACCGTCACGACGATGCTGCCACCGGCGGCACCTCATCGTTCCCGTACACCTCAGCTGCAGTCGGCACCAGCACCATGACATTCGACGCCAACGGCAAACTGGTCGGTGGTGGTTCGCTGGCGATAACCGATCCCAAGACGACGGGTTCGATTGCGATGGACATCAGCGGTTTCACGCAGCTTGCGTCCGAATTTGCCGGAACCGGTACGCCGAACGGCCAGGCAGCCAGCCCGGTCAAGGAGGTCACGATCGACAAGGACGGCACCGTGTACGCCAAGTATGCGGACGGCACCTCGAAGCCGCTCTACCGCGTCCCGCTTGCAACGGTTGCCAGCCCGGACAACATGACTCTCATGAGCGGCAACGTTTATAGCGCCAACGGCACGTCTGGCGTCACTGTCACCGGCTTCCCGCAGACAAACGGCTTCGGCTCGATCCAGGCGGGCGCTCTCGAAAGCGCGAACGTCGACCTCGCTGGCGAGCTGACCGAGATGATCGAATCGCAGCGCAGCTACACCGCCAATTCCAAGGTGTTCCAGACGGGGTCCGACATCATGGACGTCCTCGTCAACCTCAAGAGATAAGTAGGGTAACGGGTCAGCCATGTCGCTCACGTCCGCACTGAATACCGCGCAGAGTATATTCAACAATACCGGCACTCAAAGCAGCGTCGTATCGAACAATATCTCGAACTCCAGCAACAGCGACTATGTCCGCCGTCAGGCGATGATCAGCACGTCGCTGAATGGCGCGCAGGTTGTGAAGATCAGCAGGGCACAAGAAGATGCCCTGATGCGGCAATGGCTGAAGGCGAGCACGCAAGACAGCGGTCAGCAAACCCTGTTGAGTGGCCTCACCGACCTAAAATCGATTCTTGGTGGCAACGACTACGAAACCGCGCCGGCTACCTATCTTTCGGTCTTTCAGCAAAAGCTGCAGGCTTTCCGTACCTCGCCGAGCAGCACGATTGCTGCACAAGGCGCGATCACGGCAGCCCAGGACGTTGCCAATTCGCTGAACAATGCGTCCAAGGCGGTCCAGGTTGTTCGCCAGGGCGCAGACAAGGAAATCGCGACGCAGGTCGCTACGCTCAACACATTGTTGGGGCAATTCAAGACGGCAAACGACGCTGTCAAAAGCGGGACTGCGAGTGGCGGCGTTCCCGCCGATGCGCTCGATGAACGCGATAAGATCCTGAAGCAGATCTCTTCGATCGTCGGTGTCAACACCGTCGAACGAGACAACGGCGACATGGCGCTCTATACGACCGATGGCACCATTGTTTTTGATACGATCCCGCGCAAGGTAACCTTCGCGTCGCAGGACACTTATACCGCTCAGATCAAAGGCAATGGCGTCTACATCGACGGCGTTTCGGTTGCGAGCGGCAAAGGTTCGACGACGACATCTCAGGGGAGTCTGCAGGCGCTGCTGCAGGTGCGCGACGAAATTGCGCCGACCCTGCAGTCGCAACTCGACGAAATCGCCAAGTCGCTCGTCACCATGTTTTCGGAGACCGGCGGAGCGCCGGCCACGACTGAGCCCGGGCTGTTCGTCTGGAAGACCGCTGTCGGTGCGGTCGGTGGAACGCCGGCGACGACAGGTGTCATTGATGGGATCGCAGCGACCATTTCTGTGAATACAGCCGTCATCACCAATCAGGGCGGCGACCCGATGAAGCTGCGCGACGGGTCGATCAACGGCCTGACCAACCTCAACCCGACGAACAGCAGCGGCTATTCGGACCACCTCGACGCTCTCTACACCACAATGGGCGCGGCTCAGACTTTCTCGTCGACTGCGGGAATTTCGTCGAATGTCAATATTCTGACATACGCCTCGAATTCGGTCGGCTGGCTCGAACAGTATCGGAGCGATGCAACAACGGCATCGGAAAATACGTCCGCGGCGCTGTCCCGCTCAACGGAAGCATATTCCAACGAGACCGGCGTCAATCTGGACGAAGAGCTGACGCTGCTGCTCGACATCGAACAGTCCTACAAGGCAGCCACGAAGATCCTCAATGCTGTCGACGAGATGTTGAAATCATTGCTGGACATAGCGAGTTAAGCCATGAAAAGTTCATTTATTTCTAGTTCGGCAATTCAAAATGCGATGCGGTTGACGATCCGCCAATCGCAGAAGCAGCTGGTCTCATCCTCACTCGAAGCGACGACTGGCGTTTATGCGGACATCGGCGCATCGATTGGTTCCGGTGCGGCAAAGAGCGTGAATTTCACGGCCGAAGTCAGCCGTATCAAGGCTCTGAAAGGCAGCAATTCCGTCGTCTCAGGAAGACTGTCGGCCTCCCAGCTCGGTCTGACCAACATGAAGACGGCCGGTGACGCCCTCGTGTCGAAGCTCACGGCGCTTCAGGGGAGTCAGGACAAGACCAGCATCACGGTTGCCATGCAATCAGCCGACAACGCGCTTTCGCAGTTGATGGATACGGGCAACTCGATGTTCAACGGCGAATATCTGTATTCGGGCATCAATACGGATGTTCAGCCCCTGACCAATCAGGCGAGTGCTGCCTCCACCGCCATTCAGACCAATCTTCAGGCCTATGCGACTGCTCTGGGCAAGCCGGTCAATAGCCTCACCGGCGCCGAAATGGGCACCTTCATTACGAAGTTTGTAGAGCCCATGTTCTCCCAAGACACCTTCAACGCCACGTCAACGCCGGTCGCCTTTCCTCCGCCGGGAGTACCAGCATCCGCGGGCTATGTGGCGCCGCCAGCATGGAGCGCTTGGTCTAGCGCCTCCAACCAGAATATGACGAGCCGCATCAGCAGCTCCGAAGTCGTTACCTCCTCGACCAATGCCAATTCGGAAGGGATGCGTTATTTCGCGCTCGCTTCAATCACGGCATCGGCGCTCGTCGGCCAGAGCCTGGGTGCCGATGCGCTGGGGACGGTTACTTCGCGGGCAATCGGTTACGCGGCCCAGGGCACAACTGGCATCGTCACCCAGGCAAGTCAGCTCGGTCTCTCCCAGGAGCGTGTAACGAAGGCAAACGACGCCCTCGATGCACAGACAAGCATTATTCAGAACAAGCTCGTCGATCTCCAGGGTGTCGATCGAGCGGAAGCATCGACATTGGTCAACACGCTCCAGACGCAGTTGGAGACCGCTTATACGATCGTATCGAAAATCCAGCAGCTCAGCCTCGTGAATTACCTTTGATGATCAAAGGTGCCAAGTACAAAGAAGGATGCATGAATGTATCAGTTCTCTTATGCCGAGGTCATGCAGGACTCGGTGGCCGATGCGAAGGAGCGGGAGCGCCAGGTTCTTGACCGATCCATCGAGCTGCTTTCGGTTGCACGGGACAAAGAGAAGTATAGCCGGGAGGCCATCGATGCATTGTTCTACACCCGTCGCGTTTGGGTGAGCTTTATCGAAGACCTCAAGCATCCGGACAACCAGCTTGAGATCCAACTGCGTGCCAATCTCATCTCGATCGCAATCTGGATACTGAAAGAATGTGATCGGATAAGGCGGCGCCTGTCGACGAACTACCAGGGCATTATTGACGTTACCACCATCATCAGGGATGGACTTAAATGAAAAGCACGCTTCGTATTTCGCTAAAAGCCGGGGAAAAAATCTTCATCAACGGTGCGGTTTTGCGCGTCGACCGCAAGGTGGCGTTGGAATTCCTGAATGATGTAACGTTCCTTCTCGAAAACCACGTTCTGCAGCCGGAAGATGCGACGACCCCACTGCGCCAGCTCTATTTCATCGCGCAGATGATCCTCATCAACCCTGAGGGCAAAGACCAGTCGACGACGATGTTCCGCAAGTCGGTGACCATGCTTCTGACATGCTTCAAGAACGACGAGGTTCTTGCGGAGCTGAAGCGCATCGACGGTCTGGTGTCCACCGGCCGCGCGTTCGACGCACTCAAGGCTATCCGTGGCCTCTACGCCATCGAAGACAGCATTCTCAACAATCACGAGATGCACCCTGCGATGGTCGAACAGATTCGCAAGGAGATCGCACCATGGCGGTAGATGGTGTTTCGAGCGTAGCGAATGCGACTCCGAAGACGGCGCAACAGAAGGCGACGCTCAACTACGACAATTTCCTACAGTTGCTCATCGCTCAGATGAAAAACCAGGATCCGACGGATCCGGTCGACGCCAGCGAGCAGATGTCGCAGCTCGCGAGCTTCTCGCAGGTCGAGCAGACGATCCAGACGAACACCAAGCTGGACACGCTGCTTACGAGCTCGAGTCTCACCCAGGCCGGCAGCTACATCGGCAAGTACATGACCAGCGCTGACGGTTCAGTTAAGGGCACGGTCGCTTCGGTCAAGGTTTATTCGGACGGAATTATCGCGACGACGACCGACGGGAAGGGTATCCTCGTCCAGCAGGGAATCACTCTCGCTGATAAAGAGCCGGCAACGACACCCGCGTCGACCTGAGCCGACAAGATTTGAACGACGGTCCGGCCCGGATGGGACGGACCGAAAGGCGATATGAGGTTGCCTGACGATGAATGAAGCTGATGCACTCGATTTGTTCCAGGCGGCCATCTGGACCGTTCTCGTTTCTGCCGGGCCTGCTGTCGCGGCAGCAATGATCGTCGGCCTTGTAATCGCACTGTTCCAGGCGCTGACGCAGGTACAGGAAGCAACACTCACCTTCGTGCCGAAGATCGTGGCGGTCCTCGTCACCATTGGTATTTCGGCCCCGTTTGTCGGGTCGCAGATCTCGATCTTTACCAATCTGGTCTTCTCACGCATCCAGTCCGGCTTCTGAACCACCTTCGCGCAAGCTTCGCCATTTAACTGTCGATCCGAATTGGTGGGCATCATGCCCGCACCTCTCATGAAGAGACGGAATCGATATGGCGCAACCTCCTGCACTCCCCCTTCCGAAAGCCAGCCTGAACCTGCGCGATATCGGTTTTGCCATGGGCATCATCGTTATCATCTGCGTGTTGTTCCTGCCGATCCCGCCATTCCTGATCGATATGGGTCTGGCTTTCTCTATCGCCTTCTCGGTTCTGATCCTGATGGTTGCGCTCTGGATTCAGAAGCCGCTCGAGTTCTCGTCCTTCCCGACCATTCTGCTGATTGCGACGATGACACGTCTGTCGCTCAACATCGCGACGACGCGTGTCATCCTTTCGCACGGCAACGAGGGCCACGACGCTGCTGGCGGCGTGATTGCAGGCTTTGCAAGCCTCGTGATGTCGGGCGACTTCGTGATCGGTCTGATCGTCTTCCTGATCCTGATCACTATCAACTTCATCGTCATCACCAAGGGTGCGACGCGTATTGCGGAAGTCGGCGCGCGCTTTACCCTTGACGCCATCCCCGGCAAGCAGATGTCGATCGACGCCGATCTTTCGGCTGGCATCATCGACGAGAAGGAAGCGCAACGCCGCCGCAAGGAGCTGGAGGAGGAGAGCTCCTTCTTCGGCGCGATGGACGGTGCGTCCAAGTTCGTTCGCGGTGATGCCATCGCCGGCCTGCTGATCACCTGCATCAACATCTTCGGCGGCATCATCATCGGCTATTTCCGTCATGGCATGCCGATCGGCGAAGCGGCCGACGTCTTCGTCAAGCTGTCCGTAGGCGACGGTCTCGTATCGCAGATGCCGGCGCTCATCGTCTCGCTGGCGGCCGGCCTCCTCGTCTCTCGCGGCGGCACCGTCGGTTCGACCGACAAGGCTGTCGTCGATCAGCTGAGCGGCTATCCGCGCGCGCTTTCGGTCTCTGCTGTGCTGATGGTGATCCTCGGCCTGATGCCCGGTCTGCCGTTCATTCCTTTCATCTCGCTCGGTGGTTTGCTTGCCTTCGGCAGCTGGTTCATTCCGCGCCAGGTGGAAGCAGAGAACAGGGCGCGCCGCGAACAGGAAGAAAAGAAGGTTGTCCAGAACAAGGAGCTGGAAAAAGACTCCGTCAAGTCAGTGCTGCGCACGTCGGAAATCGAGCTTGCGCTCGGCAAGATGGTGTCCACGCGCCTGCTCGGCGCGCACCAGGAACTTGCCTTCCGCGTCGGAAAAATGCGCAAGAAGTTCGCCACCCAGTACGGCTTCGTCGTTCCCGAAATCAAGGTCACCGACGATATCGCCATTGCCGAGAAATCCTACCAGATCCGTATCCACGGTACGACGGTCGCGTCGAACCTGCTGCGTGTGGGCGAAGTACTGGTGGTCACCGGTTCCGGCCGCAAGCCGAGAATTCCCGGCGACGAGATCCGCGAACCCGCATTCGGCATGCCCGCCGTCTCCATTCTCGAGGCGTTCACGGAGGATCTGAAGCGCGAAGGCTTCCAGCCGATCGACAACGTCTCCGTGGTGCTGACGCATATGAGCGAAGTCATCCGCAACAACCTGCCGGCGCTTCTGTCGTACAAGGACGTGAAGGTCCTAATCGACCGGCTTGACCCGGAATACAAGAAGCTTGCTGACGAAATCTGCTCGTCGCACATGTCGTATTCAGGCCTCCAGGCGGTTCTGAAGCTGCTGCTCGCAGAGCGCGTTTCGATCCGCAATCTGCATCTCATTCTGGAAGCCGTTGCCGAACTGGCCCCCCATGTGCGCAAGACCGAACAGATCGTCGAGCACGTTCGCGTGCGTATGGCCCAGCAGCTTTGCGGCGACCTGGCGGACAACGGCGTGCTGCGTGTGCTGCGACTCGGTAGCAAGTGGGATCTCGCCTTCCATCAGGCCCTGAAGCGCGACAACAAGGGCGAGGTGGTCGAATTCGACATCGATCCGCGTATGCTGGAGGAGTTCAGCGAGCAGGCGACGAAAGTTATCCGTGAATTCATGGATCGCGGTTTGCCTTTCGCCCTTGTCACCTCGCCGGAAACACGATCCTATGTTCGCATGATCATCGAACGGCTGTTCGCAACGCTCCCGGTTCTATCGCATGTGGAGCTCGCCAAGGGCATCGAGATAAAGATTCTGGGCTCCATTTCATGATAGCTGACCCGCAAGGGACCGTACTGGCGCTGTTTCTGGTTTTCTGCAGGATCGGCGGCTGCGTTCTTGTCATGCCAGGCTTTTCATCAGCGCGCATGCCTATGGTGATTCGGGTCTTCATGGCCGGAGCTCTTTCCCTTGCGGTCATTCCGGTGCTGTGGGACACGGTCTATCCGGCCATTCACACATCAAGCGCCACCTATATCGGCTTTATTTTCAGCGAATCGCTGATCGGCGTAATGTACGGCATGCTGGCGCGTCTCTATACGCTCGGCCTTCAGTTTGCGGCGAGCGTTCTTGCCATGATGGTCGGCTATTCGCAGCCGAGCGCAAGCGACATCTTTGAAGATACGGCCGAAAGCGCCCTTTCGGGCTTCGTCACCTTTGCCGGCATGATGATTCTCTTCATAATGGATTTCCATCACATCGTCTTCCGTGCGCTGATCGATTCCTACACGTCGATGCCCTTTGGCGGCATTATGGACATGCGCAGTACGCTCATCTCGTTCACGGACACGCTGTCGTCCACGACGTTCATCATGCTGCGCCTCAGCAGCCCGTTTCTGATATTCGGCCTGTTATTCAACATCGCCATTGGCTTCATCAACAAACTTGCGCCGCAGATACCGGTCTATTTCATATCGACACCCTATCTGCTGTTCGGTGGGTTGTTCCTCTTCTACTTCTCCGTCGCTGCAATGATCAGCCAGTTCGGTCAATCCTTCGCCAGCGTCTTTATCGGCAGATAGCGTATGGCGGACAAGACACGCTCGCAGAAACTGAAGCGTCTCGTCGCCGTCCAGCGGCATCTCGAGCAGATGGCGGAGTACGATCTTGCCGAAACGAGCCGCCAGCGCGTCGAAGTGAGCGAGCAGATGGATAGCGTCATCCAGGCACTGGGCTCGATGGATCCGGTGCACCACGCTTTCTCTCAGGGCTATGCGGACCGTTTCAACAGACTGGGCATCAAGGACAAACAGCTCACCGGCATGCAGGAAGTCCACCAGATGCGCGTGCAGCAAGAGCGCGCCAAGGGCGACCGCCTGGAAGACGGCATGCAGGAAGCACTTGATGCCGAACGCCGCGAAGCCGACGACAACGCAATCTATGATATCATCGATCAAAAATTCGGTACGCCAGCCTCCAGCAAGCTTCAAAAACCATAATCGTCGCAATCTTAAATCAAGAGGATTGTGACTTGGCTATTTCACCTCCGAGTGATCTGGTGCTGGATGTTGTCAGAGCTGCCGACCCGGTTGAGGTCCAGGCAGCCCAGGAGAAACTGAAGGCAAACCAGGCAGCTTTCGCGGCAAACAGCCTTGCCGAAGYGGGCAACGGCTTCTCATCGGCTGTCGATGTGCTCGATCGGGCCACAGGTAAGACCGGCCTCGGTGACACCACGAATCGCAGCACCAAAACCGAAGAGATTCCGGAGACCTACCGCAAGTTCGAAGCGATGGTCCTGCAGAATTTCATCAAGAACATGCTCCCGAGCGACAGCGAGGAAGTCTACGGCAAAGGTGCCACCGGGGATATCTGGAAGGGCATGATGGCCGAGCAGCTGGGCAACGAGATTGCCAAGGGCGAAGGCATCGGCGTTGCCAAGGAACTCTATCACGATGCGCTCAAGAAGCAGGAAGGCAAGGTCGTCAACGCCTCCGCTGACCAGGATGATCGCAAGGTAGCGATGAGCATGATCGACGAATTCCAGCGCAAGACATTTGGTACCCCCACCGCGGACACAAAGTCCGCCAGCGACGCCTAAGAGAATCGAGGAAAAAAATGGAAATAATCTCGAACGATTACCGGATCAAATCCGTTCTTGGTCGCCTTGAAATGATCATCGACAACGAGAACACGCGCATCGGCAGCGATCCGCAGTTCGATCTCAAGGTATCGAATGCCCACAAGAGCCGTTGCCTTTATGAGCTCTCGACGCTTTTCCGTGACACGGATCCCAAGGAGCTCGCTGCCTCGCATCTGGACCAGTTGCATGGACTGAAGCAGAAGCTCGTCCTTAACGCCCGCCGGGTTGAGGCGCATCTGGAAGCCGTGCGCACGGTCGCCGATCTCCTGAAGAACGCCGTTCAGGATGCCGACGCTGACGGCACGTATTCGCAAGAGCAATTCGTAGCGCGTGATGCCTGATGATCAAGCTCGTTCTCACTGGCGGTTGGGTCTGCGCGATCACGCTGGCATCGGTCTATTTCACGGTGCATACGGCGATGGCGCCCGCGACCGCTCCTGATGATTTCAAGCAAAGTCAGGTCGACCTGGTGAAGGGTGAGACGATCACAGTGCCAGTCGTGAAAGACGGTGCCGTCGCCGGATATTTCCTCGGAAAAATGTCCTTCATGATGAACAAGGATATGATCAAGGACGTCTCTCTGCCGTTGACAGAAATGACGACGGACGAGCTATTCACGCTGCTTGTGGGAAACAAGATGATCGACGTCACCAGTATGAAGACGTTCGATCCGCAGGCCTTTCGCGACCTGATCAAGAAGAACATCAACGGTCATCTGGGCGGCGAGTATATTGACCAGGTCATGTTGGAGCAGCTGGATTACATCTCCAAGGACGAGGTCGGTGCCACATCTTCCGGGCATAAGACAAGGACGGGAAAGCCCGTAAGTGTCATTCCACCGGCTACTGCGAATGCCGAGACCACCGAATAGGCGTTTCCGATAGGGCGCCGCTTTGCGTTTCACGACCCGCCCATGTGGTTAATGAGCTCCTGACGCCTGCGGACAAATCCAAAGGGTTTTCCTAAAGGTTGCTTGAAGTCAGCCTGTTATAAGCCTCCGTGATGGGCTGACGTGCGCACTGTTTTCTATGTGTGGAATTCACCACGCGATCCCAGGCAGATCTCCTTTGTCCCCGGGATGCTCGACGAATGAAGCACTATCGCCAGGAATCAGGCATGAATCTGATCGCGAACTTCGCGGTGCTGGCGTCGCGTCGAACCATTTTCGATCTGCCGGTTTGTGATCTGGGATGGGACGACGCGCTCGTGTTCATCAACGAACTGCTGTCGGTACCCATGGGGCAGACGTCGATTTCCTTCGTCAACGCGCACAACATGCTGATGACGCTGCGCGACAGCGAGTATCGCGCGATTCTCTCCCAGAACCTGGTGTTGCCTGATGGCATCGGCCTGAACATCGCCTCGCAGATTGCCCATGGCTCGCCTTTCCCGGCCAATCTGAACGGCACCGATTTCGTGCCGGCCCTGCTGACATTCATGGAGCAGCCGCGACGCATCGGGTTGATCGGCGGCAAGCGAGATGTCGTCGAGCGTGCAGCCGCGAGCTTTCGCCGGCACGCGCCTTGGCACGAGTTCCTTGTCATCTCTGACGGGTACTTCGACAGGGAGGATGTCTCGGAGGTTGTCGCGGAAATCGAGCGGCGGAAACCCGACATTCTCATCGTCGGAATGGGTACGCCGCTTCAGGAGAAATGGGCCTACAACACCATACGCAGTGATCACGCGCGCCTTGTGCTGACCGTCGGCGCCCTCTTCGATTTCGTCTCCGGAACGGTCCCTCGTGCACCGACGATGGTGCGCGCGATGCGGTTGGAATGGGCCTATCGGCTGGTGCAGGAACCCACCCGCCTGTGGCGGCGCTACGTCATCGGCATTCCGTTGTTTCTCTACTTCGTCCTGCAATATCGCTTCAGCCGTCGCGCGCGCATACTGAAGCGATCCGCCTAGACGTGCCCGCATATTAACGATTTCTTTGCCAGAGATGTTTAGCCTTGATTAACCATCCGCGACTGCGATGGGGATCGATCGTTCCATGCACGAGATTTGGCGATGCGCGACACTTATTCGAGACGTCTGCCCCGTTCATTGCCCTTGCCCGCCAGGGGGGGCGACAGATCGGATGCGTTTGCCCGCGTCGGGTCTCCCGCAGAAATCCCGTCGCCCGAGGCCGAACTACTGCGCGTTATCGAACGCGCCCTGCAGACGCAGCAGCAGGCAGACGCTCGCCCGCCGCTGGTAAACCGCATCGAGACCATTCTCGGGAAGAAACTTAAGGCGGCAAACGACCGCCCGCCGGCGGCTGAGGCGCTTGGGTGCGAGATTGAGGTCGCCGACGTCCGGCCTGTCCGACCGGTGCCGGATCTTTCGCCTGCAAATGCGAGCGATCCGGGCACGCGCAGGCTGTTGCCCGGCGTTTTGATTGCTGCCCTGTGCTTGTCGGGTGCTGTCGGCGGCATGCTCATTCCAATGGAGCCATCCGGCTACCGCGCACAAGGCGTCCTGGCTGTTGAAGGCGCTCTCGATGCTCGACCGGCGCTCGTCAACGCCGCGAAGAGTGCGCTGCACTCGCCGCGCACGATTGCCGGAGCAGTCTCGGCGCTGAAGCTGGATCGCGATCCGGCATTTGCGGGTGCCGGCGCCGGTGCATTCAATATCGCGGTTGATCTGCTGTCGGCCAGCGGAGCGTCGATCGATCCCGTCTCGCGGGCAGAGGCGTCGCTTGCCGCTGCCATCCAGACATCCTCCGATATTGCCGCCGGAACGATCGATTTCTCAGTCACGACAGGCAGCGCCGACAATTCTGCGCGCATTGCCGCCTATCTTGCTTCGGCGGTTGGTCACCCCGCGCCTGGTGGCGCCGGAGAGGACTCAGCGCTGAAGAAAGCCAACGAGGCCGCTGCAGCCGAGCTTTCCGCGTTTACCCAGCAGGCCGGCGAGGGCAACGTCAAGGTCGCCATGGGTCTGCAGCGGCAGATCGCGGATGTGGATGATGCGCTCAAGGCCGCCGATCAGAAGCTGGTCGCAGCCAAGGAACGGGCCGATCGCTTGACGACCGCAAGGGTCGCCGATGTCGTGAGCGGCGCACTGCCTGCGGACGTCGTGTCGCCGGCGCTGGGGGATCGGAGAAACAGATATTTGGCCGCGAAATCCTCTCTCGCCCAGCTTGCCGCCAGTCTCGGGCCGCGGCATCCGAGGCTGATCGCCGGGCAGGCGGAGCTCGACGGGCTGAGCGGTAGCATCAGTGAAGAGCTCGCCCGGCTGTCACGTGATACCAACGATGAGGCGAAGTCGGCGGTCGCTGCGAGACGGCACCTCAGCGACTATCGTAATGCCTTGATCGCTCAGAGCAGGGATACGGGCGTTGATCTCGCGAAGCTGACGGAATTGCGCGACAAGGCCGCTGCCGCTCGCGCACGTTTGGAAGACGCGATGAGCACAGCGGGAGTGCCGTCCAGCGGAGTCCACGTCGCGCTCCTCGGCGCGCCGCAGGTCTCAGCTATTTCCTCGGGACGCGGCTTGTGGTTCGCGCCGTTGGTGGGAGCGCTTGCCGGTCTCGTTTTCGGCCTGGCTGCGGTATTGGGGCGAGGCAGGGACGAGCCCGAGGCGGCCGTACCGTCGCTCGCAACGCCGCCTGCCGAACCTCGGGTCGATATCCCCGCGCCGATGCCGGACCCGGCGGAACCGGAGGAGGTCGACCTCATCCGGTCCGAGATAGCAGCGATGCGCGACCGGCTACGGTTGAATGCCGCGGCATCCTGACGGCCGTTCGGTTGCGACACGATTGTACTTGCATTTCTCGTTTCAGGCAGGATAGGGCGTTGGCAGGCAAATCGTGCTGAACGCCACTGGCTAGAATGGCGAGGCAAGGGCAGGAGACAGTCTTGACGACAGTAATCGACGGCAAACAGGTGGCGGCTTCCGTAATCGAAACGGTCAAGGCCGCAGCATCCGCACTGGATAAACAAAGCGGCGTCAAGACCGGACTTGCCGTCATCATCGTTGGCGACGATCCTGCGAGCCATGCCTATGTGAATTCCAAGAGCAGGATGGCGAAGGAATGCGGCTTCAAGTCGGTTCAGCGGACGTTGTCGGTGGAAACGAAGCAGGAAGAGTTGGCGGCACTGGTCGCGTCCTTCAACGCCGACCCGTCGATCCACGGTATTCTCGTTCAGCTGCCACTGCCGAAGCACTTGAACCCCGAGCCGATCATCCAATCGATCCTGCCCGAGAAGGATGTGGACGGCCTTCATGTGGTCAACGCCGGCAARCTGGCGACGGGCGATCTGGAGACCGGGCTGGTCTCCTGYACGCCRGCGGGCGCAATGGTTTTCGTGCGSCGCACGCATGGCGAGGATCTGTCCGGGCTGAATGCCGTCGTCATCGGTCGCTCCAATCTCTTTGGAAAGCCGATGGCGCAGCTTCTGCTGCATGCCAACGCAACGGTCACCATCGCGCATTCCCGTACCAAGGATTTGCCGGAGGTCTGCCGCAACGCGGATATTCTGATTGCTGCCGTCGGTCGTCCCGAGATGGTGAGGGCAGGCTGGGTGAAGCCCGGTGCGACCGTCATCGATGTCGGGATAAATCGCATTCCGGCACCGGAAAAGGGTGAAGGAAAGACACGTCTGGTCGGCGATGTCGCCTTCGCGGAAGCGGCTGAGGTCGCCGAGGTGATCACGCCCGTCCCCGGTGGTGTCGGGCCGATGACCATCGCCATGCTCATGGCCAACACCGTAATTGCTGCGCACCGCTCCGCCGGTCAGACGCCGCCGCAATTCTGATCGATGCGTGGAGCTGCCCCCGTCGAAGCCCTGACGATCAGTTCCGTCTTCCACAGTTCCTGCTCCGGATAGGGGCCATCCTGCTTGACCGTCCCTATCAGCCGTTGCGCGATCCGCACACCGGCGGCGCGCAACGAAGAACGCGTGGTCGTCAACGGCACCGAGAAGTTTTCAGGCTTCAGGTGCGGCAACACGTCGTCATGCGCGATCAGCGAAATGTCTTCGCCGAGCTTCAGGCCGACCTGATTGACAGCGCGGATGGCGCCAAGCGCCAGCACCGTGCTCGAACAGAGAATTGCCGTTGGGGGCTCCGGCAGCTTCAGGAAGTGCTCCATGGCAAACTGGCCCTGTTCGTCCGTCATCGAAGAGTGACTGACGCAGATGTCGGGAAGGTTCAGCCCGCGCTCCGCCAAGGCTGCGATCACGCCTCTCTTGCGTCGAATCGCGAAATCGAGGTGCTCCGGCCCATTCATCAGCGCAAACCTAGTGTGCCCGAGCTGCAGCAGCAGCTTAGACGCATCGTAGAATGCGCCCTCATTGTCGATGTCGAGATACGGGTAGTCGGGCTCCGATCCGAACGACCGTCCGTGAACCAGGTAGGGCATGGAGAGTGATTGCAGAAGCGGCAGCCGCGGGTCGTGTCCTCGCATATAGGCAACGAACAACGCGTCGACATTGCCGCTGATCGCCAGTCGCCGCAATGCCCCGATCTCATCGTTGGGATCGGCGGGCATGATCACGAAATGGAAATCGTGGCGCACGGCTTCCTCGCCGAGCCCGGTCAGGAATTCACCGAAATGGACGTCGGAATAATGGCCGGGTGCTGTCGGCATGACGAGCCCGATCGACCCCGCCTTGCCGGTCGCAAGCCGTTGCGCCGCCTTGTTCGGCCGATAGCCGGTTTCCTTGACGGCCTGCAGAACACGCTCGCGCGTTGCCTCATTGACCTCGGGATAACCGTTCAACGCGCGGCTCACCGTGGTCTGCGACAGGCCCAGCAATTCCGATAGCTGTTTGAGATTCACGTGCTATGCTTCCTCCACCAGCCTTGGAGGCCAATCTCCCATTGGTATCCAAAGCGCTTTTAATTATGTAGCAGCTACGCCGCTTGACTCAAGAAAAATCGCTCCATATTCGGGTCCAGGCGCTGCTGCAATGCGATATCTGGTCGTGATGTAGCCGTTTCTGCGAAATGGCTTGACTCTTTTCTACCGAGAGTGAAATGAGTGGGTTGTCAAAGCGCTTTGGAATTTGCATTTGAACGATTGCAAAGCGTGGTTGGGATTGTGATGGGAGGTTGATCACATGAGAAAGACATTTTTGATGGGCGTTGCCTTGGCGGCGCTTTTGGGCGGTGCTGCATCCGCGGCCGATCTTAAGTTTGCCCCGGGCGAAGATTCCAAGTTCAACTGGAAGAGCTACGATGAGTTCAAGGCTGCTCACGCCGATCTGAAAGGGCAGGAGCTGACAATCTTCGGACCGTGGCGCGGCGAAGACGAAGCATTCTTCCGCAGCATTCTCGCCTACTTCACCGAAGCGACGGGCATTGATGCCAAGTATTCGTCGTCGGAGAACTACGAGCAGCAGATCGTCATCGACACGCAGGCCGGCTCACCGCCGAACATCGCGATCCTTCCGCAGCCGGGCCTCTTGGCCGACCTCGCCAGCAAGGGCTTCCTTGCGCCGTTGGGCGACGACAACTCCAAGTGGGTCAAGGACAATTACGGCGCGGGCGACAGCTGGGTAGGCTACGGCACGTACAAGGGCAAGGACGGCAAGGAAGCGTTCTACGCCTTCCCATACAAGGCCGACGTGAAGTCGCTGGTCTGGTTTGTGCCCGAAAACTTCAAGGAAGCGGGCTACAACGTTCCGACCACGATGGAAGAGCTGCAGGCCCTGACGGATCAGATCGTCAAGGATGGTGGCGTTCCGTGGTGCATCGGGCTGGGTTCGGGTGGCGCAACCGGCTGGCCGGCAACCGACTGGATCGAAGATCTCATGCTGCGCATGCAGCCGCCGGAAGCCTACGACAAGTGGACGACCAACGAATTGAAGTTCGATGATCCGGCCGTCGTTGCCGTCATCGACGAGTTCGGCAAGATCGCAAAGAACGAGAAGTATGTCGACGGCGGCGTGAAGGCTGTTGCTTCGACCGACTTCCGCGATAGCCCGAAGGGCCTCTTCGCCGTTCCGCCGAAGTGCTATATGCATCATCAGGCGTCGTTCATCCCGTCCTTTTTCCCGGAAGGCACGAAGCTCGGCCAGGACGCCGACTTCTTCTACATGCCGACCTTCGCCTCGCATCCTGAACTCGGCAAGCCGGTTCTCGGCGCCGGCACGCTGGTCACCATCGCAAAGGACTCGAAGACGGCTCGCGCTTTCGTCGATTTCCTGAAGACGCCGATCGCGCATGAAGTCTGGATGGCTCAGTCGAGCTTCCTGACCCCCTACAAGGGCGTCAACACCGCTGCATACGCCAACGATCAGATGAAGCGTGAAGGCGAGATCCTAACGACCGCAACGACCTTCCGTTTCGACGGTTCCGATCTGATGCCGGGCAAGATCGGCGCGGGCGCGTTCTGGACGGGCATGGTCGATTTCGTCGGTGGCAAGTCTGCGCAAGATACCGCCAAGGAAATCCAGAGCGCCTGGGACGGCATCAAGTAACATCGCCTGAATCCATGCCGCCGGTCTCGGCGGCATGGTCGCAATGCTGGCCGGATGCTCCTCGGGACGTCCGGCCATCGCCGCCTTATGCGCCATGCTGACACGACAGTTGGCGTGGGGCGGCGTTTAGCCCTGAATAGACAAAGGGTAGCAGGGGAGGGATGAATGCTATCACAGATAGTTTCCGCTTTGGGGGTTGTGGTCGTAGCGGTGTTCGCATGCTCGGCCTATTTTTATTTCTCGAACAAGCTCCTGGATCTGGCGCTGCCGGTGAGGGATGGCGACATCCGCACCGCGTCGCAGAACCTGAACCGCCGCTCGGTCATCCGGCCGTGGCTGTTTCTCTTTCCCGCGCTGTTTCTTCTCGTCGTCTATCTCGTCTATCCCGTGATCGCGACACTGATCCTGTCCTTCTATGACCGCTCCGGTGTCGATTTCGTCGGTCTCTCAAACTACAAGTGGGCCTTGACCGATCGCGAATTCCGTCAGTCGATTTTCAACAATATATTGTGGCTCGCCGTCGTCCCGGCGGCATGCACCTTCTTCGGTCTCGTCATCGCCGTCATGACCGACCGCATCTGGTGGGGCAACATCGCCAAGAGCATCGTCTTCATGCCGATGGCGATCTCCTTCGTCGGCGCCTCCGTCATCTGGAAGTTCATCTACGAGTATCGAGGCGGCAATGACACGCAGATCGGTCTGCTGAATGCGATCGTCCAGCTGTTCGGCGGTTCGCCGCAGGTGTGGATCTCGGTGCCCTTCTGGAACAATTTCTTCCTGATGATCATCCTCATCTGGATCCAGACGGGTTTTGCCATGGTCATCCTCTCAGCCGCGCTTCGCGGTATTCCCGAAGAGACGATAGAGGCAGCGGTGATCGACGGAGCAAACGGCTGGCAGATTTTCTGGCGCATCATGGTGCCGCAGGTCTGGGGGACCATCGCCGTCGTCTGGACGACTATCACCATTCTGGTGCTCAAGGTGTTCGATATCGTGCTGACGATGACCAATGGTCAGTGGGATACGATGGTTCTCGCTAACCTGATGTTCAACTGGATGTTCCGCGGGGGCGGTGATTCCGGGCGAAGTGCGGTCATCGCGCTCATCATCATGCTGGCCGTGACGCCGATCATGGTCTGGAACGTTCGTCGCGCCAATCGCGAGCTGGGAGCACATTGAGATGACCTTGTCAGGAAACGTCTTCAAGATCGGCCCGGCCCGTCTGCTCGTTCACTTCACAGTTCTCGTCATCGTCGTCATCTGGCTCATTCCGACGCTCGGGATCTTCGTCAGTGCGTTGCGCGACAAGGACCAGATCGTCGTCTCCGGCTGGTGGACCGCCTTTGCCGGTTCGTCGCGAACCGTGGCCTCCCGGCTCGGCCAGCCCGATCAGCAAACGCTGGACGGCGCTGTCTATGTCATCGCCGGAAACGTCCTGCAAGGCCAGGAAGGCCGCTCCATCAGGGCCTTCGGTACGCGCGTGGCGCAACCGGCCGCCTACAAGGCCGGCGACACCGCCGATCTCGGCGACGGTGTCTCGTTGCTCGTCAACGAAGACGGCAGCTATCGCTATATGAAGAATGCCGCTTTCGGGCCCGATGACGGCGGCCGGCGCGTCTACGTGTCCGTGGCGACCCCGCCGGAATTCACGCTGCAGAACTACAAGACGGTTCTGACCGGCGAGGGCATCGGGCAATCCTTCATCAACTCGTTGACGGTCACCATCCCGGCGACGATCATCCCGATCCTCATTGCGGCCTTTGCAGCCTATGCGTTGAGTTGGATGGAATTTCCGGGCCGCGCGCTGTTGATCGCACTCGTCGTCGGCCTCATCGTCGTACCGTTGCAGATGTCGCTGATCCCGCTGCTGCGCCTCTACAATCAAGTCGGCTCGCTGCTCGACGCGCCGTCGAAGACTTATCCCGGCATCTGGCTCGCGCACACCGCCTTTGGCATGCCGCTCGCCATCTACCTGCTCCGCTCATACATTGCGGGGCTGCCGAGGGAGATTATCGAATCTGCTCGAGTCGACGGCGCCAGCGAGTTCGAAATCTTTACCCGCATCGTTTTGCCCTTATCTTTCCCCGCACTCGCGTCGTTCGCGATCTTCCAGTTCCTGTGGGTGTGGAACGACCTGCTTGTCGCCATGGTCTTCCTAGGCACCGACAGGGATCATCTCGTGCTCACGGGCGCCTTGAATGCGCTGCTGGGCTCACGTGGTGGCAACTGGGAAATCCTGACGGCCTCGGCATTCATCACCATCATCGTACCGTTGCTCGTGTTCTTCGCCTTGCAGCGTTATCTGGTGCGTGGTCTGCTTTCGGGCTCGGTTAAGGGCGGCTGAACCCCAAGACTAAATTCAACAGGACCAGACATGAGCATGGCATCGCAATCCATTTTGACGGCTGACAAGGACTGGTGGCGCGGCGCGGTGATCTATCAGATCTATCCGCGTTCCTACCAGGATTCCAACGGTGACGGCATCGGCGACCTAAAGGGCATCACGGCCCGTTTGCCGCATGTCGCAGCCCTTGGCGCGGACGCGATCTGGATTTCGCCCTTCTTCACTTCGCCGATGCGCGATTTCGGTTACGACGTCTCCGACTACGAGAATGTCGATTCGATCTTCGGCACGCTGGTGGATTTTGACTCGTTGATTGCCGAGGCACATCGCCTCGGCATTCGCGTGATGATCGATCTTGTCATCTCGCACAGCTCCGACCAGCATCCCTGGTTTGTCGAAAGCCGCTCCAGCAAGACGAATGCGAAAGCGGACTGGTACGTCTGGGCCGATTCCAAGCCTGATGGCACGCCGCCAAACAACTGGCTGTCGATCTTCGGTGGTTCCGCATGGGCGTGGGATCCGACGCGCATGCAGTACTACATGCACAACTTCCTGACCTCGCAGCCGGATATGAACATGCACAATCCGGAAGTGCAGGATCGGCTGCTCGACGTGGTGCGGTTCTGGCTGAAGCGCGGTGTCGATGGCTTCCGCCTCGATACAATCAACTTTTATTTCCACGACCTGCAACTGCGCGACAACCCGGCGCTGGCACCTGAGCGCCGCAACGCATCGACGGCACCGGCCGTGAACCCCTATAATTTCCAGGAACACGTCTATGACAAGAACCGCCCGGAGAACATCGCCTTCCTGAAGCGCTTCCGCGCCGTTCTCGAGGAGTTTCCGGCGATCGCCGCCGTCGGCGAAGTCGGTGACAGCCAGCGCGGTCTTGAGATCGTCGGTGAATACACCTCGGGCAACGACAAGATGCATATGTGCTATGCCTTCGAGTTCCTGGCGCCCGATCCGCTATCGCCGGAGCGCGTCGAAGAGGTCATGGAGGACTTCGCGGCCGCCGCGCCCGACGGCTGGGCCTGCTGGGCATTCTCGAACCATGACGTCATGCGCCACGTCAGCCGTTGGGGTTCGCTGGTTGCCCATCGCGACGCCTTCACCAAGCAATATGCATCGCTGCTGATGACGCTCCGTGGCTCGGTTTGCCTCTATCAGGGCGAAGAGCTCGGCCTGACCGAAGCGGACCTCGCCTATGAGGATCTGCAGGATCCCTACGGCATTCAGTTCTGGCCGGAATTCAAGGGGCGCGACGGCTGCCGCACGCCGATGGTCTGGGACTCTCAGGTCACCCAAGGCGGCTTTTCGACTGTGAAACCGTGGCTGCCTGTCCCCGTCGAGCACATCCTGCGAGCCGTCAGTGTCCAGCAGGGCGACGAGAACTCGGTGCTTGAGCACTACCGTCGCTTCCTCGCTTTCCGCAAGCAGCATCCGGCCTTCGCCAAGGGCGAAATCGAATTCATGGAGCCGCAGGGCGACATGCTCGTTTTCGCGCGTGAGTATGGCAATGAGAAACTGCTTTGCGTGTTCAACATGGGCGCCGTCGAGGGCAACGTGGTTTTGCCGGCGGGAGATTGGCAAGCGTTGACGGGCCATGGCTTCGTCAGCAATAACTATGGTGAGAAGATCGATATTCCGGCGTGGGGAGCGTATTTCGCTCGTCTCGCATAGAACTTCTGGAGGAGGAACCAATGACTGGACTGACGCTCAAGGATATTCGCAAATCCTACGGTTCCGTGGACGTGCTCCACGGTATCGATCTGGAGATCAAGGAGGGCGAATTCGTTGTTTTCGTCGGTCCGTCGGGCTGCGGCAAGTCCACGCTGCTGCGCATGATCGCCGGCCTCGAGAACATTACGGGCGGCGATATGTATATCGACGGCCAGCTTGTCAACGACGTCCCGCCCTCCAAGCGTGGCATTGCCATGGTGTTCCAGTCCTATGCGCTCTATCCGCATATGACAGTATACGACAACATGGCCTTCGGCATGAAGATTGCCGGTGAGAACAAGCAGGAAATCGATCGCCGGGTTCGCGCCGCGGCCGACAGCCTTCAGCTTGGCAAGTATCTCGACCGTCTGCCGAAGGCGCTCTCGGGCGGTCAGCGCCAGCGTGTTGCCATCGGCCGCGCCATCTGCCGCAATCCGAAAGTCTTCCTTTTCGACGAGCCGCTATCGAACCTTGATGCAGCGCTTCGCGTCGCGACCCGCATCGAGATCGCTCGCCTCAATGAGCAGATGGCCGATACGACGATGATCTATGTCACCCACGATCAGGTCGAGGCAATGACGCTTGCCGACCGTATCGTCGTGTTGTCGGCCGGCAATATCGAGCAAGTCGGCGCGCCGCTCGAACTCTACGAACGTCCAGCCAATCTCTTCGTCGCAAAATTCATCGGCTCGCCGGCCATGAATGTCATCCCGGCGACGATCACCGACGCCGGCAGCACCACGACGGTCACACTGACGGGCGGGAAGTCGGTGACGCTGGATATCCCGACCGCTGCCTCGGAAAAAGGCAAGACGGCGAGCTTCGGCGTTCGCCCGGAGGATCTACGCATCGCTGGTGCCGCCGACGACTATCTTTTCGAAGGTGAGGTGTCGATCGTGGAAGCGCTCGGCGAGGTAACATTGCTCTACATCGAGGGTCTCGTTCAGGGCGAACCGATCATCGTCAAGCTGCCCGGCATCACCGATGTCAGGAAGGGTCAGAAGATGCATTTCTCGGCCGACCGTTCGAAACTGCATCTGTTCGATGCCGATGGTCGCACCTACCGCAAATAAGCTGCGAGCTGTTTTCGGGTCGTTTGCAAAAGCGGCCCGAATCGCAACATCTCTCACCTTCTGTTAAAGGTTCGATTGGTAAGATTCCCCAGCGCTTATTTAGGGGACTACGGCGGTGGCTGCATTCAATCCGATGCCTTCGGGACACTTTCTGAACAAAGAGGAATCCTTCATGTACGACCGCGAGGCGCGGTTCAAGATGGAGGACACCATGAACGCGGCGCGCTTGGAGTATACCGAAAACGGCGTGCTGAACATGGCATCCCGCCGTTGCGACATCATCCGCATTTCGAAGAGCAGCGCGGTTCTCGCGATCCTGACGCAATTCAGCCTGCCCAAGCAATCCTACCTGGATATTCCCGACGCTCGTATCACAAAGGTCGGCTGCGTGCTGATGCGCGTGAACGCGAATAACACCATCGAAGTCCGCTTCCTTCGCCTCCTCACGGACAAGGAACTCAACAAGATCTTCGTCTACAGCACTCATCCGGCGCACCGCGACCGCGTGCTGGACATCCGCGGCTGATTTCACCGACACAAAACCCGCGGGCTTTGTTCTTTAGACTGTCAAGGGACGGCATGCCGCCGCTCGAAACTCTTAATGGAAGAGGACGCTTGCGCCGCGGTCGGACGCACCCACCGCACGACGGAACGGCGCAAAAAGCTCCCGGCCCATGCCGAACTCGTTGTCCGACAGGTCGGCCACGACGGCCTCGCGTTCCGCAAGATCCGCGGCATCAACAAGAACCTCCAGCGTGCCGGCGATCGCATCGAGACGGATGATGTCTCCGTCCTTGATTCGCGCGATCGGCCCGCCGTCGACGGCCTCCGGCGTCACGTGGATCGCGGCGGGAACCTTGCCCGAAGCTCCGGACATGCGGCCATCGGTCAGGAGCGCAACGCGGAAGCCGCGGTCCTGCAGCACGCCGAGCGGCGGCGTCAGCTTGTGCAGCTCGGGCATGCCGTTGGCCTTCGGGCCCTGGAACCGAACAACGGCAATGAAATCCTTGTTCAGCTTGCCTTCCTTGAAAGCGTCCTGCAGCTCCTGCTGGCTGTGGAAGACGACGGCCGGGGCCTCGATGACGTGGCGGTCCGGCTTGACTGCAGAGATCTTGATGACTGCCTTGCCAAGATTGCCGCGCAGCATCTTCAGCCCGCCATTGGCCTGGAAAGGCGTTTCGATGCTGGCGAGAACCTTAGGATCGGCGCTCTTTTGGGGGGAGGGCTCGCGCACGATATTCCCATCTTCGCCGAGGCGCGGGTCGATCGTGTAGGCCTGCAGCCCCTGGCCGAAGACGGTGCGAACGTCGTCATGCAGCAGGCCGTGCTTCAAAAGCTCCTTAATCAGGAAACCCATGCCGCCGGCTGCATGAAAGTGGTTCACGTCGGCAAGGCCGTTCGGATAGACGCGAGCCAGGAGCGGCACGATTTCCGAGAGCTCGGCAATGTCCTGCCAGGTCAGCTGGATGCCGCCCGCGCGTGCCATGGCGACGAGATGAAGCGTGTGGTTCGTCGAGCCCCCGGTCGCATGCAGGCCGACGACGCCGTTGACGATCGAGCGTTCGTCGATCATTTCGCCAGCCGGCGTGAATTCATTGCCTTGCGCGGTGATGGCAAGCGCACGTTTTGCGGCTTCACGGGTGAAGGCTTCGCGCAGCGGCGTGCCCGGATTGATGAAGGAAGAGCCGGGCATATGGAAACCCATGATTTCCATCAGCATCTGGTTCGAATTGGCCGTGCCGTAGAAGGTGCAGGTGCCGGGACCGTGGTAGGATTTGGATTCTGCTTCCAGCAGTTCGGCGCGCCCGACCTTGCCTTCTGCGTAGAGCTGGCGGACACGGGATTTCTCGTCGTTCGGCAGTCCCGTCGTCATCGGCCCGGCGGGAACGAAGATCGCGGGAAGGTGCCCGAAAGACAGGGCTGCAATGAAAAGGCCGGGGACGATCTTGTCGCAGACGCCCAGGAAGAGCGCCGCATCGAACATGTTGTGGGACAGGCCGACGCCGGCAGCCATGGCAATCAGGTCGCGGGAAAAGAGCGAAAGCTCCATGCCAGGCTGGCCCTGAGTAACGCCGTCGCACATCGCCGGGACCGCGCCTGCCACCTGCGCGATGCCACCGGCTTCAGCCGCTGCTTTTCGGATGATCGCTGGATAGGTCTCGAACGGCTGGTGTGCCGAGAGCATATCGTTGTAGGAGGTGATGATGCCGAGGTTGGTCACGCGGTCGCCCGCAAGTGCATCCTTCTCGGCGGGTGAACAGACCGCGAAGCCGTGGGCGAGGTTCGCGCAGCCCAGTGTCGAGCGGCTAACGCCCTTGGAAGCCGCGTTGCGCAGTCGCTCCAGATAGAGGCCGCGGGTCGGCTTCGAACGTTCGACAATGCGAGAGGTAATCGCAGCAATGCGTGAGTGAGCGGACATGGGAGATCCTGCCTTTGTCTGGTCTTTCAATTGTCTGTTCGCCGGCTCCGTGCCTGGCTGCTTACGGAGCCCAGTAGATGTCCACCGGCGAGGCGGCCCGGCGCAGAATGGCGCGGATCGGCATTTCTGCCTCATCGCCGGCACTTTCCGCCGTCGTCAGCACGTCTTTCTTTCCCTCGCCCTCAATGTGCAGCACCAGAAGTCTGGCGTCCTGGAGGCTGGAAAAGGTGAAGGTCAGGCGTGGCTCGCCGGCACCTTCGGCATCCATCATGATGATGCCACGAGGCGTCGTCGGATCCAGAGCGACATCGAGGTTGTTGCCGCCTGGGAAGAACGATGCCGTATGGCCATCGCCGCCCATACCCAGAATAACGGCGTCGAACGGATTGCCGATCGCCTTTGTCGCGCGCGTTGCAAGCGCGGCAGCCTCCTCTACCGAACCGGCTGGCTGATAAAGCGGCTGGAAGGTCGCTGCCTTCGCCCTGTTCTGCAACAGGTTGCTTGCCACCAGCAAGTGGTTGGAGCGTTCATTGTCTGCCGGTACGAAACGTTCGTCAACGAGCGTAATCGTCACCTTGCGCCAGTCGATGTCTCGCGTCGAGAGCTCCTGAAAGAAGGCTTTCGGCGTCGAGCCGCCGGAAACGGCGATTGCTGCCGTCCCGCGTGTCGTGATGGCCGTCGAAAGTGATGCGGCGACCTTGTCTGCAAGGTTGCGCGCCAGTTCCGCGGCGTCGGCAAAAGCATGCATGGTCGCTGCCATCGCTCTCAACCCTCTCAGATGTCGTCGTGCCAGGTACGACCGTCACGCTCGATGAGTGCGATCGACTGGCTGGGACCCCAGGTGCCTGCGGTATAACCCTGAACCTTCTGGCCGGTCGACTCCCAGCCTTTGAGGATCGGATCTACCCACTGCCACGCCGCTTCCACTTCGTCGCGACGCATGAACAGCGTCTGGTTCGAGCGGATGACGTCCATCAGCAGGCGCTCATAGGCGTCCGGATTGCGAACCGAGAAGGCCTCGGCAAAGCTCATGTCGAGGGAAACGTTGCGCAGGCGCATGCCGCCCGGACCCGGGTCCTTGATCATCAGCGACTGCTTGACACCTTCATCGGGCTGCAGGCGGATGATCAGCTGGTTCTGGTTGATGCGGCCGGCCGACTGGTCGAAGACCGAGTGCGGGATCGGTTTGAAGGTGATGACGATTTCAGACATGCGGCCAGCAAGACGCTTGCCGGTGCGGATGTAGAAGGGAACGCCTGCCCAGCGCCAGTTGCCGATCTCGGCCTTGATGGCGACGAAGGTCTCGGTGTTGGACACGCCGCCTTCGAGCTCTTCGAGATAGCCCTTGACCGGACCATTGCTGGAGGCGCCGGCGCGATACTGACCGCGCACGGTGTTCTGTTCGACGTTCGACGCATCGATCGGCTTCAGGGCGCGCAGCACCTTCAGCTTCTCGTCGCGAACAGCCTCGGAATCCATCGACGACGGCACTTCCATCGCCACCAGGCAAAGGAGCTGCAGGATGTGGTTCTGTACCATGTCGCGCAGCGCGCCGGCGGTGTCATAGTAGCCCGCTCGGCCTTCAAGGCCCACGGACTCGGCAACCGTAATCTGCACGTGGTCGATGTGGTTGGCGTTCCAAAGCGGCTCGTAGAGCGCGTTGGCAAAGCGCAGCGCCATCAGGTTCTGCACCGTCTCCTTGCCGAGATAGTGGTCGATGCGGAAGATCTGCTCTTCCTTGAAGACCCTGCCGATCGTGTCGTTGAGCTGCAGCGCGGAGGCAAGATCGCGGCCGATCGGCTTTTCGACAACGATGCGCGTCGTCTTTGTGATCAGCTTGTGGTCGTGGATCTTCTGCGAGATATCGCCGAAGATGCCGGGAGCGACGGCAAGGTAGAATGCGCGAACGCGATCCTTGCCCTCATCGAGAAGCTTCTTCAATTGGTCCCAGCCAGCGTCGGAGCGAGCGTCGACGGGAACATAGAACAGTCGCTCGAGGAACTTCGCCACTTCCTTTTCGTCGAACTCGCCGGGCTTAAGATGCTCTTTCAGGGCATCCTGTGCGAACTTGCGATACTCGTCATGGGTTAGCGGGCTTCTGGAGGCGCCGATGACGCGGGTCAGCTCGGTGAACTGGCCCTCGATTTGACGGTGATACAGCGCCGGCAGCAACTTGCGCTCGGCAAGGTCGCCGCTGCCGCCGAAGACGACATAATCAAAGGGTTCAACAGGGATGATTTGGCTGCTCATGAGGATGTCTCTCAATCAGACTGGATATTGGCTGTTTAATCTAATCGATTTAAAAAAGCCAGTGTGCGCTGCAATGAATCTGTCGGGAACTGGTTTTAGATCGAATTGCCGCCCGAGGAAATCCGCAATCTGACTAAAACTTGTCGCGCAGCGCAAACCACGAAAGCGCCAGGAAAAGCAGCGGTGCACGCATCGCCGCGCCGCCGGGAAACGCTGGCACGTCGAGCGATTTGAAGAGGTCCAGATCCGCCGATTTTCCGAGCACGGTGTCGGCGTAAAGCTTGCCGCAGTAGTTCGCCAGCATCACGCCATGCCCGGAATAACCGCCGATGGAGGTCACTCCCTTCATCACCTCGCGCACGAACGGTTGACGCGGCATGGTAATACCGACGGAGCCACCCCAGGCGTGGGTGATCTCGACATTCCCAAGTGCCGGATAGATCTCGGCAATCTGTCTGCGGATGTGTTGCGTTATGTCGCGCGGGTTGTCTGCCGTATAGGCCTCGCGGCCGCCGAACAGCAGCCGCCCGTCCTTGGATTTGCGAAAATAACGCACCACGAATCGCGAATCGGCAACGGCTTCCCCGCACGGGAGGACGTCCGGATGGTCGGCGAGGGGCGCGGTGGCGCCGATGAACGACCGGATCGCCATGACGTGGCGTGCCGTCACCGGCTCAAGGTTTTCGATATAGGCGTTGCAGGCGATCAGCGCTTTGCTCGCGACGATCCGGCCCCGCGGCGTTTCGATCGTCACTTTGCCGCCATCCTGACGGATCGCCGTCGCCTTTGTCATCTCGAAGATCTCGGCACCGGCATTGGCCGCGACACGCGCCAAACCGATGAGCAGTTTCAGTGGATTGATATGACCCGTGCCCGTGTCGCGAACGCCGCAGAAATAGCGCTTCGACCCGAGACGCTCCTGCGTTTCTAGCCTGTCCATGAACTGCAGATGCGGATAGTCGTAGCGGAGCGCCGCAATCTCGGCGTTCTCGGCATAGGCGCGCTTGTAACTCTCCTTGTGGGCGACATTCATCTGCCCCGGCATGAAGTCGATGTCGATCTGGTGGTCGTTGGCGAAGTCGAGCAGATGCCGCTTGGCGGACTCCGCCAGATCGAACAGTGCCTTCGACCTGGTGTAGCCGATCTTCTCCTCCATCTCTTCCGGCCACCAGCGCTGGCCGGTGCCGAGCTGGCCGCCATTGCGTCCGGAAGCCCCGTCACCGAAGCGGCACCCTTCGATGAGCACGACCGAAACACCCGATTTGGCGAGATTGTAGGCCGCCTGCAGCCCGGTATAGCCGCCGCCGACGACGGCGACGTCGCATGTCTTCGATCCGTCGAGCGCCGGGTAGGTCGGGCGCTCGCCGACCGTTGCCTGATACAGGGAAATGCCGGGCGCGATAGGGCTTTGCCAAGTCTCCTGCAATATCATGGCGCCCTCTTACACGTTCAACAGCAGGAACTCGCGCTCCCATGGGCTGATCACCTGCATGAAGGTCTCGAATTCTCCACGCTTGACGCCGGCATAAAGGCCGATGAACTCCCTGCCGAACATCTCCTCGAAGGCAGGTTCGCCTTCCATGAGAGCAACGGCTTCGAGCAGGCCGCGGGGCAACTCGATCGACCCCTCGTTGGCGGCATCCTCGGTTGGTGCCGTCGGCTCGATCTCCTTCATGATGCCAAGCAGTCCGGAGGCAAGCGATGCCGCAAGCGCCAGGTAAGGATTGGCATCGGAACTCGGCAGCCGGTTTTCGACACGCCGCGCCTGCGGATCCGAGACCGGTACGCGGAATGCCGTCGTGCGATTGTCGTAACCCCAGGCATTGTTGACAGGGCACGACATGTCGGGCGTGAGTCGGCGATAGGAGTTCACGTAGGGCGCCAGCATCGACAATGCACTCGGCACGTATTTCTGCATGCCGCCGATGAAGTGGAAGAACTCGCGCGACGGCGATCCGTCCGGATTGGAGAAGATGTTCTTCCCCGTCTCCACATTGACGATCGACTGGTGGATATGCATGGCCGATCCGGGCTGGCCCTGCATCGGCTTTGCCATGAAGGTCGCATAGATGCCGTGCTTCATCGCCGCTTCGCGAATGGTTCTCTTGAACAGGAACACCTGGTCGGCAAGCTCGATCGGGTTGCCGTGGCGCAGGTTGATTTCGAGCTGTGCCGGGCCTTCCTCGTGGATCAGGGTGTCGATCTCGAGGCCCTGCTTTTCCGAGAAGTGGTAGATGTCGTCGATCAACTCGTCGAACTCGTTGATGCCGGCGATCGAATAGCCCTGGCCTCCGAGGATCGATCGGCCCGAGCGTCCCTTCGGCGGGTGAAGGGGATAGTCGGGGTCATCGTTCTTGGCCACGAGGTAGAACTCGATCTCGGGCGCCACGATCGGCCTCCAGCCGCGATCGTCGTAGAGCTTCATGATCCGCTTCAGGACGTTGCGGGGCGTGTAAGGCACCTCCTCACCATCTGCGCTGACGATGTCGCAGATCACCTGCGCCGTCGGATCTGTTTCCCAGGGAACTACGGAGAGCGTCGAAAGATCGGGCACGAGCTTGAGATCGCTGTCGCGCGGCTCGTAGCGGAAACTCTCTGTTTCTTCAGGGTACTCGCCTGAGATCGTATGCCGGTAGATGGCCGACGGCAGGGCGAGCGACGTGTTGGACGTGAACTTGGAGCTCGGCATCATCTTGCCGCGCGGCACGCCGGCAAGATCAGGCGTGATGCATTCGATATCTTCGATACCGCGCGCCCTCAAGAACTGTGCTGCTTCCTTCCAGTTTGCCACGCCGCGCAGGGATCCGGGATCCGGAGGGGTCTTCTTCGAGGCAGGCACGTTTTTGGCAGGCTTCAGCGTCGTCTTTTTTGGGGACATGACACACCGGTTTGCGTTGATCTTGAGGCATAATAACCGGAGTTTGGCAATTGGCGAGGGGAAGGCACGTTGACTTTCGCCCACCGATGGAAAAAAGAAGACGCCTTTCGGCAAGGGAAACGATTTTGCAGCGGAAAAGCGATGTAGTTGTCATCGGCGCGGGCGCCGCCGGCATGATGTGCGCGATTCGCGCTGCCAAGCGCGGTCGCTCGGTCGTCGTTCTCGACCATGCGAGATCGCCCGGCGAGAAGATCCGCATCTCCGGCGGTGGCAGATGCAACTTCACCAACATTCACACTGGGCCGAAGAGTTTTCTCTCGGCCAATCCACATTTCTGCAAATCGGCGCTGGCGCGATTCACCCCGTCCGATTTCATCGCCATGGTCGACCAACACAAGATCGCATGGCACGAAAAGACGCTTGGGCAGCTGTTTTGCGATGACAGCGCCAAGGACGTAATCGGGATGCTCCTCGATGAAATGAAGGGCGCGGGCGCGGCGCTGCATCTGCATACTGACATTGGCGAGATTGAAAGGAGCACCGCGGGGTTCCGTGTATCGACGTCGGAGGGCCCCTACGAATGCGGATCGCTTGTGATCGCAACGGGCGGCAAATCGATACCGAAGATGGGTGCCACGGGCTTTGCCTATCGAGTTGCCGAACAGTTCGGCCTACCCCTGGTCGAGACCCGTCCCGGTCTCGTGCCGCTCACGCTCGACCATGCCATGCTCGAAAGTCTGGCGACGCTTTCCGGCATTTCTGCCCCCGCCGAGATCCGCTATGGCAAGACCGCTTTTCGCGAGGCATTGCTTGTGACCCATCGCGGGCTCAGCGGACCGGCGATTCTCCAGATCTCTTCCTATTGGCGGGAAGGCGAGGAGATTACGGTCGACATCGAGCCGGACATCGATCTTCTCGCTCACCTGAAGGCGGCAAAGCAGACAAACGGCAGGCAGTTGGCTCAAACCGCACTGAGCGAGATTGTTCCGAAGCGGCTGGCGCAATATCTGACCGAACGCACGGCCGTTGCCGGCAATATGGCCGACCTTTCGGACAAGGTGCTGACGCGTCTGGCAGATGCGGCACAGAACTGGAAGATCAAGCCGTCCGGTTCGGAAGGTTACCGCACCGCCGAAGTTACGCTTGGCGGCATCGACACGACGGCCCTCGATTCACGTACCATGCAAGCCAAGGAGGTCGCCGGCCTCTATTTCATCGGCGAGTGCGTGGACGTGACCGGCTGGCTCGGCGGCTATAACTTCCAATGGGCCTGGGCTTCGGGGTTTGCGGCGGGTGAATCTTTGTAGGCGCGAAACGAGCAAGAAGATTCAATAGTTCTTAATTAGGGTGCGCCATCCTGTCTCAATGACAAGCTGAAAAGGGCTTCCTAAATAAAGCTTTACCAGCACGGCATTTTGTTGGATTGTTATGCCAGAGAGAAGTGAGGTTCTGCAGATGAACAGGAACACACGACGCGCCCGCGCCATCGCAATTGCTCAGGCCAAGCCTGACAGCAAACTTGTCGCAATCCGTTATCTCGTCCTTGCCGCCAGCGCTGCGGCTGCAATGATTGCGCTCCTCATAGCGCGAGTGTTCTGACAGCTTTTCCAAAATCGGAGAGACTCGGCTGCTAGAGGTCGACGGCTGCCCCAACCTGTCGCATAAATCGATTTGAATGTCGGTTTCGGTCATGCAGGCTTATCCGAAAATTAACACCTCCTCTGCAACAGTTGGTAGATGATTTATGGGCGCTTCCGTCTTGCGCGTGGAGCGACGTGGCAATGATTGCCGTCCGGGCGCGCACGCTCGAGATTCCCATTGATCCAAAAAAACAGCTCGATGCACTCAGCCGGCCCCTTTGCGTAGCCGGTGGGAGGAGTGGTGTATGGAAGGCCGGAACCGCCATGTTGATTGATAAGATTCTTTCCCGCTTTAAAATCAAGACCAAGGTCCTGATCTTTGTGCTGCCCTTCGTTGTGAGTATTTCCGCGGTTGGCCTGACGGGCCTCTATGCCTCGGGCCTGCTGCAGGGGCGAATGGAGATCTCCAACAGCGTCCTTCAATCGCTGAGCGGTTTCAAGGATCTTTACGGCTCCATGGACGACTTCCTGCGGATCACCAACCAGGAAGCACGCGACAAGCTCTACAGCGACATCGCAACTCAGCAGAGTACGCTGAACGCAACGCTGAAGCAGATTGGCGACAATGCCGGCCGCGACCATCTCCAGGCAGCAGCCGATGGCACCACGGGCATTTCCGATATGGTGGGCAAGCTCTGGACCTTGCATGAGAAGGAACTCGCTCTGCAAAAGTCGATCGACGATGCCCAGAGGATGATGATCAGCGGCCGCTTCGACGTCAATCGCGATGCGCAGACGCTTGAGGAGAACATCCGCAACGACGAGAGAAATGCGACGGCGACGCTGCGTGCAGCCGACCGGCTGCTGAAGGGCGGGGACACGCTTGCTGCCATCATGGGCGACTTCGCCAAGGCGCCGGCACCTGCCGACAAGCTGAAGGTCGTCACAGATGCCATTCCGGCGATTACCAAGGCGCAGCGTCTGATCGAGATCTCTGTTCCGCAGAACCAGAAGAGCATGACCCAGTCGCTGTCGCAGACGATCAGCGACGTGAAGGCGCAGGCAACGGCTGCCGATGCCAGCACCGACGAAGCAATCGCCAATCTCGGTCGTCTCGTCTCCCGCTTCCGCCAGATGTCGACCTACACTCAGCTCACGGCAACGCAGATGATGCGCGAAGCGACGACAAATTTCGTTGCGCTGGATAGTCGCATCGCTCAGACGAATTCGGTGCTGGAAGACACACGCCGGCTCGAAAGCGCGATCTACTCCGTGCAGCTCGTCCTTGGAGAATTCGTCGCCAAGCCGAGCAAGGAAAACCGCGGTCGCCTGCATCAGACAATTGCCACGCTCGGGAGTAGCATGACCACGTTGCTTGCCAGCGCCAAGGGCATGAATTTTGCCGAGGATATCGTTGCGTCGATGTCGCCTGCTCTTTCCTCCATGGATAGGGATGCGCTGAGTCTCGTTCAGACAATCGACGAGCGTGTTGCCAACTATGCATCTGCCCGGGAGCAGCTCGATGCCGTCTGGGGCCAGCTGACCTCGTTTGCAGAGTTGCAGAAGCAGACCGCAGGCGCCGAACGCACCCAGGCGAACGGAATTTCGGTATTCACCACCGGCCTCGGCATCCTGCTGTCGATCATTGGCGGCATCGCGCTTGTACTGACGCTCCAGCGTCCGATCGGCCAGATTACGGCCGCCATGCGGCGCATCGCCGATGGAGCGCTGGACACCAGCATCACCGGCGAGCAGCGCCATGACGAAATCGGCGACATGGCGCGTGCGCTTGGCATCTTCAAGGAGAACGCGATTTCAAAGATCCGCATCGAAGAACAGAGCGAGGAAGAGCGCGTCGCGGCCGAGCATGAGCGCCAGCGCAACGATGCCGAAAAGCACGAGATGGACCGCCAGATCGAGTTCGCCGTCAATGCCCTTGCCTCCGGCCTCGAGCGCATGTCGCAGGGCGATATCTCGACGACGATCGACACGCCTTTCATTGGCCGCCTCGAACAACTTCGTCAGGATTTCAATGGCTCGATGATGCGTCTGCAGGCGACCATGAGCCAGATCCGCGACAACGTGGAGATGATCCAGGGCAATGGCAACCAGATGGCTCACTCTGCCGAGGACTTGTCCAAGCGGACCGAGCAGCAGGCGGCCTCGCTGGAGGAAACCGCTGCTGCTGTCGAGCAGATCACTGTCACGGTCCGCTCGTCCGCAGAGCGCGCCAAGGATGCTGACCAGATCGTTCGCCAGGCAAAGCGCAGCGCAGATGACTCCGGGACTGTCGTCAAGAATGCGATCGACGCCATGGGCCGCATTGAGGATGCATCGCGCAAGATCGAGCAGATCATCGGCGTGATCGACGAAATCGCCTTCCAGACCAATCTCTTGGCGCTCAACGCCGGTATCGAGGCAGCACGCGCAGGAGATGCAGGCAAGGGCTTCGCCGTCGTCGCCATGGAAGTCCGCGAACTGGCGCAGCGGTCCGCCGCTGCCGCACAGGAAATCAAGGGGCTTATCAACAAGTCGACGACGGAAGTCAGTTCCGGTTCGCAGTTCGTGCAGGAGACGGGGACGGTTCTGGCGAAGATTAGCGCCCAGATCGTCACCATCAGCCAGCATGTCGAGATGATCGCCCGCGCAAGCCAGGATCAATCTGGCGCTTTGCAGGAGGTCAATGCGACTGTCAACCAGATGGACCAGATGACGCAGCAGAACGCGGCAATGGTCGAAGAGACGACGGCGGCCAGCCGCGAGCTTGCAAACGAAGCAGACACGTTGTTGACGCTGATCCGCCAGTTCAAGATCGACGGCGAGGTTCAGGGCACGCTGTATCGCGCCGCCTGACGCGATCCGCAATCGAGATATATGACGGCTCCGCATTGCGGAGCCGTTTTCATTTTCGGAAAACGGTTTGGTCTGTTGGTTGCAAGCGCATTGCACTGTACGCATCGCTCTTATGTGGACTGCTGAATTGTTGGGCTGCAGAAGCGCAACGGGTGCATTTATGCGCCACGGTCGGGCTCTGGAGCTCTTCCGCGACAATGCACGTGCGCGAGTGGCCCTTGAGACTGAAGCGGCAGAGCAGCGTGAGGTCACGGATGCCGAGCGCGAGCGCAATGACTCTAAAAAACGCGCTCTGGACGGCCACATCGATTTTGCGGTCAACCAGCTTGCCGCCGGTCTGGGTCGTCTATCCCAGGGCGATGTCTCGCAGACCATCCAGACGCCGTTCGTTGGTCGTCTTGAGCAGCTTCGTGTCGATTTCAACGCTTCGCTTGTTCGCCTGCAGGATACGCTGTCCCATATTCGCGACAACGCTGCGGCCATCCACCACAATTCCGGCGCCATGCTTGCGTCAGCCGACGAGCTCTCCAAACGCACCGAAGGGCAGGCAGCCAGTCTGGAGGAGGCCGCGGCCGCCGTCGAGGAGATTACCGTCACGGTTCGCTCATCCGCGGAGCGTGCGCGGGAGGCTAACAATGCGGTTGCCGCGACAAAGAAGACGGCGGACGGCTCTGGCGTCGTCGTTAGGGAAACGGTCGCTGCCATGGACCGGATCGAGCAGGCGTCGAAGCAGATCGAGCAAATCATCGAGGTAATTGATGATATCGCCTTCCAGACCAACCTTCTTGCGCTGAGCGCCGGCATTGAAGCGGCGCGGGCCGGCGAGGCCGGCAAGGGCTTTGCTGTCGTCGCCCAGGAGGTTCGGGAACTCGCCCAGCGTTCGGCCGACGCAGCAAGGGAGATCACGGGTCTCATCGAAAAGTCGACCCGCGAGGTTTCGGCTGGCTCCGGCCTCGTCCAGAAGACGGGGTCGGTACTCGCCTCGATCAGTGAGGAGATCATTTCGATCAGCAAGCATGTCGAGACGATCGCCACAGCCAGCCAGGATCAGTCGGCAGCCCTTCAGGAGGTTAATGGCTCCGTCAATGCGATGGACCAGATGACGCAGAAGAATGCCGCGATGGTCGAAGAGACCACTGAGGCAAGCCGCCAACTTGCGAACGAAGCCGATGCGCTCATGGCTCTAATTGAGCAATTCCGGATCCACGCTGCTCCGGTCACGGCGCACGCTCGCGTCCGGAGCGCTGCCTGAGCGGCACCCGGCTCCGGAGAATGTGGAGGGGTCGCACGAACTGCGGCCCCTTTTTGTTGCCCGCATCGACAGAAGACGCGTGGCCAGACGCTCGAGGCGTGAGTGCCCGACGCGTCGATAGAATGCGTCTTCCGCCGCAGCGGTCCGTTGATCCTTGGTGCTCCGGATTTGCTCCAACAGGTGCGCGATGGCAAGATGATCCATCATGTGATGTCCTTTCATGTGTGCCCAAGACATCGCTTTAGATAACCATCAAAATATGCTTTATAAACAAGCGAAATGCGGCTATGTTTTTCACCCATGAAAAGCACGCAATGGGACTCCTTCCAACTTTTCCTGCAGGTCTCCCGTCTGGGCGGGCTGACAGGGGCGAGTGCATCCAGCGGCCTGAGCCCCGCGACGATCGGGCGTCGCATGCTCGACCTGGAGCACGAGATCGGTCGCTCGCTGTTTTCGCGTAGCCAGACGGGTTACCGCCTGACGCCAGACGGACAGACGCTGCTGGATCACCTGCAGGACATGGAAGCCGCCGCGCGCAAAGTGGATGCGTGGCGTCAGGCAGGCACGGTTGGGGCGACCGTGAGGATTGCTGCCGGCACCTGGGTTGCCTGGCTGCTGACCGAGAATTTCGCGGCAATTCGCAAGCCGGGCGATGGTTTCGCCGTTTCCCTCGCGATCGGCGAGGCGCGCGCCAATCTGAATTATCGTGAAAGCGATATCGGTATCCGCGCTTTTGAACCCGACGAGAGCAATCTCGCCGCGCGGCTGCTGGGGGAAGTTGCCTACGCGGTCTATGTCAGGCGCAATGGCGACGAGATGGAAAAGCGATGGATCGCCGTCAGCGAGGACGATGCGATCTCGAACTATCTGCGCTGGCCTCACCGCCATGCATCGGGATCGATCGTTGCGACGGTCAACCGGCCGCGCTCATTGCCGGAACTGGTACGCGCCGGCGCAGGCAAGGCCGTGTTGCCCTGTTTCGTCGGTGATCTCGATCCGGAGCTGCAGCGGCTTGGCGACGAGTTGCCGGAACTCCGTCACCAGCAATGGATCGTCATGAACAACGAAGATCGGCACCGGCCGGAAATCCGCGCCGTCGCCGATCGAATGACGAAGCTTTTAAAGAGCTACGGCGACCTGATTGCAGGCAAACGCTCCACCAGAAAGTGAAGGAGGGCGCCGCCGGACGAGACGCTGCGCTCCGCCGGATCAGCTTTTGCCTGCAACGATGACCGGGACCAGAAGGTCGCCCCAGTTGCCGTCGCCGCCATGGTGGCGGGCCGACCGCACGATCTCGACCGAAACGCCTGCATCGACGGCCTTCATGACGGACTGGTTCAGGCGATGCAGATCGTTGGCGAGCGTGCGGATCGTGCTCTGCTGATCCGGGGTCATGCAGGTCGACTGCTCCTCAGCGCGTTCCTTGACGCGTGCTAGTGTGGGCATGGCATTGTCCTCCTTGGTTCGATCATTCTGCTGCTGGCTTGAACTGTGCGTGCTCGGTCGATCCGTGCATCGCCGTGGTCGATGAACGGCCGCCGGTGATTGCCATCGATACGGCATCGAAATAGCCGGTGCCGACCTCGCGTTGGTGCTTGGTCGCCGTATAGCCGTTGATCTCGGCGGCGAACTCGGCTTGCTGCAGCTCGGAATAGGCGGCCATCTGACGGTCCTTGTAGCCGCGGGCGAGCTCGTACATGCCGAAGTTCAGCTGGTGGAAACCGGCCAGCGTGATGAACTGGAACTTGAAGCCCATCGCGCCGAGTTCCCGTTGGAACCTCGCGATCGTCGCCTCGTCGAGGTTTTTCTTCCAGTTGAACGATGGCGAGCAGTTGTAGGCGAGCAGCTTGCCGGGGTGGACCTTGTGCACGCCGTCGGCAAACCGGCGCGCCTGCTCCAGATCGGGCTTCGAAGTCTCGCACCAGATCAGATCGCAATGCGGCGCATAGGCAACCGCACGTGCGATGCAAGCTTCGAGTCCGTTGCGCACCTGGTAGAAGCCCTCGACGGTACGCCCGGCGTCGTAGTCGACGAAAGGCTGGTCGCGGTCGTCGATATCAGAGGTGAGCAGCTTTGCCGCTTCCGCATCGGTCCTGGCGATAATGAGCGTCGGGACGCCCATGACGTCGGCTGCAAGACGAGCCGCATCGAGATTGCGGATATGAGCTGAGGTCGGGATCAGCACCTTGCCGCCGAGGTGTCCGCATTTTTTCTCCGATGCCAGCTGGTCCTCGAAGTGGACGCCGGCAACACCTGCCTCGATATAGGCCTTCATGATCTCGAACGCGTTCAGCGGCCCGCCGAAACCGGCCTCGGCGTCGGCTACGATCGGCGCGAACCACGTCTCGACCGAAAGCCCGTTCTCCTCCGATGTCTCGATCTGATCGGCGCGCTGAAGTGTCCGGTTGATGCGCTTGGCAAGCTCGGGGCCGGCATTGGCCGGATAAAGCGACTGGTCCGGATACATGGCCGACGCCGTGTTGGAATCCGCAGCAACCTGCCAGCCGGAGAGGTAAATCGTCTTCAACCCTGCGCGGACCATCTGCATGGCCTGGTTGCCCGAGAGCGCGCCGAGTGCATTGACGAAGTCGTCCTGGTGCAGCAGCTTCCAGAGGCGATTGGCACCCATCTCGGCGAGCGAATGGCGAAGCTCCACGGAGCCGCGGAGCCGTTTGACGTCCTCCGCCGAATAGGGGCGCTCGATGCCGTCGAAACGACCTGCGGGAACATTGTGGTGAAGATTGTCAAAATCTGTCATTTTTTCCTCCGTTCAGAAACTGATTGCCGATCGACTGGTTGACATGATTTACAAAATGACAGGAGAAGGCCACAGATATATATGAAATGGCACTTGGAAACGGGTGGAGATGCAAAGACTTTGACAGATGGCCGCTGTAAAGTTGTCAATTATTGTAAAGATTCCGCGTGGGCGAAACTGTAAAGGATTGTCACATGGCTGACCGCAAGATCTTTGCGGGCCCGAAGGTTCGACGAATTCGAAACGGCCTCGGCGTCACTCAGACGGCGATGGCGGAGGCGCTGGAGATCTCTCCCTCCTACCTGAACCTGATCGAGCGCAACCAGCGTCCATTGACGGTACAGCTGCTTCTCAAGCTGTCGGCGGTCTATAAGGTCGATCTCGAAGAGTTGCGCAATGAGAGCGTCGGCAGTCTCGGCCAGTTGAAGGAGATTTTTGCCGATCCGCTGCTGGTCGGCGAGTTGCCCGGAGATCAGGAATTGGTCGAAGTCGCGGAAGCCGCGCCCAACGCAGCGAGCGGCATGGTCAAGCTGTACCGCGCATATCGGGAGCAAGCGGCGCGTCTTTCCGATCTGACCTCGCTGACCGGCGCCGAGGGACAGTTGCCTCTGTCGGGTGCGCGTCTGCCTGCCGATGAAGTCCGCGATGTGCTCGAGCGGCGCTCGAGCTACTTCCCGCACCTGGAAGCCGCAGCCGAAGCTTTCCTGTCACGTGTTGCGGGCGTGCGAGATCTCGCCTTCGCGTTGAAGGAGTGGCTGCGGGCAGAGCGGGGGATTGGAGTTCGCGTTCTTCCCGTACACGTCATGCCGGATCTGCGACGCCGCTTCGATCGTCACTCGATGCGGCTCTTCATTTCCGAGCGCCTCTCGGTTGCCGACCAGGCGCATGAGATCGCCATCGAGGTTGCGACATTGGCCTTGCGGGAGGCGATCCTGGCCGAACTTGAGGGATTGTCGCTCTCCACGCCGGAGGCAAGGAGGATCGCTCGTTTCGAGCTTTGCCGATATGGCGCGCTTGCGCTTTCGATGCCCTACGCTGCCTTTCTCTCTGCTGCTCAGGGCACGCGTTACGATATCGACATCCTTCGCGCCCGCTTCGGGGTTTCCTTCGCCCAGGCCGCGGCCCGACTGACGACGCTGCAGCGACCCGGAGCATCCGCGATTCCGTTCTTTTTGATGGAGATCGATGCCGCGGGCAACAGGCTGCGGCGGGAAGGCGGGCAGGGTTTCCCGCATGTGCGCTTCGGCGGCAACTGTCCGAAGCTGAACGTGCATACGGCCTTTCTACAGCCGGGCCAGATTCTGGCCGAGGTGGTCGAGATGCCTGACGACACACGCTACCTCACGATCTCCCGGACCCTCGAAGGGCCAAGCGCTCCGTTCGGCGAACGCGTTCGACGCACAGCCCTGCTGGTGGGTTGTGATGCGTCGCTGGGCGAGGGCGCCGTTTTTGGCCAGGCGGTGTCGTCCCAACCGATCGTTCCGGTCGGACCGGCATGCCGCCTGTGCGAGCGCCGCGGCTGCCTGTCGCGCGCCGAGCCGCCGGTGACCCGGCCGCTCGGGCTGGACGAGATGGTTGCCGGTCTGAGTAGCTTTGATTTTCAGTGATTATGAATTCATTGAGAGTGCAGGATTTTACGCTTGTCGGCTCTGGGAATCCTTTCTAGTCTGCTCGCAAAACAAGAGGGATGACGTCCGCAACAAGCTGATGTCCGAACAAAAAGCAGGAGATAGCATGAGGTCAACAATCGCAAGGCTTGCGGCCGCGGCCATCGTGGCTGGGGTTTCGGCCACGCCGTCCATTGCGCAGGAGCGTGTCGTCAACGTCTACAACTGGTCCGATTATATTGACAGCTCGATCCTTGAGGACTTCACCAAGGAAACCGGCATAAAGGTCGTCTACGATACATTCGATTCCAACGAGACGCTGGAAGCCAAATTGCTGGCCGGCGGCACGGGTTACGACGTGGTCGTTCCGACCGTATCCTTCATGCAGCGCCAGATCGCAGCCGGCGTCTACCAGAAGCTCGACAAGTCCAAGCTGCCGAACCTGGTGAACATGTGGGACGTCGTCACCAAGGGCGTCGCGTCCTTCGACCCGGGCAATGAGTACAGCGTCGACTACATGTGGGGCACGACAGGCATCGGCTACAATGTCGACAAGGTCAAGGCGGCGCTCGGCACGGACGAGAAGCCGAACTGGGACGCGTTGTTCGATCCTGCCAAGGCGGCCAAGCTCAAGGATTGCGGCATCTACATGCTGGATTCGCCGACCGACGTCATCCCGTCGGTACTGGCCTATCTCGGTCTCAATCCGAACAGCACCGACGCTGCCGATCTGAAGAAGGCACAGGACGTCTTGATGGCTGTCCGTCCCTTCGTCCGCAAATTCCATTCGTCCGAATATATCAGCGCGCTCGCAAACGGCGACATTTGCATCGCTCTCGGTTTCTCCGGGGACGTATTCCAGGCTCGCGACCGGGCGTCGGAGGCAAATGCCGGGGTGAAGATCGGTTACTCCGTTCCTTCCCAGGGCGCGCAGATATTCTTCGACGTGTTCGGCATTCCCGCCGACGCGCCGCATGTGGCGGAAGCGCACGAGTTCATCAACTACATGATGAAGCCGGAAGTCGCCGCCAAGGCATCGAACTACGTGTTCTACGCTAACGGCAACAAGGCCTCTCAGCCGCTTCTGGACAAGGAAGTGATCGACGACACGGCGATCTATCCGACACCTGAGGTCATGGCGAAACTCTTTACCGTTCCGCCACTCGATGCAAAAGCGCAAAGAGTGGTGACGCGACTGTGGACCACGGTCGTTACCGGTCAATAAGGCCGCTGGATCTGCCCGAACCACCCGGTTCGGGCTTTTTTTTAGGGCGGTCGTACCGGGTTAGTTAAGTCATTCGGGGAACAATCATGAAGTCACTCGGCAATATTCGCCGTTCGTTTGCGCCTTGGGCCGATCCGGCCGCCAAACCATTTATTTCCGTCAAAAAGGTCACCAAGCGCTTCGGCGATTTCACTGCCGTCGATGATCTGTCCCTGGATATCTATCACCGTGAGTTCTTCGCACTGCTGGGCGCGTCCGGCTGCGGCAAGTCCACACTGCTGCGCATGCTTGCGGGTTTCGAGCAGCCGACATCGGGCGAGATCATTCTTGACGGAACCGATCTGGCAGGCACCCCGCCCTATAAACGGCCGGTCAACATGATGTTCCAGTCCTATGCGCTCTTCCCGCACATGACGGTCGAGAAGAACATCGCCTTCGGCCTGCGCCAGGACGGCATGCAGAAGGACGAGATCGCCGAGCGCGTGCTGCAGATGTTGAAGATGGTCAAGCTGGAGAAGTTCGCGTCTCGTAAGCCGAACCAGCTTTCCGGTGGCCAGCGCCAGCGCGTGGCGCTTGCCCGGTCGCTTGCCAAGCAGCCGAAGGTGCTGCTGCTGGACGAGCCGCTCGGCGCATTGGACAAGAAGCTGCGCGAGGAAACCCAGTTCGAACTGATGGATCTGCAGCAAAATCTTGGTCTCACCTTCGTCGTCGTCACCCACGACCAGGAAGAGGCCATGACCATGGCCGACCGCATCGCGGTGATGAGTCACGGCAAGGTGATCCAGGTCGCAACACCGGCTGAAATCTACGAGGAGCCAAACTCGCGCTTCGTTGCCGACTTTATCGGCGATGTGAATATCTTCGACGGCAAGGTGACCTCCGCCGGCAGCGGTACGATCGAGATCGCGGTGGACAGCGGCTTTTCGATCAAGGTTGCGGCCGGCGATGCGCCGCCGGTGGGCAGCGCGGCGGGCTTCGCCATCCGCCCGGAAAAAATGAGGGTAACCCGCACGCCGCCGGCAAATCCAACCGTCAACGCCTCGTCAGGCGAGCTTTGGGATATCGGCTATCTCGGTGACATGACGGTTTTCCATGTGAAGCTGAAGAGCGGCAAGGTCGTCAAGGCATCGCAGCTGAATGCCCAGCGTACGGTCGACGATCCGTTCACCTATGATCAGGAAGTCTGGATCACCTTCGCCGAGGATGCCGGCGTCCTGCTCAAGGATTGAAACATGGGCAAGCTCGGTTCAGCCATYTACAATCGCCTCGTCATCATCGTCCCCTACGTCTGGCTGCTGCTTTTTTTCCTGGCGCCGTTCTTCATCGTTTTCCGTATTTCGCTGTCGACGACGGCGATCTCGATGCCGCCATACGAACCGGCCTTCTCGTTTGCCGACGGCTGGGCGGGCATCTGGCAGAAGATGGCGACCTTCTCATTCGATAACTACAGCTACCTCATCGACGATCCGCTCTACCTCAATGCCTATATTTCGAGCGTGGTGATTGCCGGGGTATCGACGTTCCTGACGCTGCTCATCGCCTATCCGATCGCCTACGGCATGGCGCAGGCGCCGCGCAGCATCCGCCCGACGTTGCTGATGCTCGTTATCCTGCCCTTCTGGACAAGCTTTCTGATCCGCGTCTACGCCTGGATCGCGATCCTCAAGCCGGAAGGCCTGCTGAACCAGCTGTTGCTGTCCCTGCATGTCATCGACAGCCCGCTGATCATCCTGAATACCAATGTCGCGGTCTATATCGGCATCGTCTATTCCTACCTGCCGTTCATGGTGCTGCCGCTCTATTCATCACTGGAAAAGATGGACGGCACGCTGATTGAAGCTGCGCAGGATCTCGGCTGCCCGCCGATCACCGCCTTCTGGCGGGTGACCTTCCCGCTCTCGCTTCCGGGTGTCATTGCCGGCTGCATGCTGGTGTTCATTCCGGCCGTTGGCGAATTCGTCATTCCCGATCTGCTCGGCGGGTCTCAAACGCTGATGATTGGCAAGACGCTGTGGAACGAATTCAATTCCAACCGTGACTGGCCCGTCTCCTCGGCGGTGGCGACGATCCTGCTCGTGATCCTGGTGATCCCGATCGTCTTCTTCCAGAATGTCCAAGCCAAAGCCGATGAGCAGGGGAAGTAGACCATGCTGAAATGGACCCGTTTCAACATTGCCTCTGTCGCGCTCGGCTTTGCCTTCCTGTATCTGCCGATCGTGCTGCTCGTCGTGTTTTCCTTCAACGAGTCGAAGCTGGTCACTGTCTGGGGTGGCTTTTCGACCAAATGGTACGCGTCGCTTTTTCACAATCAGGCCCTACTCGATGCTGCCTGGGTGACGGTTCGTGTGGGTGTCCTCTCAGCCACCGCCGCGACGATCCTCGGCACCCTGGCGGCTTTGACCCTAGTGCGTTACACCCGCTTCCGTGGCCGCATGCTCTTTTCGGGCATGGTCTATGCCCCGCTGGTCATGCCCGAGGTGATTACCGGCCTGTCGCTGCTGTTGCTCTTTGTCGCAATCGGCCTCGACCGGGGCTTCTGGACTATTACGCTGGCGCACACGACGCTCACCATGTGTTTCGTCGCTGTCGTCGTGCAGTCGCGCCTAATGAGTTTCGATCGGTCGATCGAGGAGGCCGCGATGGATCTTGGCGCGCCGCCTGTCCGTACCTTTTTCGAGGTGACGTTGCCGATCATCGCGCCCGCGGTACTGTCCGGCTGGATCCTGGCCTTCACGCTGTCACTGGATGATCTCGTAATCGCGAGCTTCACCTCGGGTCCAGGTGCCACGACGCTGCCGATGAAAATCTACAGTCAAGTGCGCCTCGGCGTGACGCCCGAGATCAATGCCGTCTGCACGCTTTTGATCGGGGTTGTCACGATCGGGGTCATTTGCACCTCTACGGTGACCAAGCGGCGCGAGCTGCAGCGGGAGCGCGACGAACGGGCCGCAGCCAATGCCCCCTGATTATCGCGGAACATGCTGATGATCGACGGGCATGGTTGAGAGGACGGGATCCGGCCAGGAACCTCCGACGAAGAATGGCAATGGCGGAAAGTCTGCCGTCTTTGCGGGGTCGGTAGCCTCGATCTTGCCCGATAGGGCCAGTCCGCTGGATTTGTAAGGAATGACGCCAGACAGAGTGATCGTCTCTGCGGGGCCTTCGATGCGGCCGCTGCGTATCTCCGCTGTGCCGTCGTCAAGATCGGCATTGATGTCGAACTTGTCGAATGCAAACGCGCGATGGGAGACGGCATTCAGTGCGAAGAACGCGCCCTTAGCGGCCTCGGTGCGCACGGCTTCCGCGTCGAAGCCCGGAAGCGACCCTGAAAGCGCGTGGAAGCCGATGGTACCTGCCACATCGGCGGGGCCGACTTTCCATAGCGGCAGCACGGTTCGTACCGATAGATCGAGCGAGCCGGTGGCAAGGGGTAGCGGTCCCTTGAGCTGCAGACGTTCGATCAGGTTGGCAAAATTGGCACCCCGGATCGAAACCTGAAGCTTGCCGCCGCCGTCGAAATCGCCGCGCGTCGCCTCCAGGTGCGCGGTGAGCGCGCCTCCCTCGAACTGACTGTCGCCGATATCGAATTTCGCCTCGTTGCTTGAGACGATAATGCTTGCGCCGACATCCGATAGCGCGAAGGGATCAATCTCACCCTTTCTGGCGGATAGCCGGACGTCTAGATCGAGCTTCTGCAGCGCACCGCCGTCGGGCGGCCCGTTGTCCTCGCCGGCTGCAAGACGAAGTGCGAAAGCGTCGAAAAGCGACTTGAAGTTCATCTGGTCGAACGCAAGGGTACCGCCGAGTTTCGGCCGTTTGCCGGGTGTGAACGTCACATCCATAGCGCCCCGCGCGCTCGCCCCGTTCATGCCGAGGTTGACATTGTCGAAGCGAAATCCGTTTGCCGCCGACGTGATGTCGCTCTCGAGAGAAAATGCTTTCAAAGTGGGTATGCCCGGCAGCGATCTGCCCGACCAGGTCAGCAACGCCGGCAGATCCGGAATGCCGAGTGCCATCGAGCCCTGGAGGTCGAAGAGATGGGCGATGTTTGCAACCCCGTCGAAACGCGCCGTCAGCAGGTTGGACGTCAGCGAGGCCTTGAGCGGCGCGCTTCTGCCGCCAAAGATCAACAGAGGGCTGCGGGAGGCAAAGTCGAGTTTCAGGTCCAGGCGGTTTGTCCGGGCGATCAAGACGGCGCTGATCGGGTTTGACAGGCTTGGCCAGCTGATGTCGGCGGTGACGCCATCGAACCGAAAGGTCCTACCGCTGGCAACGTCGGCAACGTCAAGCGTGCCGTCTTCGACTGTGATGGTGCCGATCTCGGCGTCTAGCTCCTTGAGGAGCACCTCTTCACCGCTTTTCTCCTCTGCTCCTGCGATAGCCTTGGCCAACAGCCCTTCGTTGGTCCAGTCGATCATGCCGCTGCTTTCGCGGGTCAGGAGGAGGTGGGGACGCAGCAGATGGAATTCATGGAAACTCGCCTTTCCCCTGATTGCATCGATCAGGTTGAATTCGGCGGAAAGGCTCTCGATCGTTCCAAGCCGCCTCTGGTCGCCGCTCTTCTGGCGAACCGAAATCTCGCTGAGCATAATGCGCGGGGTCGGCCAGAATTCGACGACCGGTTTGCCCGAGATCTCGGCGTCGTAGCCGATCCATTTGGACAGAGCGTCCTCGATGCCCGAACGAACAAGGCCTGTCGAAATGAGATAAGGCCCCGCGACGCGAAGGGCGACAAAGATCGTAAGCACGACGATCAATGAGATTGTTGCAAGTCTCGCAAGGCCCGGCAGCCAGCGGGAAACGGGCCTGATTTTTCTCCGCCACTGCGGTTGTCGAGACGTGCCCATGAGTTTCGTCCGTCTTTCGGCGCTCGCCCGTTAATGTACTGAAATGCCGGATATATCAAATGTGGGGTACTTGCAAATCGGTCGCCGGCCATGCTCTGGTTACTACCTTACGACGTGCTGTGGCATAATATATAAGCATGGAATGGGAGATGCTTTGCATGCGTGACGATAAGCCACTCTGGACGCCTTCGCGAGCCTCGATTGAGGCAAGCCCCATCTATCACTTCATGCAGGAATGCAATCTCAATTTCGGGCTTTCGCTGGCAAGCTATGCCGATCTCCACGCATGGTCGGTCGCCGAGCGCGAGAGCTTCTGGACGGCAATTTGGGATTTCTGCGACGTCAGGGGTGACCGCGGCACCCGCGCGCTTGTCGATGGCGAGGCAATGCTCGATGCACGCTTTTTCCCTGACGCGAGTTTGAACTTCGCCGAAAACCTGCTGTCTGGCGAGGGAGCGGGTGAAGCGATCATTTTCCGTGGTGAGGACAAGGTCACCGACCGCTGGAGTTGGGAGCGGTTGCGCGATCTCGTGTCCGCACTCCAGCAGGCTTTACGCGCGCAAGGCATCGGCCCGGGTGATCGTGTGGCCGCCATGATGCCGAACATGCCGGAGACAGTGGCTTTCATGCTGGCAGCCGCCTCGATCGGCGCGATCTGGTCCTCCTGCTCCCCCGATTTCGGCGAGAAGGGTGTCCTCGATCGTTTCGGCCAGATCGAGCCCAGGCTCTTTGTCGTTTGCGATGCCTACTGGTACGGCGGCAAGATGCAGGATGTGAAGACGAAGGTGAGGGAGGTGGCTAGGAGCCTCGGCTGCCCTTGCGTCGTCGTCCACTATGCCGGCGATGCGGCGGCCGTTGCGCGCGATACACCTGGCGCAGCGACGCTTGAGGACTTCATCGCACCCTTCACGGCTGGACCTGTAGAGTTTGTACGCCTGCCGTTTTCGCATCCGCTCTATATCGTGTTTTCCTCTGGAACGACCGGCGTGCCGAAGTGCATCGTGCACTCTGCAGGTGGGACCCTGTTGCAACACCTGAAGGAGCATCGTCTGCATTGCGGCCTGCAGCCTGGCGAAAAGCTCTTCTACTTCACCACGTGCGGCTGGATGATGTGGAATTGGCTGGTCAGCGGCCTGGCAGTCGGCGCGACGCTTTGCCTGTTCGACGGCTCGCCCTTCGCACCGGACGGCAACGTGCTTTTCGACTATGCGGAAGCAGAAAAATTTGCCGTGTTCGGCACCTCGGCGAAGTATATCGATGCAGTGCGCAAAGGCGGGCTGACACCGCGCACCACGCACGATCTCTCCAGTCTGCGGCTGATGACCTCCACCGGTTCGCCCCTGTCGCCGGAGGGTTTCACTTTCGTCTACGAGAGTATCAAGGAGGATGTGCAGCTAGCCTCGATTTCAGGCGGCACCGACATCGTCTCCTGCTTCGTTCTCGGCAATCCGCTGCAGCCGGTCTGGCGCGGTGAGATACAGGGACCGGGCCTCGGCCTTGCTGTCGACGTGTGGGACGACGAAGGCAGGTCCGTACGCGATGAAAAGGGTGAGCTGGTTTGCACAAAGGCCTTCCCCGCAATGCCTATCATGTTCTGGAATGACCCCGGCGGCGCAAAATACCGGGCGGCTTATTTCGAGCGGTTCGAAAATGTCTGGTGCCACGGTGATTTCGCCCAGTGGACCGAACATGACGGCATCGTCATCCATGGTCGCTCTGATGCAACGCTCAATCCGGGCGGCGTGCGGATCGGGACGGCGGAGATCTACAATCAGGTCGAACAGATGGACGAGGTCACCGAGGCGCTTTGCATCGGCCAGGATTGGGAGGATGATGTGCGCGTCATCCTCTTCGTCCGACTTGCACCGGGCATCAGGTTGACAGACGATCTTGCGAAAGCCATCAAGGCACGCATCCGCACCGGTGCCTCGCCGCGCCATGTGCCGGCCAAGATCATCGCCGTCGGCGACATTCCGCGTACCAAGTCGGGCAAGATCGTCGAACTCGCGGTTCGCGAAATCGTGCATGGACGGCCGGTGAAGAACAGAGAGGCGCTTGCAAATCCCGAGGCGCTCGAACTGTTTGCCGGGATCGAGGAATTGCGCGTTTGAAATTGCTGAAGTCTTAGCGAAACTACAATCTTTTACCTTCGAGAGATTCCCGTGTCCGGCAACCTTTCGTTAAGAAAGGTTTGTCAAAGGTGAACATACCTTGGGGCTGCATATGAACGAGGCAGCTTGGAGCTCTGGCTCCCGAAACATGATGTTAGATCGACTAAGCCCTTGTTGAACAGCACCCAACTTTTAGGCAGCCCCGGGGGCTGCCTTTTTTCGTTCAGCCTGCCAGCACCCGCTGGGATGGAAATGCAATTTCCACAAGCGTGCCTTCGTTCGGCGTCGAGCTGATCGCGAAGATCGCCCGGTTGGCATCGACCATAGCCTTGGTCAGAGGCAGGCCGAGGCCGGTGCCTTCGCCCCGGTGGCGCGATTGCGTCGAGACCTGGCGGAAGGGCTTCATCGCCTGGTCGAGCTCGCTGCGTGTCATGCCCACACCGGTGTCGCGGATGCGAAGGACGACGCTGCCGTTCGTCTCGTAAGACGTCGACACGACGATCTGGCCGCCTGAGGGGGTGAAACGGATCGAATTCGAGAGGATGTTCAACGCGATCTGCTTGATGGAGCGCAAGTCTGCGACAACGTCGGGGACGGCGTGCGACAGAGCCGTGCGGATGATCACACGCTGGCTGTTTGCCTGCGGCTGCAGCAGGGCCACGGCCTCCGAAATCGCCTCGTTGAGGCTGATGGCTCCGAAATCCAGATCCATCTCGCCGGCTTCGATCTTCGAGATGTCGAGCAGATCGTTGACGATGTCGAGAACGTGCCGTCCGGACCGCCCGATGTCGTTTGCGTACTCGACGTAGCGCGGATGCCCTATCGGCCCGAAGCGCTCGCCAGCCATCATGTCGGAGAAGCCGATGATGGCGTTGAGCGGCGTGCGAATCTCGTGGCTGACGCGGGCGAGGAAATCGGTCTTGTGCGCATTGGCGGTCTCTGCAGCACTCTTGGCGCCGCGCAGTTCGTCCTCGGTGCGCTTCCACTGGGTAATGTCGCGGATCACGGCGCAGTAGCCGCTGGAGGAAGTCAGGCTGCCCATCGTCATGAACAGCGGCACGAAACCGCCCGCCGCCTCGCGGCCGATCACCTCGCGGCCATCGTTCAGCACGCTGGCGACGCCATGGCCGGACAGTCCGTTCAGGTAGTCGAGCACGGCCTTCTGGCTCTCGTGGGCGAACAGCATGACGAAGGGTTTGCCGCGGGTCTCCTCGTCGTCGTAGTTGAAGAGCGCGCTTGCCGAGCGGTTCATCGAGCGGATGTCGCCGTCGGCACCGATCACGACGACGCCGTCGGTTGCGGTTTCCAGGATAGACCGCAATTCCTCGACCTCGACCTGCAGCTTGGCAACCTTCTCGATCATCCTGTCGGCTGTGCGCGACTCCGCGGGAGCAATGTCGCGGGCGGGAACCGAGGCGTCGTTTTCGACGGGCATCAGCGCAAGCATGAGCGCACTCGACTCTTCCCAGCGAATGGACTGCAGCCGCGCAGAGACCGGAACGAGCTCGTCCTCGACGGTTACGAGCATCATGGCGCCTGGACGTCCGGATTTCTCCTCAAGGTCATGCCGTTGCAGCAGCGCGTCGATGCCGCCAACGTCGGAAAGGTCCTCCAGCGACGAATAACCCGTCAGTCGCATGAATTCAGGATTGGCATGGATCAGCTGGTCGCCGGCATGGATGAGAACGGCGACTGGAAGCTGATCGATCATCCCCGCGGAAAAGCCGTCGGTCATCTTCACCCGGGGGGGGATGAAACTCGCCAGTATGTCCATCTGGCTGACGGTTTCTTCAAGACCTTCGGTGACGTCTTCGTCGGCGGATTCTTCCGGCGGAGAGGGCTCCGCGGCTGCCTCTGTTTCCGGTGCCGCCTGTGCCTCGTCTGCCTCATCCTCCTCCGCAGTCGGCTCCATGACCACATCCGTGGACACATCGGGTTCAGCCGTTGCCGCTTGCACCCCCTCTGTCACGGCGCTGTCGGGCGTCGTTTCTTTATTGGCACGCACGCCGAAGGCTTCAAGGCGCTTGGCGATCTCGTGGAAGTTCGCCTGTTCGGCTGATGTCAGGCCCGGTCCGGCTCCGTGAAGCTGAACGATCTTGTCGGTCAAACGGCGGCTCGGGCTTTCGACAAGCCGCAATGAAGGAGGCTCGGCGCGAGGTATCGCTGCCTCGGGTAGCGGCAAAGCTGGCTCGGGCTTGTCTGCCGCCGAGCTTTCCGCGGGTTCGTTCGGCGCGATTTTATCCTCGTCGGCCCAAAACCCTTCGGTCTCGGATTCGGCACTCCCAGATGCGGCAGTGGTGGTCACTGCCTCTTCCGCGGGCGTGATCGTTTCCTCGTCAGGCAAATCGGCCGGTTCATCGATAGCGACCGCGTCAGGCGTGATGGCACGCGGGCCGAATGTCAGGCCAAGCGCCAGCGGATCTTCTGCCGCATCGGACAGGCGCACGACGCCGAAGCCACGGAAACCGTCGAATTCCCGGCTTCTCGTGTAGGTCGGCAGAGCTGCCAGATCGACCGGTACGGCGAGGCTCGTTCCTTCGATCGGCCAGTTTATCGTCTTGCCTGACCACGTATCGCGGCGCGCCAGCGCTTCTGCGATCTTGCCCTCCTGATCGAGGTTGAACAGCGCAGCGATGTCGCTGAAAGCGACGCCGATGATATCAGCCGAATGCGGGCCGACAGCCTCCGCAAATTCGCCGGAAACTTCGCTGAAGCGTCCTTCGGCGTCGATTTTCCAGACGAAGCGCGTCGCCCGGCTGTTCGGGTTGAAGACAAATTCGCTCGGGTTCGCGGCGGCTGCCAGCACCGGCTCGTCGGTTGCGGATGGGCTTTGGTGAAGGGGCGCTTGGGTCGCTTCTTCTATCTCAGGGGCGTCGTCGGGTCCGTCCAGAGCCCGTGGGTCGGCTGCATCGACCGCAGAGCTTTCCATCTCGGGCTTGGGGACGGTTTGTTCCTCCGGCGCCGACTGAGGCTCATCGAGCATGTCCGTCTGAGCTGAAGACTGAGGGTCGGCGTCAGAGGCTTCGTTGGTCGCAGCCTCGGTGTCTTCCGGAATCGGTTCGGCTTCCAACGCCTCTTCGGCAATGGCTGATACTTCCGCGGCATCCGTATCGGCTGAGCTGCTGCTATCCTCGGGCGCGTCCTCGAGATCCTCGATTCCCGCTATGGCATCGATCGCGTCGGCGAACGCCGGAGCTGTTTGCGCGGTAATATGGTTAACGGCGGTTGTGGATAAGTCCGGCTCGTCGAGCGGGTCGAGCCGGCCGAGAACGGTCTCGACGGCGAACAGAAGGTTGAGGGCAGGGTTGCTGCTGATTCGCCCGATCGCGGCCGGAAGGTATCCCTTGCCTGTCGCGACCGGGCGTTTCACCAATCCATGCGGATGCTCGGCCGCGAGCGTCGTTAACGCCTTCGCCGTCTGCCGGGTAACGCCGAGCGAAGCGAAGCCCGGCGATGCCGCGACAATCTCGCCGTCGCCGCCGATCACGGCCATGTGAGTGTCCGGATCGTCGAGCCCCTTCAGCATCTGAGCGGCCGATTTTTCGGTCGAGGAAGGGCTGGACGAGGGGGGCAAGGACACCAAGATTGCCCGTTCGCCGGATGAAAGGCTAATCAATTCAACCGTCGCCTGAGCCGGAATGCGCTGAAAGCCCTGTGCGATGCGGATCATGAAGTTGCGGCTGTCGCTGACGCCGGCGAGCTGCCGGGCCGCTGCTTCCAGCTGCCGAAAGGTAATGTCGGTGCGGTGGATGCCCTGTTCCAGCAGGTCATAGACAGCCGATTGCCCGAACAGCTCCGCCCCTGCACCGTTCGCCCACAGCGCACGGGAGAGGTCTGCCGACAACAGCACCAGCGCGTCGCCACGCGAAAAACGCTCGCGCACACGCGGATGCACGGCGATATCGATGAACGGATACTGGACTGCGGGCATGATTGAACCTTTAGTCTGCGGACATTGGCGAATTAACGGTCTATTAATAACGACAGGCCGGAAAAGGGTCCAGCAGACAGGCCGGGTTTCGGCTGGAAAGGTTAACGCCTTGTGCGTCGCACAATTATGTTGCAATGCACAATAATCTCGTCTATATATTAGCTATCGAACGAACGAGGCAACCACCTATGCCGAGACACAAGGAGCGCAAACCCGTGGCAAAGATCGACGACGTTTTTTCTATCTCTTCTTTGGACCCTTCGAAATTCGCTGACTCGTTCCGCGATTTCGCTGAAAAGGGCGCACAGCAGTCCCGCGAGGCCTTCGCAAAGATGAAGGTTGCCGGCGAAGAAGCCAGCAAGACGCTTGAAACCACCGTACAGACCGCGCAGGCTGGCGCTGCAGAAATCGGCCACAAGGCGATCGACGCCCTGCGTACCAACGCGGAGAACTCTCTGACGCACCTCGACGCACTGCTTTCGGTCAAGTCCGTTGCCGAATTCTTCGAGCTTCAGACAGCGTTCCTGCGCAAGCAGGCGGAGCTGACGATCGAGCAGGCAAAGGCGATGCAGGAAACCTCCAAACAGGTTGCCGAGAAGCTTGCCCAGCCTTCCAAGGAGGCTGCTGAAAAGGTCATGGCGTCTTTCAAGGCTGCCTGATCCTATCCACCGAGACGAGAAAAGGCTGGACCGTTTGTCCGGCCTTTTTGTATATTGAGGGGAGATAGGGCTTGAATTAATTTTCAAGTCCTCGTATGTGAGCCCCGTCGCGCCAAGCGCGATTTGTGCGGTTGTAGCTCAGTTGGTTAGAGCGCAGGTTTGTGGCACCTGAGGTCGGAGGTTCGAGACCCCCCAACCGTACCATTTTTCCACAATGAAATCATAAACTTGTTTGGATAACTCGCTCACCCCGGGTGGCTGGGTGTTTCGAGAACGCCGCTGGAAAACGCGTCTGAGACATTCGGCGTGTTCCTGGAAGGCAATTCGCGAGGGTTTTGGTGTTGGCGTCGAGGCGGTCGCCCGGCCATTCATCGGGATAGGCGCGAACAAGATCACCCCTCTGGTCCCCGCGCTACGCGGCAATGTCCTGCCAGCCGTCAATGCTTCATCAGCAGCGGCATCGTTGCGCGCGACAGCAAGTAGCGGGTGACGCGGCCGAGGAGAAGCTCCAGAAAATAGCTATGCTTGAAGGCGCCGATCAGCAGGCAGGTCGCGCGCTCCGACCGCGCGAAATCCAGGATGGTTTCGCCAACCGACCGGTTTTCGGACCTCATCGCAACGATATCGGCCTGAAGCCCGAGTTCCGCCAGCAGTTCTCTCGCCGTAGCCTGGTAGGTGTGGTCGGCAGTGTCGTTGACGCAGAGAACGGTGACGCGGTCGGCTGCGGCCAGCCAGCGTTTCGCTGCGATCACGGCACCTCTTGCATGGTGGTGCGGCTTCCAGCCGATCACGACATGGCCCAGCAGGTGTCCGGCATATCTGCCCGGCGGCGGCACAAGCACCAGCTTGCGCTCGTTGAAGATAATGGCGTGGAAAGCGTCGCGCGCGTCCAGATTGCCATGGCACGGAGAAACCACGAGCGCGCTCTCATGACATTGGACCGCCACGCAGCGGTCGAGATCGCCGCGGCAATCATCCATGAGCAGATCTCTGCGGTCGGGACCGCCCCGTCTCCAGCTTTGGAAGATCTGGTTGACCAGTTCGAAACGCTGCAGGGACGTGCCTTCGGCAAGATCCCTCAGCATCTGCAGGTCGATTTCCTCCGGAGCGACGATCATGCCCAGTGGCCTCGCCCCGACATGAGCGGCGGCCATGCTGCCGTGCACGGCCTGCGCCGCGTCCTCGGCGATGTCCAGGCAGATTTTCGCAGTTTCCGGATCCGGCAGCAGTGCCAGGACGTCGGCATGGCAGATCGACGGATAGGGATGGCCACCGGTTCCGCTGGCAGTCCCGATCGTAGGCGGTCTGATTTCGCTGCTGAACATGGCGAACCTGCTCGATGCCGCGTCGCCCGTGTTGGTCAATGACCGGTTTTGCTCTATCGTCCACGACAGGCCGCGACGTGAGTGATTCTACTCCTGCATCGTGCAAGTCGCAACGCCATCCATGTGCCGCTAAGGCCATGAAATCGCTTGAAGCGGCGCACACAGACTGGCCGCTCTGGTGCAATGAACTTGCTCTCGAACGCTTCGCGAGGTCAGATTGTGCGTTATTATCCCCAGGCGAACCTTGCCATTGCAAAATCTGTGACTTGTGGAGTTGCACGCCCTGATACACCCCGATTTGGTTATATTTCGTTGCAAAATGTGATCGAGAGTGCCATTTTCCGCGCGGGGGTGAATTCAGAGTGATTTTAGAAGGAGACTTTAATGTCCATTTCGCTCAACAATCTGGATCAATCCAACGCAGAGGCAGTTTCAGCAATCAATGTCTCGGCTGCAATAAGAGCCGCGCGAGAAGCCATTGGCTACAGCATTGACGATCTAGCAGTTACCTGCGGCCTCCTCGTCAGCGAGATCCAGGAGGTCGAGAACGGCGAGGATACGGATCCCGCTAAGCTGAAGCGGATTGCTGCCGCGTTGCAGATGCCGTTGACGGCGTTCATTCCAGAGTGATCGTAGGCTTCGGGACCGGCTGGGGTACTTCTCGGCTGGCCCCGCCTATCGCAGTGCAGATGCCGAATTCCCGTTAGGATATATTGACGATCGCCTGAAGCGCGGTGCGCTCGGCCTGGTTTTCGCCTTCTCCGGTCTCCAAATGGAACCGGTCCTGCCCGTTGGGCGTTTGCCATTGGACGGGAGAATGAAATGTCGAAAACGCTTCTATACGGCGCGACCAAGGTAGACGAGACGAACGTCGCATATGCCCCTGTACCAAGTCTCGAGCAATTCCAGTGGAAGAGCCGCGTCATCGTCATATTTGCCGATACCGACAACGCGCGGTCCGCACGCCAGGAGAACCTGCTGCTCGCCGATCGATCGGCATTGGAGGAGCGGGATATCGTGCTGATGAAGGTCGTGGGAGGCAGTGTCCGACTGCTGTTTGGCGCCGGCGAGACGCTGGACGCCGAAGCAATCGCCCGGGACCTTGCGCCCGACCGTGATGGCGTGCAAGCCGGGGAGTTTGCTGCCGTGCTCGTTGGAAAGGACGGTACCGTCAAGCTCAATGTGCACGAGCCGGTCAGCAACGGAGAGCTCTTTGCGATCATCGACGCCATGCCGATGCGTGCAGCGGAAGGCGGGGCATCCGGCAAGTCATTGCCCGATTGAAGCGGCCTACCGATCAGGCTCGTTCTGAAACAGAGATCGGCAAGGAACAGACCATGTCCGCGCCCAACGAACACATTCCCGCTATTCCGGTGCCACCCGGCCGGGTCCCGGAGCCGCCCATCAAGGAACCGGAGCCCGATGTTTTGCCGGACGAGCTGCCGAATCCCAATCCGGATGAAAACGACGCCCCGGCAAAGCATGCCCTCAGGTGCTAGAGGAAGATGTGCCGCTCCGCGCCGACAAGCTCCTGCAGGAAGTCGACCACGGTGCGGACGCGAACGAGATCGCGAGCGCTTTCATGATAGGTCGTCCAGTAGGCGCGCTGGATCGAAACCTCCGGCAGAATGCGGATGAGTTCAGTATATTGACGGGCAATATAGTCGTGCAGAATGCCGACGCCGGCACCTGACCGGACGGCCTCGGTCTGTCCGATGGCCGTGGAAATTTCAAACGACGCATCCCAGCTGCGGATGACGGCGGCGGAGAAATTGAGCGACGCCGTAAAGATCAGGTCCTCGACATAGCCAATTCGCGGATGTGTCTTCAGCGCGTCGATGTGGGCGGGCTCGTCGTGGGTGTGCAGATAGTTTTGCGACGCATAAAGTCCGAGAGTATAGTCCGTCAGCTTGGACGATACGAGGCGGCCCTGGTCCGGCCGCTCCAGCGTGATGGCAATGTCTGCTTCGCGCTGCGAGAGCGAAAAGGAGCGCGGAACAGGCACGAGTTGTATGCGAAGCTCCGGATGGCGCTGGATCAGTTGTCCGAGGCGCGGCGCGAGAAACGAGACGCCGAAACCGTCGGGGGCGCCGATTCGCACAGTGCCGGCGATCGTGCTGTCGAGATGGCCGAGGCTCGCCTGCGCACGCAGCATCTCGGTCTCCATCCGTTCGGCGGCGTGCAGGAAGATCTCGCCCTCGGCCGTCAGGTCGCAGCCGTTGGTGCGGCGCACGAGCAGCCTTGTCTTCAGCCGCTCTTCCAGGGTCGTGACCCGGCGGCTGAGCGTTGCATGATTGACGCCGAGCCGTTTTGAAGCGGCGAGTATCTGCCCTGTCCTGGCCACGGCCAGGAACATACGAACATCATCCCAGTTCAAGGTGGCCTCCGGCTTTAATTTTTGCACAACGGTTGCTTATATCAGCTGATTGATTTGTGCAAATTGAAGTGCAATTGTTTGCCATCCAATAAATCAAGAGGAGGAATACCCATGCGTGAGATCGGTCATTTCATTGGCGGCAAGCATGTCGCGGGCACCAGCGGACGCTCGAGCAACGTCTTCAATCCGGCAACCGGCGAAGTGCAGGCAACCGTTTCACTGGCAAGCGACGTGGAATTGGATGCTGCCGTTCAGAATGCCAAGGCCGCACAGCCGAAGTGGGCAGCCACCAACCCGCAGCGCCGCGCCCGCGTTTTCATGAAGTTTGTCCAGCTCCTGAACGACAACATGGACGAACTGGCTGAACTGCTCTCCAGGGAGCATGGCAAGACGATCGACGACGCCAAGGGTGATGTCATCCGCGGCCTCGAAGTTTGCGAATTCGTGATCGGCATTCCGCATCTCGCCAAGAGCGAGTTCACCGAAGGCGCCGGGCCGAACATCGACATGTATTCGATTCGCCAAGCCGTCGGTATCGGCGCCGGCATCACGCCGTTCAACTTCCCGGCCATGATCCCGATGTGGATGTTCGCGCCGGCGATCGCCTGCGGCAACGCCTTCATCCTGAAGCCCTCGGAGCGCGATCCGTCCGTGCCGCTCCGTCTTGCCGAGCTGATGATCGAGGCCGGCCTGCCGGCTGGCATCCTCAATGTTGTCAACGGCGACAAGGGCGCCGTCGATGCGATCCTGACGCATCCGGAAATCTCCGCCGTCTCCTTCGTCGGCTCGACTCCGATCGCCCGCTATGTCTATGGCACGGCTGCGATGAACGGCAAGCGCGCGCAGTGCTTCGGCGGCGCCAAGAACCACATGATCATCATGCCGGATGCCGATCTCGACCAGGCGGCAAACGCGCTGATGGGCGCGGGCTATGGCTCGGCCGGGGAACGCTGCATGGCAATCTCGGTTGCCGTTCCTGTCGGCAAGGAAACCGCCGACCGCCTGGTCGCAAAGCTCACCCCGATGGTAGAAAGCCTGCGTATCGGCCCCTACACTGACGAAAAGGCCGACATGGGCCCGGTCGTCACCAAGGAAGCCAAGGAGCGCATTCTTGGGCTGATCAACAAGGGTGTCGAGCAAGGCGCCGATCTTGTCGTCGATGGCCGCGATTTCAAGCTGCAGGGCTACGAGAATGGCCATTTCGTCGGCGGCTGCCTGTTCGACAATGTCACGCCGGATATGGATATCTACAAGAACGAAATCTTCGGACCGGTTCTTTCCGTCGTTCGTGCCAAGAACTACGAAGAAGCCCTGGAACTGCCGATGAAGCATGAATACGGCAACGGCGTTGCGATCTACACCCGCGACGGCGATGCCGCCCGCGATTTCGCCTCGCGCATCAACATCGGCATGGTCGGCGTCAACGTGCCGATCCCGGTTCCGCTGGCCTATCACTCCTTCGGCGGCTGGAAGTCCTCCTCGTTTGGCGATTTGAACCAGCACGGCACGGACTCGATCAAGTTCTGGACCCGCACCAAGACGGTCACAAGCCGCTGGCCCTCGGGCATCAAGGACGGCGCCGAATTCGTTATGCCGACGATGAAGTGAGGTTTGAAACCAGCTTGCTTTGGAACCGGGCCCCTCGCGAGGGCCTGGTCTCGTTTGGGCTTGCGCCGACCGCCATAAACGTGATTATAAATTTCATATTTTGGAATTGTTCAAAACTACCAAAGCCACTATATACTCTTCTCAACGAGAACGATTCTGGAGATCGGCATGCGTTTGACGAAACAGACCAACTATGCGGTTCGCATGTTGATGTACTGCGCTGCCAACGATGGATACCTCAGCCGCATCCCGGAGATTGCCAAGGCCTACGGCGTCTCTGAGCTCTTTCTGTTCAAGATCCTCCAGCCGCTGAACAAGGCCGGTCTGGTCGAAACCGTACGGGGCCGAAACGGCGGCGTTAGGCTCGGCAAGCCTGCCAAGGATATCAGCCTTTTCGACGTGGTCCGCGTGACTGAAGACAGTTTCGCGATGGCGGAGTGCTTCGAGGACGACGGCATGGTCGAATGCCCGCTGGTTGACAGCTGCGGCCTGAACTCGGCTTTGCGTAAGGCATTGAACGCCTTCTTCGACGTACTTGCGCAGTATTCGATCGACGACCTCGTGAAGGCGCGTCCGCAGATCAACTTTCTGCTGGGTATCACCGGCGAGCAAGCGTACCGCAAGCCGCCAGTGGCCGCTCCGGCTGCTTGACGCGCTAACAGCTAATAGATTTGACGCAACCGCAGCACCCTGGTGTCTGCGGTTGTTTGTTTTTGTGGTTGTCGACCGAAAACACGCGGAAAACGAGTGTCGGTTTGGCACCGTTGGCGCGAAATTATACCAAATGTGACAAAATCCAGGTTTATTCAGTGAGAATCTTTCCAAATGCGGCCTATTTTCGGCGGAAAATTACTAAAGTTGCACATCTGGAAAAATTTTCCACCGCGGTCGTTGATTTCAGCAAATAAATATCGTTCCATCTGCCGTCGATCCGGGGTGCCTATCCGGGATCCCAAAACTTATAAAAGAACAAACCTGGGAAACGAAATCATGAAAAAGATCTCTGTCCTCTTGGCAGCGACCGTCTTGGCTTCTGCCATGGCGTCGGCGGCTTGGTCGAAAACGCTTGTTTATTGCTCTGAAGGATCGCCGGAAGGCTTCGATCCCGGCATCTATACGGCGGGCACCACCTTCGACGCGTCGTCGCGCACGGTCTACAGCCGCCTCGTCGAGTTCACGCACGGCAAGACCGAAGTCGAGCCAGGCCTCGCCGAAAGCTGGACGGTTTCCGATGACGGCACGCAGTACACCTTCAAGTTGCGCCCGGGCGTCAAGTTTCAGACGACCGATTTCTTCACCCCGAGCCGCGATCTGACGGCCGACGACGTCGTCTTCTCGTTCGAGCGTCAGCTCAAGGCCGACAGCCCATGGGCCAAGTACGTTGCAGGCGTTTCCTACGAATACGCTGCCGGCATGGGCTTCCCGGAACTCATCAAGTCGGTCGAGAAGGTCGATGATCTGACCGTCAAGTTCACGCTCAACCATCCGGAAGCACCGTTCCTCGCCGACCTCGCGATGGATTTCGCATCGGTCGTGTCCAAGGAATATGCCGACAAGCTCCAGGCCGACGGCAAGATGGAGCAGATGAACCAGATGCCGCTCGGCACCGGTCCGTTCACCTTCGTTGCCTACCAGCCGGATGCTGTCATCCGCTACAAGGCCAACGAAACCTACTTCAAGGGCAAGGAAAAGATCGACGATCTCGTCTTCGCGATCACGCCTGATGCATCCGTTCGCGCCCAGAAGCTCAAGGCCGGCGAATGCCATATCATGCCTTACCCGAACGCAGCAGACGTCAAGGACCTAAAGGCCGACTCGAGCCTCAAGGTTCTCGAACAGCCGGGCCTGAACGTTTCCTACCTCGCCTACAACACGCTGCAGGCGCCGTTCGACAAGCCTGAAGTGCGCCGGGCGCTGAACATGGCGATCAACAAGCAGGCGATCGTCGACGCCGTCTTCCAGGGTGCCGGCCAGGTTGCCAAGAATCCGATCCCGCCGACGATGTGGTCGTACAACGACGCCGTCAAGGACGACGCCTACAACCCTGACGAGGCCAAGAAGATGCTTGAGGCCGCTGGCGTCAAGGATCTCAGCATGAAGATCTGGGCGATGCCGGTTTCGCGTCCGTACATGCTCAACGCGCGTCGCGCTGCCGAACTGATGCAGGCCGACCTCGCCAAGATCGGCGTCAAGGTCGAGATCGTCACGCACGAATGGGCAGAATACCTGAAGCTCTCCAAGGACAAGGCCCGCGACGGCGCCGCGATCCTCGGCTGGACGGGTGACAACGGCGATCCGGACAACTTCCTCGATACGCTCCTCGGCTGCGAAGCTGTCGGCGGCAACAACCGCGCGCAGTGGTGCAACAAGGAATTCGACGCGCTCGTGAAGAAGGCCAAGAAGACCGCCGACGTTAGCGAGCGCACCAAGCTCTACGAAGAAGCGCAGGTCGTCTTCAAGAAGGAAGCACCCTGGGCGACGATCGATCACTCGACCGAATTCGTTCCGATGAGCGCCAAGGTTTCCGGCTACGTCCAGGATCCGGTCGGCGTTCACCGCTTCGATGGCGTTGATATCGCCGAATAACCAAAACTATGCAAAGATGCCCGGCAAGACCGGGCCCGACCGGCGGTCAGGTTTAATACCTGACCGCCGGACTAATATGGACATATGCCATGTTGCGATTTTTTCTCGGGCGCCTAGCGGTCCTGATCCCCACCTTCCTCGGTGTTTCTCTCATCGCCTTCTCGTTCATCCGACTGCTGCCCGGTGATCCGGTCATGCTGATGTCGGGAGAACGCGTGATGGCGCCGGAACGTCATGCTGAGATCATGCATGACCTCGGCCTCGATCGGCCGGTCTACGTTCAATACTTCGATTACCTAGGCAATGTGTTGCACGGCGATCTCGGGTCGTCGATCGTGACCAAGCGCCCGGTCCTGCAGGAGTTCGGCACTCTGTTCCCGGCAACGCTGGAGCTGTCGCTCTGCGCAATGCTGTTTGCCATCCTGCTTGGCGTCCCCGCCGGCATATTCGCAGCCGTCAAGCGGGGAACCTGGTTCGACCAGGGCGCTATGGGCGTGGCGCTTGTCGGTTATTCGATGCCGATCTTCTGGTGGGGCCTCCTGCTCATCGTTCTGTTTTCCAATACGCTGCACTGGACGCCGGTCTCCGGCCGCATCGGCCTGATGTATTTCTTCAAACCGGTCACCGGGTTCATGCTCATCGACAGCCTCCTGTCCGGTCAGGCCGGAGCTTTCAAGTCGGCCCTCCTGTCGCTGATCCTGCCGACGATTGTTCTGGGGACCATCCCGCTCGCCGTTATAGCGCGCCAGACGCGCTCTGCCATGCTGGAAGTTCTCGGAGAAGATTATGTTCGCACGGCCCGCTCAAAGGGTCTCGCGCCGCTTCGCGTTGTCGGCGTCCATGCGCTGCGCAACGCCATGATCCCCGTCGTCACCTCGATCGGCCTGCAGGTCGGCGTTCTGCTCGGCGGCGCGATCCTGACGGAAACGATCTTCTCCTGGCCGGGTATCGGCAAGTGGATGGTCGATGCGGTCTTCAAGCGTGACTATACCGTCGTCCAGGGCGGTTTGCTGTTGATCGCCGCCATCATCATGTTCGTCAATCTGATCGTCGACCTCATGTACGGTCTCATCAACCCACGCATCAGGCACTAGGAGCGGCTCATGAGCACGGCAACCACCAAGTCTGCCCAGCCCTCCGCTCTGTCGGAGTTCTGGTACTATTTCTCCCGCAACAAGGGCGCGGTCATCGGCCTCGGCGTCTTTCTCATCGTACTGTTCATGGCGATCTTTGCGCCGTTGATCTCACCACACGATCCGATCGTTCCGTCCGGCATGCAGCGTCTTCCGCCGGCATGGTCGGAAAACGGCAACAGTTCCTACCTGTTGGGTACCGATGCCGTCGGTCGCGACATGCTTTCGCGCTTGATCTACGGCACCCGTTTTTCACTGTTCATCGGCCTTGTAGTCGCTTCGCTGTCGGCTGTGGCAGGGGTGCTGTTTGGTCTTGTCGCCGGCTATTTCCGTGGCCGCACCGATACGATCATCATGCGCGTCATGGACATCATTCTGGCTTTTCCGTCATTGCTCCTGGCCCTGGTGCTCGTTGCCGTGCTGGGCCCCGGCCTGCTGAACGCCATGATCGCGATTTCGATCGTCAACCAACCGCACTTCGTCCGCCTGACGCGTGCAGCGGTGATGAGTGAGCGCGAGAAGGAATATGTTGTCGCGTCCCGCGTGGCCGGTGCCGGCACTTCGCGTCTCATGTTCAAGACGATTCTACCGAATTGCCTGGCACCGCTGATCGTCCAGGCGACACTTGCATTCTCCGCCGCAATCCTTGATGCAGCAGCTCTCGGGTTCCTCGGCCAAGGCGCCCAGCCGCCAACGCCGGAGTGGGGGACGATGCTCGCGGATTCGCGAGAATTCCTACAAAGCAACCCTTGGCTCGTCACTTTCCCAGGTCTCTGCATCCTCATCACCGTTCTGGCCATCAACCTGATGGGCGACGGCTTGCGCGATGCACTCGACCCCAAATTGAAGAGGTCCTGAAATGGCACTTCTTGAAATCGAAAATCTCGTCGTCGAATTCCAGACCTCGACCGGTCCGTTTCGCGCCGTCGATGGTGTGTCGCTCAAGGTTGATGCCGGTGAAGTCCTTGCGATCGTCGGCGAGTCGGGGTCGGGAAAGTCGGTCTCCATGCTCGCGGCGATGGGCCTTCTGCCGTGGACGGCAAAGGTGACCGCCGACAAGATGGTCTTTGATGGCCGCAATCTGCTTGGCATGTCGGCGGGCGAGCGACGCAACATCATCGGCAAGGATATGTCGATGATCTTCCAGGAGCCCATCGCCAGCCTCAATCCCTGCTTCACGGTCGGCTTCCAGATCGAAGAGGTACTGAGAATTCACCTTGGGATGGACAAGGCTGCGAGGCGCAAGCGGGCCGTCGAGCTGTTCGAGGCCGTTGGCATTCCCAACCCTTCAGAGCGGCTCGGCCATTTCCCGCATCAGATGTCGGGTGGCCAGTGCCAGCGCGTGATGATCGCCATTGCAATCGCCTGCAATCCGAAGCTTTTGATCGCCGACGAGCCGACGACCGCGCTCGACGTGACCATTCAGAAGCAGATCCTTGACCTCTTGATGCGCCTGCAGACGGAGCATCGCATGGGTCTCATCATGATCACGCACAATATGGGCGTGGTCGCCGAAACGGCCGATCGGGTGATCGTTCAATACAAGGGTCGCAAGATGGAGGAGGCCGACGTGCTGTCGCTCTTCGAATCGCCGAAGAGCGATTACACAAGGGCGCTGCTTGCCGCCTTGCCGGACAATGCAACCGGCGACCGCCTGCCGACCATCGGCGAAATTTTCAACCAAGATAAGACTGTGGAGGGAGCGGCCCAATGACGCCAGTCCTCGAAGCAAAAGACATCGTTCGCAATTATTATCTCCCGGGCGGCCTCTTCAAGAAGGAGAGAACCGTGAACGCCGTGAAAGGCGTGAGCTTCAAGGTTGAACAGGGAAAAACGCTTGCGATCGTTGGCGAAAGCGGCTGCGGCAAGTCTACCCTTGCCCGAATCGTCACGATGATCGATCCGGCGAGCGACGGCGAACTGTTCATCGATGGCAAAAAGGTTGATATCGCTGCAGGCGACCTGACGCCGGAAGTGCGCCGCAAGGTGCAGATCGTCTTCCAGAACCCTTACGGGTCGCTCAATCCGCGCAAGAAGATCGGCGACATCCTGATGGAGCCTTTGATCATCAATACCAATACGCCCGCCGCCGAGCGCCGTGCCTTGGCGATGGCGATGCTGAAGAAGGTCGGCCTTCAGGAGATCCATTTTAACCGTTACCCGCATATGTTCTCGGGCGGCCAGCGTCAACGTATCGCGATTGCTCGCGCGTTGATGCTGAACCCGCGGCTTCTCGTTCTCGACGAGCCCGTTTCGGCGCTGGATCTTTCGGTCCAGGCGCAGGTGCTCAATCTGCTCGCTGACCTGCAAGACGAACTGAACCTGACCTATGTCTTCATCAGCCACGATCTGTCGGTCGTCCGTTATATGGCCGACGACGTCATGGTGATGTATTTCGGCGAGGCTGTCGAATACGGCACGCGAGATCAGGTTTTCAACGATCCGCAGCACAACTATACCAAGACATTGTTTGCCGCCACGCCGCGCGCCGACGTCGAAACCATAAGGGCGCGTCTTGCACGAAAGAATGCGGCCCTGGCATCCTAGGGTCCGGTTCCCCTGCGTTGACGGCACTTGTGGACCGAAGTTATGAGCGAGATGAGCAATGCCAGAGAGTAGTGCGCAGCCCCATGCCATCATCATCATGGGCGTCAGCGGTTGCGGCAAATCTTCAGTCGGCGCGGCAGTATCGGAAGCACTCGGCCTCGAATTCGTCGAGGGCGATCAGCTCCATCCCGCGGCCAACGTCGAAAAGATGTCGAAGGGCATTCCGCTCACGGATGAAGACCGGATACCCTGGCTGGATGTCATCGGCGCGACGATGAAAGCCACGCTTGCCCGCAGCGAAGGCCTCGTAGTTTCCTGCTCGGCGCTGAAACGAAGCTATCGCGACCGCCTGCGCGCTGCCGTCGACGGCAATCTCGTCTTCGTTTACCTGCATGGTTCGAAGGAACTGCTCACCAGGCGCATGGGCGAACGCAAGGGGCACTTCATGCCCCCTTCGCTGCTGGAAAGCCAGCTTGCGGCGTTGGAGACGCCGACCGGCGAACCGGGTGTCGCGACCGTCGACATCGACGATACGATCGATGGGATCGCGAAGGCGGCACTCCGCGACATGTCTTCGCTGGGCGTTGCCTGATGTCAAGCTGAAGAAGATCGTCGACCTTACGGATTGAAGCGCTGCGGCGAATAGGCCGAAATGTCGATGAACGGTACCTCGTCGGTGATCAGTTCGGCAAGCACCCGGCCGGTCACCGGACCGAGCGTCAGCCCATGATGCGCGTGGCCAAAGGCGAACCAGAGCCCCTCATGGCGCGATGCCTTGCCGATAACAGGCATCATATCGGGGGTGCAGGGGCGGGCTCCCATCCACGGTTCGGGATCGAGCCGGTCACCGAGCGGAAACACTGTGCGTGCCACCCTCTCGGCGCGGTCCAGCTGCACCGGCGTCTTTGGCGCGTCCATGGCCGCGAACTCGGCACCGGTCGTCAGGCGGATGCCACGGCTCATCGGCGCCAGGAAATACCCTTTTTCTGAGTCCATCGTCCAGTTGTTGAGGACCGCGTTGCCTTGCGCCGCGTAGTGCATGTGATAGCCGCGTTTGACGCCGAGCGGGAACGAATAGCCGAGCCGCCGTGTCGCCACCGCAGCCCACGGGCCGAGCGTCAGCACAGCGTCGTCCGCCTCCAGCGAACCTTCGCTCGTGACCACCTTCCAGCCGGAACCGAACCGGCCCAGCGAGTTCGCGTCGCCGCTGGCGAACGTGCCGCCCAGGCTTTCAAAATAATTGCGATAGGCTGCGGTCAGCCCATGCGGGTCGAGAACAGACCAGGGGTCGCGCCATCGCAGGCCGCCGACGAAATCGCCCTTGATATCCGGCTCCAGCCGGGCGATGTCGATGGCGCTGAGCGGCTCGTAGCCGACGCCGAATTCCTTCTGAAGCCGCTCGGCTTCGACAAATTCCGCATCCCGCCGGGCCGATGTCCGGAAGATCTCCATCCATCCGTTCTTGCGGATCAGATGCTCCGCGTGCGAAGCCTCGATCAGATCGTTGTGCTCAGAGATCGAATGTTCGATCAGCGGCGCGTAGGCCTTCGAAATCATCTCATGGCGCTTGGTATTGGAGTTCCACCAATATCGCGCGAGGAATGCAAGCTGCGCCGGCAGGGCCTTGAGATGATAGTGCGCGTCGATCCTGTTGTTGAAGGCGTAGCGGATCAGAAGTCCGAGCTGCTGCGGGAAGCCGTAGGGGACGACGCCCTCGCGCTGGATCAGCCCGGCATTGCCGAAGGACGTCTCCTTGCCGGGTGCTTTCCGGTCGATCAGCGTCACCTGCCGCCCGCGCCTTTGCAGGTGAATGGCCGTCGATACGCCGACGATGCCTGCGCCGAGCACAATTACGTTCTTCGTCATTTTCGCGCGGTCCAAGCTTGTTTACGGGAATGAAAATGCCTCTCCGGCAGGCGCCGCGCAAACGAAAAATTGCTTTCTATTTCAAAAACCTTGCCGCCTTCAGCGCCCTCTCCTCGGTCGTGATGCGAACCCCCAGCATCAGCGCATTCAGCACGGAGAAGATGGCCGCGTAGATCGACATGCCAAAGGCCAGGGGAAGTACCGCGATCTCGCCCACGACGACCGCATAGTTCGGATGCGTGAAGAACCGATAGGGACCTTTGCTTACGAGAGGCGCGGCCGGCAAAGCGATGATCCGCGTGGTCCACCGGCTCTTTAGGGTGCCGATCACCCACAAGCGACCAATCTGCAGCAGAGCAAAGACGCAAAGCCAGGCCAACTCCACGGGCCGACCGGGTGCCATGAGCCAGAGACCGGCGATCCAGCAGCCATGCAGCGCAACCATATAGGGATAATGCTGCGCGCCGACTTCGCGTCCGCCCTGCGCCAGCAGCGCGCGCGTATTGCGCTGGGCAATCAAGAGCTCGGCGAGGCGCTGCGCGGTGACGAAGGCCAGCACGCCTATCGAGATCCACATCAGGCAACCCTCCTGAGGGTAACGCAGCTTGCGGCGAAGCCCGGTCCCATGGCGACCATCGCGGCGCGTCCCGGCAGGCCCGCTTGCAGCACCCGCTCCAACACGAAGAGCACCGTCGGCGAGGACATGTTGCCATACTCGGCGAGCACGTCGCGCTCGTGGTCGAGCGATCCGGGAGGAAGCGACAATGTGCTTTCGAGTGCGGTGAGCACTCTCGTTCCGCCGGGATGGCAGATGAAGCGGTCGATATCCTTCCGGGTAAGGCCGTGGCGCGCCAGAATTCCATCCACGGCCGGGCCGAGTTCAGCCTCGGCAAACGGCGGCAATGATTGTGCGAGAACGACGCCGAAGCCTGTGTCGTCGATCTTCCAACCCATGATGCCGAGCGTATCGGGAAAAAGGTGCTCCCCGGTGGTCTCCACCTCGGCCTGGCCGCCTGTCGCACCTGTCCGCAGCACGCAGGCAGCAGCGCCGTCGCCGAAGAGCGCCGTCGCGATGATATTTGCCCGCGTAAGCTCATCCAGCCGGAAGGCGAGCGTACAGAGTTCGATCGCGACAAACAGCACTGTGGCGCCGGGCCGGCTCCTTGCAAGCCGTGTAGCGATGGCAAGGCCCGACACGCCGGCCGCACAGCCTAGGCCGAAGACGGGAACGCGCTCCACGTCGGAACGGAACCCCATTGTCGCGGCAACCTGGGCATCGAGGCTCGGGGTTGCGATCCCGGTCGAGGAGATCGTAACGATGCAATCGACGTCCGATCCCTTCAGGCCGGCCCGGTCGAGTGCTTTCGTTGCCGTTTCGAGAAACAGGCTGCGCGCGACCTCGCCATACGCTCCCATTCGGTCTTCCCATCCGTGTGGCTCAATGAACCATTTGAGCGGTCGAGCGGCATGTCGTGTCCGGATGCCGGCATTGCCGAAGACGCTGGCGAGATGCTGGAAATCGCGCAACCGGCTGGAGAACAGCCGTGCGGACGTCTCCGCAGCCTCCTCCTGCGTTATGACGTGCTCAGGCGCCGCTACGGCGAGACTGAGTAGTTTTACGGTGTCGTTCACGGAATGCTCCTTCTTGCCCGACGTAGAGGGCAAACACCCAAAGCGCCCGTTTATTCACTAACCGGCTGTCACAAGACAGTGATCGGAAAAATGCAGAAGTCCACCGAATAAAGGATGCCGTCGCGGTGTTCATCCTGCGCAACCTCGTCTTCGAAGGAGATATTCCATGACGACCGCAACTGTTCGGATTCTATCCATTCTATTCGGTGGCGCCATTGCTGCCGCGACTCTGTCCGCGCCGGCTTTCGCCGTGGGCGGCGGGGACGGTGGCGGCGCCACGACGCCGGTCTGCAAGAAGGGGCAGATGTATGACAAGAAGTCCCAGAAATGCGTCAAGCAGGCAAGCGCCAACGTAACGGACGAAAACCGCACCGAATACGCCTACTCCCTTGCTAAGGCCGGCCGCTACGACGAAGCGCTTGCGATGCTCGACACGTTGAAGAACCCGAATACCGCGGAGGCCCTGAACTACCGCGGCTATGCTACCCGTAAGCTCGGGCGCACAGATGAGGGCATTTCCTACTATCTCAAGTCCGTCGAGCTCGATCCCCAATACGCCAAGGTCCGCGAATATCTCGGCGAGGCCTACGTCGTCAAAGGCCGCATCGATCTCGCCAAGGATCAGTTGAACACGATCAAGACGATCTGCGGCACCGGATGCGAAGAATACCGGGACCTCAACGAGGCGATCGCCGATCCGTCGAAGATCTGACGACCCGTATGCGGGAGATCGAGGCGCACTTGAACAGGGATATTCCAATGCCGGTCGCCTACACCACATTTCCCTCCTATAGTCGCGCAGTACGAAATCCGCCGGCTGTTCCGGCGGGTTCCGAGGCGAAACCCGTGCCGGAGGCGTCCATCGCAAGCGAAGCAGACATTAAGCGCGGCCTGACCGAAAACTTGTCGCGGCTCTGGCGTTACGGTCTTGTCCTGTCGCGTCGTCGCGACGTAGCAGATGATCTGGTGCAGCAGACATGCGTGCGCGCGCTCGAACGTTCGGCGCAATTCGAAGCTGGCAGCCGCCTCGATCGCTGGTTGCTTTCAATCCTGCATTCGATCTGGCTCAACGAAATCCGCTCCCGCCGCGTGCGCCTGGGGCAGGGCTTCGTCGACGCCGACGAGGTGCTCGTGTTCGACGGCGCCCATGAGACGGAAACCCACGTGATGGCAAATCAGGTTTTGAGACTCGTCAACGCGCTCCCCGACGCGCAACGCGCAGCAGTGTTTCTCGCCTATGTCGAGGGCTTGTCCTACCGGGAGGTGGCAAGCGTATTGGAGGTCCCGATCGGAACAGTGATGAGCCGTCTTGCCGCCGCGCGCGCAAAGCTCGCCGGGAGTGTTTCGTGGGAGGGGACACGATGAGTAGTGAAAATGTATTCCTCACCGACGAACAGCTGACGGCCTATATCGATGGCGAGTTGCCGCCGGACGAAGCCGCGCGTGTTGAGGCGATCCTTGATGCCGACGAGCGGGGGGCGGCAAGGTTGGCATTCCTGTCGCGTGGTAGCCTTCGCTTCGGTCAAGCCTTCGAGCCGCTGCTGGCTGCTGCGCCGAAGGCAGAGTTGGAAGCGATGCTTGAGACCCTGTCCGCCGAAGCAACGTCGATATCGAAACCGGTTCCCGCCAGCCGTCGAGGCTTTCTCGGCGCGCTTGCTGCCTGCCTTGTTGCCGGCGCGGTCGCGGACCGCACCTTCATCGGTCTCCAACGACACCTCCCTGCCAAGGACGAGAGCAGCGAGTGGCGCGCTGCGGTTGCCGAGTACATCGCGCTCTACACGCCCGATACGTTGGCCGGCGCTGTTCCCTCGCGCGAGGCGCAGGCTGCGCAACTGGCCATTCCCGAGGGGAAGCTTGGCCTGGCGCTCTCGCCCGAAACGATCGCGCTGCCGGGTGTCGATTTCAAGCGGGCTCTGTTGCTGCAATACGACGACAAGCCGCTTGCCCAGATCGCCTATCTCGATCCTGAAACCGGACCGATGGCGCTTTGCATCGTTCGGTCTGAAAACGGCGCAAAACCGCCTCAGGTCGAAGGTCGCAAGGGCATGAACGTGATCTACTGGTCGAACCTGTCGCACGCCTTCATGCTGATCGGCCACGCGCCGCTCGACCGGATGCAGGCGATTGCCGAGGATGTCAGGACGCGTTTAGTGGTTTGATTGGCGGGGCGCGATGAGCCCCCCTCATCCGCCCGCCGGCCACTCAGCACCACATTGGCCATCAGCCAATGCCGCGGCAAACTCAGCCGCGGTGCCGCCCAGAAACTATCATCGCCACATGGTGCGCATGCGCGCCCCGACGTCGACACGGATCTGCTTGGTGCTTCGCTCCGACGCCGAGGCGCTGACGATCGGCCAGGCGGCCGTCTCGAAATATTGCAGCAACGTCACGGGGATGAACCGGGTGCGCGAGGCATAGACGTGCCGGTCACCCTGACCATGCTGGCCGCTGGTGAAGAAGCGCTGCGGCGTGATCAGCGTCAGGCTGTCTTTTGCCCTCGTCATGCCGACATAGAGAAGGCGGCGCTCCTCCTCGATCTCGTGGGTGGTTCCGACCGCGAGGTCGGAGGGAATGCATCCGTCCACGACGTTGAGCATGAAGACGGCTCGCCATTCCTGGCCTTTGGCAGAATGGATGGTCGACAAGATGAGATAATCTTCATCGAGAAGCGGCACGCCGGCCTGATCGCTCGTCGCATCCGGCGGATCCAGCGTCAGTTCCGTGAGGAAGCGTTCGCGGTTGGCATAGCCCGATGCGATCTGCTCGAGTTGCAGCAGGTCGGCCTTGCGGGTGTCTGCATCCTCGTGGATGCGGTCGAGGTGCGGCTCGTACCATTCGCGCGCCAGCGCGATCTCCGCCGGCCACTGACCGCCGGATCTGCGCAAGCCTTCCAGAAGCTGGATCAGGGCCGGCCAGCTCTCGCCTGTCTTCGCCGGCGGCGGAACCTCCGCGAGCGCCATCAGCGGCTCGGGATCGCCACCGATCGTGTCGAGGATTCTGCCTGCGGTTTGCGGTCCGATCCCCGGCAGCATCTGCAGCAGCCTGAAACCCGATACCCGATCGCGCGGGTTCTGTGCAAAGCGAAGGACGGCCAGCATGTCCTTCACATGAGCCGAGTCCAGGAATTTCAGGCCGCCGAATTTGACGAACGGAATATTTCGCCGTGTCAGCTCCACCTCAAGCGGGCCGCTGTGGCTCGACGTGCGGAAGAGCACTGCCTGCTGCTTCAGCGTCATGCCGACCTCGCGATTGGCGAGAACCTGCTCGACGATGTAGCCTGCCTGGTCGTTCTCGTCCTTCACGGCCAGAAGCTTCGGCCGCTCGGCCGATTGCCTGTCCGTCCATAGGTTCTTGGTAAAGCGCTCGCGCGCCAGGTCGATGACCCCGTTGGCAGCCGCAAGAATCGTCGTGGTCGAGCGGTAGTTCCGGTCGAGCGTGATGATGTCGGCGGGCGGCGAGAAGGTCTTCGGAAAGTCGAGGATGTTGCGGATCGTCGCGGCACGGAACGAATAGATCGACTGCGCGTCGTCACCAACCACAGTCAGCCCGCGTCCGCCGGGCTTCAGCGCCATCAGGACCGACGATTGAAGCCTGTTGGTATCCTGATACTCGTCCACCATCACGTGGTCGAAGCGCTTGCCGATGTCGTCGGCGAGCTCCGGATCGCTGACCATCTGCGCCCAGTACAACAGCAGGTCATCGTAATCGAGAACGTTCTGCGCCTGCTTGGCCTCGACATAGGCTGCAAACAGCACCCTCAACTGCTGTTCCCAGCTGGAAACCCAGGGATACCAGGCTTTCAAGACCTCGTTCAGCGGCGTTTCCGAATTCACCGTGCGCGAATAGATCGCCAGGCACGTGCCCTTGGTCGGAAACCGGCTCTCGGTCTTGGAGAAGCCGAGCTCGTGCCGGACGATGTTCATCAGGTCGGCGCTGTCCTCTCGATCGTGGATGGTGAAATCCACGTTCAACCCGATCTGCTCGGCATAGATCCTGAGAAGCCGAGCGCCAATGCCATGGAACGTGCCGGCCCAGCTCAGGGCATCGGTCATCACAGCCGAATGGGCGCCGAGAACCTGCTTGCAGATGCGCTCGACGCGGCGCGACATTTCCGAGGCCGCACGGCGCGAAAACGTCATGAGCAGCATGCGGCGCGGATCGGCGCCATTGACGATCAGATGGGCGACCCGATGCGCCAGCGTATTAGTCTTGCCCGAGCCGGCGCCCGCAATGATCAGCAGCGGTCCGCCAGCTTCTTCTTTGCCCACACCGTGTTCGACGGCCAGACGTTGCTGCTCGTTCAGTTTTTCAAGATAGGCCGCGGCCTGCATCGGTTCTTCAGCCTCTCGTATCGAGGTCGCGCTGAACAGCGACTCGGAACAAAGGTGGAACGTACCAGTGCAGTCGGTTCTTGGGAAGGCCCGCGGGACCGTAGCGACCTGGAACTCGGGGTGGCATTCGTTTGGTGCAGTGCGAAAAACCGGCGACAGGCCCTGCGTTGCATGGCATAAGGGCGCCGAAAACGTGTTTTGGACCTCACCCGCATATGATCCGTATCGAAAATATCAGCAAGCAGAACAGCCACCGCATCCTCTTTATCGAGGCATCGGCGGCGCTCAACAAGGGCGAGAAGATCGGCCTCGTCGGCCCGAACGGCGCCGGCAAGACGACACTCTTCCGCATGATCACCGGTCAGGAGCAGCCCGACGAAGGCCAGGTCTCCGGCGAAAAGGGCGTCACGATCGGCTACTTCAACCAGGACGTCGGCGAAATGGAAGGCCGCAGCGCCGTGGCCGAAGTCATGGAAGGCGCCGGCCCTGTCAGCGTCGTTGCCGCCGAGTTGCGCGAGCTCGAGACGGAGATGGTCGATCCCGACAAGCTCGACGAAATGGACAGGATCATCGAGCGCTATGGCGAAGTCCAGGCCCGCTACGAAGAACTGGATGGCTACGCGCTGGAAGGCCGCGCGCGCGAAGTGCTGGCAGGTCTCAGTTTCACCCAGGAGATGATGGACGGCGACGTCGGCGCGCTTTCGGGCGGCTGGAAGATGCGCGTTGCGCTTGCCCGCATTCTCCTGATGCGCCCAGACGTCATGCTGCTCGACGAACCGAGCAACCACCTGGACCTCGAAAGCCTCATCTGGCTGGAGGAGTTCCTGAAGACCTACGACGGCGCGCTGCTGATGACCTCGCACGACCGCGAGTTCATGAACCGCATCGTTGGCAAGATCATTGAGATCGACGGTGGTTCGCTGAACAGCTATTCCGGCGACTACGGGTTCTACGAGCAGCAGCGGGCTCAGAACGAGAAGCAGCAGCAGGCGCAGTTCGAGCGCCAGCAGGCGATGCTCGCCAAGGAAATCAAGTTCATCGAGCGCTTCAAGGCGCGCGCCTCGCACGCGTCACAGGTGCAGAGCCGGGTGAAGAAGCTGGAGAAGATCGACCGCGTCGAGCCGCCCAAGCGCCGCCAGACCGTCGCGTTCGACTTCCTGCCGGCGCCGCGCTCCGGCGAGGATGTGATCAACCTGAAGAACGTGCACAAGAAATACGGCAGCCGCACCATTTATGAAGGCCTGGACTTTATGGTTCGCCGCAAGGAACGCTGGTGCATCATGGGCATCAACGGCGCCGGCAAGTCGACCCTCCTGAAACTGGTGGCAGGTTCCGCCGAACCGGATCAGGGCAGCGTCGCGCTGGGCGCCAGCGTCAAGATGGGCTACTTCGCGCAGCACGCGATGGATCTTCTCGACGGCGAACGCACGGTGCTGGAGTGGTTGGAGGATTCCTTCCCGCAGGCCGGTCAGGCGCCGTTGCGGGCGCTCGCTGGCTGCTTCGGCTTTTCCGGCGACGACGTGGAAAAGAAGTGCCGCGTGCTCTCGGGCGGCGAGAAGGCACGGCTGGTCATGGCCAAGATGCTCTTCGACCCGCCCAACCTGCTGGTGCTCGACGAGCCGACCAACCACCTGGACCTCGACACCAAGGAAATGTTGATCAAGGCGCTGTCGCAGTACGAAGGCACCATGCTCTTCGTCTCCCACGATCGCCACTTCCTGGCGGCACTGTCCAATCGCGTCCTGGAACTGACGCCCGATGGCATTCAGCAGTACGGCGGCGGCTATACCGAATACGTGGAACGCACCGGCCAGGAAGCTCCCGGCCTGCGTAGCTGATGTTCAACCTTGTCGAAGTCTGCCGGGCCGAAGGTTCCGGCGGATATCGCTCACTCAGGCGCGCTCTTCCCAGACCCTTGCCAGTTCGACGACCGTCTTGACCGCCCTTTCCATGTCCTGCCGGCTGACCCATTCGAGCGGCGAGTGGAAGGCGTGGCCGCCTGCGAAGATGTTGGGGCAGGGCAGGCCCATGAACGACAGTCGCGATCCGTCGGTGCCGCCGCGAATGCTGCCGCGCACCGGCTCCATGCCGGCGCGCCGTATAGCCTCGACGGCATGATCGACAATCTCGGGATGTCGGTCGAGCACGACCTTCATGTTTCGATACTGCTGCGTGACCTCGAACGTGTAGAACGAGCCGGGATAGCCGGCCATGACCTCTTCGACGATCGCCTCGAGCATTGCTTCCTTGGCAGCGAGGCCCTCATCGCTGAAGTCGCGGACGATCAGGCTGATCGCTGCCTTTTCCATCGACCCGGTCACGCCGGTGGGATGCACGAAACCTTCCTTGCCTGATGTGGTCTCGGGAGCGACATCCCTGGGCAGCCGGTCGATGATCGCGCCGGCGATCTTGACGGCGTTTTCCATCTTGCCGATGGCAAAGCCCGGATGGATGGCGACGCCCTGGATGCTGATCTCCACGCCATCGGCCGAGAACGTCTCGTCCTCTATGTGACCGGCAGTCGAGCCGTCCATGGTGTAGGCGAACTGCGCTCCCAGCCTGGCCAGATCGACCTTATCGACACCGCGGCCGATTTCCTCGTCCGGTGTGAACAGGATCTTGATCGTCCCGTGCTTGATCTCGGGATTGGCGACAAGGAATTGCGCCGCCGTCATGATCTCGGCAATACCGGCCTTGTCGTCGGCGCCGAGCAGTGTCGTGCCATCCGTGGTGATGAGGTCGTTGCCGATCTGATCCCTGAGCGCGGGATGATCGCCGACCCGGATGATTTGCTGCGGATCGCCGACAAGCTGGATATCGCCGCCGCCGTAGTTCCGCACGATCTGTGGCTTGACGTTCGTCCCGCTGAAGTCAGGCGCCGTATCCATGTGCGAGCAGAAGCAGATGACCGGCACCGGCTTGTCGGTGTTCGATGGAATCGTCGCATAGATGTAGCCATGCTCGTTAAGATGCGCATCCGAAAGGCCGATCGCCAGCAGTTCATCGACCAGAAGGCGACCAAGGTTCTTCTGCTTTTCGGTCGAAGGCTGCGTCGGTGACTGTGCATCCGATTGTGTGTCGATAACGACATAGCGAAGGAAACGATCGGTAACAGTATCGGTCATGGGGCGTCCAGTTCATGTGCGTCAACCGAGAACCGCTGTACCCTTCCTCAGCCTCTGCGTGAAGCATTTTCGTTGCCTACATACTCGGATCGGCCTCCCTCAGCCGATAGCCGACGCCGGTCTCGGTGGTGATGTACTGGGGTTGATCTGGGCTCGCTTCGATTTTCTGGCGGAGCTGGCGCACGTAGACGCGCAGATACTGCACGTCGGCCGCCGGTCCCCAGATCTGCTTGAGCATGAACTGGTGCGTCAACACCTTGCCAGAGTGCTGTGCAAGTACCCTGAGGATGTCGTACTCCTTCGGCGACAGCTTGATCTCGTGATCGTCGACCTTGACGATGCGCTTGACGAGGTCGATCGACAGGCCGCCCGTGCGGAAGACCGCCCTTTCTCCCTGCTGCTGCAGCCGATGGCGCAGCGCCACCCGAATACGGGCGCCGAGTTCGTTGATGCCGAACGGCTTGGTCACGTAGTCGTCGGCGCCCGTTTCGAGCGCCTTGACGATACCGGCCTCGTCGGTGCGACTCGACAGAATGACGACGGGAGTCGCAAGCCCCTGCTCGCGCCATTCCCGCAGGAGGTCATGGCCGGGCTGGTCCGGCAGGCCGAGATCGAGGACGATGAGGTCGGGCGGCACGTCCTGCGCGGCATGGCGGGCGGCTGCGGCGTCGGCCGCCTCATGCACTTCATATCCCTGCGCCGTCAGGCCGACGCGAAGCAGTTTGCGGATAGGCGGCTCGTCGTCGACGACGAGAATCTTTACGGGCGAACCGGTCATTTGAGCTCATCCAGCTTGAGAATGTCATTGGATTTGGGCAGGCGTATGGTGAAGACGGCTCCAGTGCCGTCCGCCCGGTTGTCGGCCGTGATCGACCCGCCCATGGCCTCGATGAACCCGCGGCAGATGGACAGGCCGAGGCCGGTGCCTGCCCGCACCTGATCGCCTTTGCGCACCCGATAAAATGTGTCGAACACGCGATCGAGATCGCCAGGCGGAATGCCCGGGCCAGTGTCGGCAACCTGCACGACAATGGTGTCGGTCCCGGTCCAGCCCGTGATGTCGATGGCGGAGCCCTCTGGAGCATATTTCGCCGCATTGTCGAGCAAGTTGAAGAGTACCTGCTCGAAGAGGACAGGATCGACGCGGACAGCGGGCAAATTTTCGGGGATCCGCACATTGATCCGATGCCCTCCGAGGATCTTCGCGCCGCGTCGCAGCGCGGTGCCGACGACGTCGCCGATGTCGTGCAGCGCGTAATTCGGCACCATCGCACCGGATTCGATCCTCGTCATATCGAGAAGGTTGGCGATGAAGCGATTGAGGCGCTCGGATTCGTCCACGATGGTAGAGAGCAGGTCCGTGCGGTCCTCTTCCGACATCGGGGCGAAGTAATCGCGCAATGTCGTGGATGCCCCGAGGACGGCGGCAAGAGGCGTCTTCAAGTCGTGCGAGATCGAGGTCAGCAGGGCGGAGCGCAACCGGTCGGCCTCTGCGGCAAGCTTTGCATGGTCCATGGCTGCAACGAGCTGGATGCGTTCGATGGCGAGCGCAGCCTGATCGGCCAGCGCGTCGAGCAGGCGCTGCTGCTCGGGCGTCAGCAGCGGGCCGTCGCGGCGGTCGTTGTCGAGGCCGATGACGCCGACCGCCGTTCGGCCGGTGCGCAGCGGCACATAGAGGCGCTTGGCGCCGGGCAGGGTGTCGGCGCCGCGACCTGCCGCATGATTGTGCTCCCACGCCCAGCGGGCAGCGGCGATATCGGCATCGTCGAGCGTATCGTCCGGCGGATAGCCGGCCTTGACAGCAATTGTTCCATCCTCGGGCAGCAGCAGCACGACACGAACCTTTAGCATCGAGGCAAGCTGAAATGCCGTTGCCCAGAGGACGTCGTCGAGCGTGCCGGTGCCGGCAAGCTTCTTCGAAAAGAGGTAGAGGTCTTCCGTCGTGCGTGCCCGTTGCCGGGCAGCGGCTGCCTGCCGCTGGACTGTTGCCGTCAGATTGCTGGCGATGATCGCGACGCCAAGAAAGAAAAACAGCGCGAGAACGCTTTCCGGATCGCTGATGGTCAGCGTGTAGCGCGGCGGCAGGAAGAAAAAGTTGAACGAGAACGCGCCGAGGATACAGGAATAGAGCGCCGGGCGCAGTCCGTGCAGAACGGCGGAGGTGAGAACCGCCATAAGGAAAACGAGGGCGAGGTTGCGCACGTCAAGCACCTGATCGAGCACGATTCCCACGGGAAGCGCAATGGCCACATAGGCGGTTGCGAGCAGATAGGCCCGGACATCGAGCGCCGGTGTGGCCGGTACCGCCGCTTTCACGCCGCGCCGGGAGGTCTCCCGCTGGTCGTGGCCCGATATGACGTGGACGCTGATATCGCCCGCCTTGCGGATCAACAGGTTGGCGGTCGAGGGCTGGAACCATTCGCGCCACGCGGGCTGCCTCGGTGCGCCGATTACGATGTGGGTGACGTTGTTCGCCGCCGCATAGCGCATGAGTTCTTCGGAAGTCTCGCGTCCCGGAACCGTGATCGCTTCGCCGCCCAGTTGCTCGGCAAGACGCAGCGTTGCCGCGATCGTGTCGCGTTGCGCCTCCGTCAGATTGATCGAGCGGTTGGTTTCGACGTTGACCGCGACCCACGGCGCCCGCAACCGGGAGGCCATGCGCGCGGCGTAGCGTACCAGCGAAGCGGAGCTCGGATGGTGGTCGACCGACACCAGGACACGCTCTCCCGCCGCCCATGGCCCAGAGATCGCGTGAGCCTGCATATGGGTGAGCAGCTGGTCGTCGACGCGCTGGGCTGTCCTGCGGAGTGCCAGTTCGCGCAGCGCCGTCAGGTTGCCGGGGGTGAAGTAGTTGGTCAGTGCTTTTTCGGCCGTTTTCGAAACATAGACCTTGCCGTCATGCAGCCGCTTGATGAGGTCGTCGGGCGTGAGATCGATGATCTCGACGTCGTCGGCCATGTCGATGACCGAATCCGGTACCGTCTCTCGCACGCGGATCCGGGTGATCTGCGACACGACGTCGTTCAGGCTTTCGACATGCTGGATGTTCAACGTCGAATAGACGTCGATGCCGCGATCCAGCAGCTCCTTGACGTCGAGATAGCGTTTCGGGTGACGGCTGCCCTCGGCATTGGTGTGGGCAAGCTCGTCGACGAGAACCAGTCCCGGCTTGCGGGCAAGGATGGCGTCGAGGTCCATTTCCTCCAGCAGTCGGCCCTTGTAGTCCACCCGGACCCGCGGGATAATCTCGAAGCCGTCAAGCAGCGCCTGCGTTTCCTTGCGTCCGTGGGTTTCGACGACCCCGACCACGACATCGACGCCATCGACGATCTTCGCATGGCCGGACCCCAGCATTTCGTAAGTCTTGCCGACGCCAGGGGCTGCGCCCAGGAATATTTTCAGACGCCCGCGCGTCTCGGCCCGGGCCTTCTCGAGAAGCGCATCGGGCGAGGGCCTGCCGGCCTGGTCGCGGTTGTCGTCGGGCATGCGGTGCGGTCTTTCCTAGGATGCATTCATGACGTCTCTCCCACCTCCCTCATCCCTGTGACAAGCACAGGGATGAGGGAGAGTGTAAAGGATATCCAATCGCCAAGTCATTGTGTCATAGAAGCATCGAGGCTTTGGTTCAACGCCAGAACATTGACGACGGGTTCGCCAAGGAAGCCGAGTTCGCGCCCCACCACCGCACCATCGACAAGCTCCTTCACCTTGGTCTCGTCCACGCCGCGCGCCCTGGCGACGCGCGGTACCTGGAAGTAGGCGGCTGCGGGCGAGATGTGTGGATCGAGCCCGCTGCCGGAGGCGGTCACGAGATCTGCGGGCACATCGGCGCCAGGGTTGGTTGCCGTTGCTGCCTCGTAGTCGGCCTTCACCCGGTCGATCAGCTTCTGGCTGGTCGGCCCGAGGTTGGAGCCGCTCGAGCTTGCGGCATTGTAGCCGTCTCCGGCAGCTGAAGGGCGGCCATGGAAGTAGACGTCGCTGGTGAAAGCCTGTCCGATCAGCGTCGAACCGATGACCTTGCCGTCCTTTTCGATCAGGCTGCCGTTGGCCTTGGCGGGGAAGATGGCCTGCGCCACCCCCGTCATGCCGAGCGGATAGAGAAGGCCGGTGATGGCCGTGGTTGCGACGATCATGACGATCGCGGGGCGTAGTTGCTTCAACATGAACATTACTCCTTAGGCGAGGCCGATCGTGGTGATCAGCATGTCGATCGCCTTGATGGCGATGAACGGAACGACGATCCCGCCGACGCCGTAAATCAGCAGGTTGCGGGAGAGCAGCGCGCCGGCGCCGATCGGGCGGTAGCGAACGCCCTTCAGCGACAGCGGAATGAGGGCGATGATGATCAGCGCGTTGAAGATGATCGCCGACAGGATCGCGCTTTGCGGCGTCGAGAGACCCATGACGTTGAGCGCCTTGAGCTGCGGATAGAAGGTCAGGAACATCGCCGGGATGATGGCGAAGTACTTGGCGACGTCGTTGGCGATCGAAAACGTCGTCAGCGCGCCGCGGGTCATCAGCAGCTGCTTGCCGATCTCGACGATCTCTATGAGCTTCGTCGGGTCGCTGTCGAGGTCGACCATGTTGCCCGCTTCGCGGGCAGCGACCGTTCCGGTGTTCATGGCGACGCCGACATCGGCCTGCGCAAGCGCCGGTGCATCGTTGGTGCCGTCGCCGCACATGGCGACGAGCTTGCCCTTGGCCTGCTCCTCGCGGATCAGCGACAGCTTGTTCTCCGGCGTTGCCTGCGCCAGGAAATCGTCGACGCCTGCTTCGGCGGCGATGGCAGCTGCCGTCATCGGGTTGTCGCCTGTGATCATTACGGTGCGGATGCCCATGCGCCGCAATTCGGCGAAGCGTTCGCGGATGCCGCCCTTGACGATATCCTTGAGCTGGATGACGCCGAGCAGGCGGCCGTCGCGGGCGACGGCGAGCGGTGTGCCGCCACCCTTGGCGATTTCGTCGGCGCTGGCCTGAAGCTCACGCACGGTTTCGGTGTTTGAGCGCAAGGCCACGTTGGCGTTTCCGGCAGACAGCATTGGACCGCCGTCGACGTAGGCAAGCACGGCATCGACCGCACCCTTGCGGATCGACGAACCCTCCACGTCGACGCCGCTCATTCGGGTCTGCGCGGTGAACGGGACGAACGTTGCCTTCAGGCCGCTCATGTCGCGGCCGCGCAGCGCATACCTTTCCTTGGCGAGCACGACGATGGAGCGGCCTTCAGGCGTTTCGTCGGCAAGCGACGCAAGCTGGGCGGCATCGGCGAGTTCCCGTTCCGCGACGCCGCGCACAGGGTGGAAGGCGGTCGCCTGGCGGTTGCCGAGCGTGATCGTACCCGTCTTGTCGAGAAGCAGCGTATCGACGTCGCCTGCAGCCTCGACGGCACGGCCGGACATGGCGAGCACGTTGAAGCGCACGAGACGGTCCATGCCGGCGATGCCGATCGCCGACAGAAGGGCGCCGATCGTCGTGGGGATCAGCGTCACGAACAGAGCCACGAGCACGATGATCGGGATCGAGCCGCCGGCATAGGCGGCAAAGCTCGGGATCGTCGCTGTCGCCAGCACGAAGATTAGCGTCATCCCGGCCAGCAGAATGTTGAGCGCGATCTCGTTGGGCGTTTTCTGCCGTTCTGCCCCTTCGACAAGCGCGATCATCCGGTCGATGAAGGTCGAACCGGCGGCGGCCGTGATGCGAACGCGGATCCAGTCGGAGAGCACCTGCGTGCCGCCCGTGACTGCCGAGCGGTCGCCGCCGGATTCGCGAATGACCGGAGCGGACTCGCCTGTTATGGCGGCCTCGTTGACGGAGGCGACGCCTTCGATCACTTCGCCGTCCGACGGGATGATGTCGCCGGCTTCGACGAGCACAAGATCGCCTACCTTCAGGCTGGTGCCGGGCACCATACGATAGCCGCTGCCGTTGTTGGCGGTGAGTAACTTTGCCTGCGTCTCGGTGCGCGCCTTACGCAGCGAGTCGGCCTGCGCCTTGCCGCGGCCCTCGGCCACCGCTTCGGCAAAATTGGCAAACAGCACGGTGAACCAGAGCCAGAGGTTGATTTGGAAAGAGAAGGCGAGATCGCCGCCGCCGGTGATGACGTCTCGGATGAAGAGGACTGTCGTCAGCGCAGAAACAGTGGCGACGACGAACATCACGGGGTTCTTGGCAAGCGCCCGCGGGTTCAGCTTCTTGAAAGCGTCGCCGACGGCCGGAATGAGGATGCGGGCATCTAGGATGCTCACGGATTTTGCCTGGCTCATAAGAGAACTCCAGCGTTTGAGACGAGGATTTGGCGACCGGAAGACCGGTCAGCCCGAAATCAGTTTGCAGGCGGCGATGGCCACCAGCAGGGCGGCCAGCATCACGAGGATGACGTCGGAGGCGCGCATTGACCTGGCCGCTGCCCGCCCCGGAAAACAGGAGCGGGCAGGGAGCTTGTGGCGCTTGAAATGCCTGATCATCATCATCATTCCTCAGAAGGTCTGGCCCGAGATCATGACGAGGTGCTCGATGACGGGACCGAGGGCCAGCGCCGGGAAGAAAGTCAATCCGCCGACGATGACGATCGTGCCCGTGAGCAGGCCGACGAACAGCGGCCCATCCGTCGGGAAGGTACCGGTCGAAGCCGGAACCGTCTTCTTGGCGACAAGCGAGCCTGCAATCGCAAGGGCAGGAATGATCACCAGGAAGCGTCCGGCAAGCATGGCGATGCCGAGCGTGACGTTGAACCAGCGCGTGTTGCCGGTCAGTCCGCCGAAAGCCGAGCCGTTATTTGCCGCGGCAGACGAGTAGGCGTAGAGGATCTCCGAGAAGCCGTGCGGCCCCGTCGTTCCGACCGAAGCGACCGCCGATGGCAGCACGCTGGCGATGGCCGTAAAGACCAGCATTGCGAGCGGCAGGCAGAGAATGGCGAGCACGGCCATCTTCATTTCCTTTGCCTCGATCTTCTTGCCGAGATATTCCGGCGTGCGGCCGACCATGAGACCGGCCACGAAGATGGCGATGATGACGAACAGCAGGATGCCGTAGAAGCCAGCGCCGACGCCGCCAACGATTACCTCGCCGAGCTGCATGTTGATCAGCGGAACGAGGCCGCCAAGCGCCGTGAAGCTGCCATGCATGGCATTGACCGCGCCGCAGGAGGCAGCCGTCGTGATGACCGCGAAGAGGGAAGACAGCGTCATACCGAAGCGGACCTCTTTGCCTTCCATGTTGCCGCCCTGCAGGCCGAAGGCATGCATCAGCGGATTGCCGGCGGCTTCAGCCCAATAGGTGACAGCAACACCCGCCAGGAACAGCACGAACATGCTGGCGAGGATCGCCCAGCCCTGACGCTGGTTGCCGACCATGCGGCCGAAGACGTTGGTGAGTGCCCCGCCTATCGCAAAGATCGTCACCATCTGGATAAGGTTGGAAATCGCATCGGGATTTTCGAAGGGATGGGTGGAGTTGGCGTTGAAGAAGCCGCCGCCGTTGGTGCCGAGCATCTTGATAGCAAGCTGCGAGGCGACGGGACCGACCGCAATCGTCTGCTTGGCGCCCTCGAGCGTCGTCGCGTCGATATAGGGGCCGAGCGTCTGTGGAACGCCGAGATAGACGTAGGCGAGCGTGAGGATGATGCAGAGCGGCAGCAGCACGTAGAAGGTGGCACGGGTCATGTCGACCCAGAAATTGCCGACCGCCTTGCCGGAGGCGCGTGCGAAGGCACGGATGAACGCCATCGCGATGGCGATGCCGGTTGCCGCCGAAACGAAGTTCTGTACGGTCAGACCCGCCATCTGGGTCAGGTACGACATGGTACTTTCGCCGCCGTAGTTCTGCCAGTTGGTGTTGGTCACGAAGCTGACGGCCGTGTTGAAGGAAAGCTCGGGGCCGACTGCAGCCATGCCGGCCGGATTATAGGGAAGCCCGGCCTGCAGTCGCATCAGTCCATAGAGCACCAGTACGCCGAGAAGGTTGAAAAGCAGCATGGCGATGGCATAGGCCGTCCAATGCTGTTCCTCCCGCTCGCTGGTGCCTGAAATCGCATAAAGTCCTCGTTCGATCGGAACGAGGACCGGTGACAAAACTGTGCGCTCGCCGTTGAAGACACGCGTCATGTAGCCGCCGAGCGGTTTGACGAGCGCAAGAACGATCCCGCAGTAAAGCAGGATCTGAAGCCATCCGTTGAGGGTCATCGTGATTAACTTTCAATACCCGGCGCTTGGAGGGATCAGAATCGCTCGGGGCGGATGAGGGCATAGGTGAGGTAGAAGGTAAGGAACACGGTCACTCCACCGCTGATAATGTAGTCGAGAGTCATCGCTTGTTTCTCCGGCTAGAGCCCGTCGCAGGCTTTGGTGTAGGCGACGCAGAGCACGAAGAATAAGATCGTGATGCCGAGCAGAACGACGTCGATCATCGATCATCACTCCTGTTTTGTTTCGGATTTGAAGGCGGCGCGGCAGATGAGACTGATCCGCGTTCTTCGTGACGTTGGAAACGATCTTGCGATCTTCCGAGCCTCAATATGCGCTCGGAGCGCATAAACGATCGAGACGAGGCCGCGGCCGCGAATATAAAAATCTTATAAACGGGGAGGGGAGGGAGCAGCCCTATCGTCTTACATTGCAGAGGTCGGTGGAAAATGACGTTGAGACACCGCAAGGTACGAGCGCAGGGTCAGGGAGGATTGCAATGGCCGTGTTCGGACGTTGTGGCGAACAGTCCGGGTGAGCGTCGCATCTTCGGTCTGAGCAGGCATCAACGAACGACCGCGTGCCGACATCGGGGTGCAGGAGCGGAAACGGCCGGAAAACATGCCGTCGTTGATGACTACGCAAATGAATTGGTTGAGAAAAACAGAATTGGCTGGGGAACCTGGATTTCGACAGCCGCTTCAAAAAAATAATGACATACAATGAGTTACGACATCTTGCGGCCGTCAATGTGGGGGTGGCTTGTGGGGTTGTCAACACTTCATCGTCGAGAGTAGGCATCATTGCCTTGCGCGACGGGGATGAACCCAAGTCGCCCCGCGAGGGGCGTGAGGCCCTTCCCCGGGAGAGGGCCGCGGCACCGCCCGCGGCGGGGTGGGGGGAAGGCATCAAGTACGATACGTGCAAATCGTTTCGTATGCGGAACGTATTTTCGGCGCTTGACCTGTGCATCGCAGCGCATGAGCATAAAAAAACACCACGTCACAGGGCGGGAACCCTCAGTGGTGTTTTTTCAAGGACAGGTTCATGATTGCCAACGGCGCGATTGTTGTAAAGACCCCCATTTGTGAACGTTGAGCGCGGGGCTGGGACATACCCCAGCCAAGTCGACGTCACCCCCAACCACCAGGTTCAAAATTGTTGACAAGCTCTTCACCGACAAGAGCGTCAGCACCTCCGACGATACCACAACCCACAAAACGGCTGGCAAAACCAGTCGCCCTAAAACCACCATCGGCACACATTTCGATTGCCAGCCTTTCGTCGTACCCGAATTCTCCAACGACGGAGAGTGGCGCAAGGACCCCGCAAGGCATCGTCCTCTCGGTCTTTCGTGGCGTATGCCTTCGGAGGAACTGACTGCGGTCATGGACCTTCCGCAAATGGACACGCCCGCCGGTCAGGAAGTCCTTGAGGCGATCACGGCGGATGCCATCGTCTCGGCTCACCTCTATCCCGGCCGCCGTATCTCCTATTCCCGACGTGCCGGATACTGGGCGCAGCGTGTCCGTTACTCCGGACCAGGTTTTCGTTGTGATACGGTCACGAAAGCTATCGACAAACTCGTCGAGAAGGGAATTCTCATCGAACACGACAGACGCCCACCCGGAAAGCGCGGTGTCCAGTCCTCGTATTTTCCCAACCCGATGCTTGCCGCCTTCGAAATACCGAAGCTTCACAAGCGGCGGGGCGAGTGTCTGATCCTAAAGAACAAGGACGGTGACCTGATCGCCTACAAGGATACGGTCGAAACTCGTGACAGGCGGTACATGCTCGATAAGGTCAATGGCGTCCTGTCGAGAACGGAGTTCACGATCGACCGCGAAGGCATCGTGAACGAGGGCCAGTGGCTGCGCATCGACGACTACATCGTATCTCCTGCCTCCACGGCAATGCACCGCGTCTGGAACGGCGGCTGGACGCTCGGAGGGAGGTATTATGGGGGGTTCTGGCAGAACATGCCGGGAGACGATCGCCGCCATATCCTTATCGACAGAAGCGAGACGCTTGAGGTCGACTACGACCAGTTGCACGCCCGGATCATCTATGTCTGGGCGAAGAAAAAACTCGTCGGTGACGCGTACGTCATCGACGGCTTCGAGCGCAAGGTCGCGAAGAGGGCGTTCTTCATCATCGTCAACGCGAAGACCTACCTCGCGGCCAAAGGTGCGGTTGCAGAGTATCTGACGGAAAAAGGACTGGACCCGAAACTAGCGGGTAAATTGATCGGCGCGATGAAGAACCGCCACCCCCAGGTCGCAGAGTATTTCCATTCGGGTATCGGCTTGAAACTCCAGAACCTGGACAGTCAGATGGCCGAGTACGTCCTACGTACCATGACGGTTCAGAAGGGAGTCCCGTGCCTGCCGATCCACGACTCGTTCATTGTTCCTAAAGGACAGGCCAGGACGCTCATCAAGACGATGAAAACGGCTTACGAGAAGTTCGTCGGGAAGGCCTCTGCGCCGGTCTGCTCGATCAAGAATCCTCCAAGAATGGATCGTGTAAAATCAGAGACTTACACGCCTGAGGTCCACACCTTCGAATGCTCCGCCCCCGACATTTCTCCTGGTTCACTACCACACGTCTGGCTCGTGCAAGCTCTGGCCCTTAGGGATCGGTGATTGCTGGAGTGAACCATGAATTGCCTTCATCCTTTTTGTCCGATGTCAGTCAGTAGCATTTCGCCTGACTGGGCATCGGTCGTTGGTCATCACGACCTCAATATCAAATTGTCCGACCAAGCCACTGTAGCGGCCTTTCTGAATGCAAACTTTCGCGCACCAGGGACATGGACTTCCGCGGAACCGTTAAGTCCGCCAGTCACCAAAGCCCTGCTCAAGCGGCTGCTTGATAGCTGCCCTTGCCTTTTCACGCAGATTGAAATCGCACCGACTGCACGTGCGGTTGTCCATTTATGCGAGCTTACCCTTGGGGAGAAAATAACTTCCGCCAACGTCCATGAGGCGTTTCTGATTCAACATCCTCGCGCCGGCACACCGCCCTGGAAATATTCGCCTCGTAGGTCGCCTAAAGGCATTGGCGGTTCGATCATGGAATTTCTGTGTAGCGAGGTTCTGACAGCTGCAGGGATACCCATGATGTCACTGGACAAGGCGAGATGGCCGCTATGGAAGATGCCAGGCCACATAATCATGAACGAAGGAAAGATGTCCGCATTGAAGGCGTTCGGAGACATCCTCATTCCCTGTGCACCTACAAATCTAGTGATATCGGTCAAAAGCGAAGCTGCCCGCGAAAGACTCCTTTATTCGGCAAATTCAATCGAAGGCATTGGGTTTGGATTCTTTAATCAGGCTAAGGAATTCTGGACGATCAGTAGAATGTCTTTGTACAAACGTATGGGATTTTCCGCCATCTACATGCCTGACGAAACTCACCGATCCATCATGGGCCGCCTCCTTGCCGAGGGTACTGAAAGTCACGCGGTGAACGTCAATGGAAGTGCACTGTACCGACCCCTGACGCAATTTGGCGACGATATGCGACGGGTAGTCGGTCGTTCCAGCTTGCAGCTCGACCCGCCGCCGAAACTGGTTAGGAGCCCCCAGAAGCACTCCCGTAAAAAATCAAGTTGACATCTTTTTGTTCTTGTTATGTTCTATGGATAGCTTCCTGCCGTAATGTCAGAAAGATTCCCAGAGAATGCCGAGGTGATTCATGAGTGATTTTTCCGCCCTTCGTCAGAAAACCGGGCTGGGTATCCCCGAAACGGCCGAACGACTGGGCTATACCGAACGTCAGGTCTACCGCTGGGAATCGGGGAAGAACATTCCCCGCAAGATAGTCATGGACTCCCTGGAAACCGTTCGAAACGAGCGGTGCGCCGAGCCTGCCTCCGAACATTCCTTTACTTTCATTGATCTGTTCGCGGGGATCGGCGGGCTTCGTCGTGGTTTCGATGCCATAGGGGGAAAGTGCATTTTTACCTGCGAGCGCGACAAACATTCGCAGGAAACGTATCGGGCAAATTACCCGGAGGATGACCACAACATCTTTCCGGACATCACGAAGCTGCGCGAGGAAGACATCCCGCCTCACGATGTTCTTTTGGCTGGTTTCCCCTGTCAGCCGTTCTCGATCGCAGGCGTCTCCAAGAAGAACGCCTTGAACCGGCCCCACGGCTTCGCCTGCGAGACGCAGGGAACGCTGTTCTTCGACATCCAACGCATCCTCGCGTACCATCGTCCCAAGGCGTTCCTGCTCGAAAACGTGAAGAACCTGGTCAACCACGACAAGGGGCAGACCTTCAAGGTTATCCGGAACGTGCTGGAAAACGAACTTGGCTATACGATCCAGTGCAGGATACTGGATGCCAAGTCCTTTTTGCCGCAACACCGCGAACGTATTTTCATTGTCGGCTTTAGGGACGAATGCGGTTTCGATTTCGAGGACCTTGTTGTACCCGACGTTATGAAGGGGCCGACCCTCAAGACCATCCTGCATCCGGAGAACGGAGAGGAAGCCCCGGAGAAGCCGTTCACGGATGGCAATATCGGCCGGGTGTCAGACAAGTACACATTGAGCGACAAGCTGTGGGCCTACCTCCAGGCCTACGCCGAAAAGCACAAGGCTAAGGGCAACGGCTTTGGTTTCGGTCTGTTCGGCCCGGAAGGCGTCGCCCGTACCCTGTCGGCCCGCTACCACAAGGACGGATCGGAAATCCTGATTTCCCGTGGCGACGGGCGGAACCCGCGCCGGCTAACGCCACGGGAGTGCGCGCGGCTCATGGGCTTTGATCTTCCGGGACAAAGCGACTTCATAATCCCCGTGTCGGACACGCAGGCATACCGCCAGTTCGGTAACTCCGTCGCTGTTCCCGCCGTGGAGGCCGTTGCGCAGCTCATGAAACCCTACATTCTCGATGCCCGCGAAGAGGTCGTCAGAAAGCGGGCCTGATGGCTGATATCGTCACTCCTGACAAGCGCAGCCTGATGATGTCGGGCATCCGGGGAAAGGATACGAAACCGGAAATCCTGATCCGCAAGGCGTTGTTCGCGAGGGGATGGCGCTATCGTCTCCACGACAAGCGGCTGCCGGGCAAGCCCGATTTGGTATTCCCGCGGCTACGAGCCGTCGTGTTCGTGGACGGCTGCTTCTGGCATGGACACGCCTGCCACCTGTTCAGGTTGCCGTCCACACGGGTGGATTTCTGGACGGAGAAGATCGGGCGCAACCGCGAACGGGATATCGAGGTGAGGCGAAAACTTCACGACTTGGGATGGCGTCACCTGACGGTATGGGAATGCGCCCTGAAGGGTAGGGCGAGGTTGCCGATCGTCGAAGTTATCGACGGGGTGGCGGACTGGCTCGAATCAGGCAAGGATTCCGCGACAATAGAGGGAGTGACGGATGGCAGTCGGTGACCTGACAGACTGGATGGACGAGTTCGGTCGACCGGGTTTCATCTGGTACGCCAAGCGCCTGTCGGGCAACGACACGCTGGCGAACGGTTCGCATCAGGCCGGCCCCTACATCCCGAAGGATTTCCTCTTCGAAATCATCCCCAGCCTCAATCGCCCTGACGAGTTGAACCCGGATGCCCGCTTCGAGCTCTATGTCGACTCTCATCCCGATCTGCGGACTATCAGGGCGGTCTGGTACAATAACAAGCTTCATGGAAAGACGCGGAACGAGACCAGACTAACGAACTTCGGCGGTGGTCACTCCGCACTTCTTGATGCAGACAGTACCGGCGCGCTGGCTGTTTTCGCTTTCGCGCCCGAGACAGAGGCTGCCGAGGCATCGTGCCATGTCTGGCTGTGTGATGACGGCACCCAGGCCGACCTGATCGAGGAACGTCTCGGCCCCGTCGAGCCCAAGATTCCTGTCATATGGCGTCCAGGAATATCGGAGCCGCAGGCGGACCTGTTCACATTCTCGCCTGCAGCGCGGACATCCTGCTGGTTGGGCCCGGCCGAAATGCCTCCGGAATGGCTGGTGACGTTTCCGACAGGCCGCGAGATAATCCGGAAGACGATATCGCTCAGGCCGGCGACGGGGACGAATGCCGATGTCCGCCTTCTGCGACGCCGCGGATGCGAATTCGAGATTTTCAAAAGTGTCGAACAGGCGACATGGATGCCCAAGATCAGCGAGGGCTTCCATACGATCGACGGATTTCTTGGCCTTGCCAACACCATTCTGCAAAGCCGAAAATCGAGGGCTGGCAAGTCGCTTGAGTATCATGTCGGGGCGATCTTCGAGGAAGACGGGCTATTGCCCGGTTCGAACTTCGCCCACAACCCAATTATTGAAGGTAACAAGCGGCCTGATTTCCTTTTTCCGAACGTCGAGGCATATGAAGACCGTGCTTTTCCCGCGAGTAGGCTGCGGATGCTTGCCGCGAAAACGACGTGTAAGGATCGGTGGCGTCAGATCATCAACGAAGCCGACCGCATCCAGACAAAGCATTTGCTGACGCTTCAGGAAGGTGTGTCCCAGAGCCAGTTTCACGAAATGACCGAGGCAGGGGTAAGATTGGTTGTCCCTGCCGGCCTACATGATTCATATCCGGAAACCGTCCGTCCGCACCTCATCACTTTCGAGGCGTTCATCAGCGACGTCCGACTGCACTGTGACACCAACAGGTAGGCAAGAAGCGCAAATACGCAGGCGCACTGGCAGGGAAGCACGTACAGCATCGTTTTGCCTTCGGATGACCCACAAGGTCTTCCGAAACCGTTTCCCCACCCTCAGCGGCAAGCCTACCGCCGTTCTCACTCTGTCAACGGCGGTACCGTCCTCCTCTTCGTTTCGGCCCTGCGGGTGATCGCCGTCGCGAGCGCTGGCGTGATTGAGGTATCGGGACGGGGAACGTCATCTAGGCCGCGCTACGCGCGGGTTCAAAGCGGCCTGCGGCGCATCGAACAGGGAACAACCGAAGGTCAGGAAGATCATTAAAATCCAGACAATCCCGTTAACAACGTCTCCGGCACAACTCAACCTTTCCGCGTAGGGTCCTGGGCTCTGGTTCCGGAAAATGGTATAAATACCTCAATGAAAACAATTAAATTGAGGGCTCGCAATGGCGATCACCATCACAGTCATTCACGGGCTGTCGTTCAATCTCCTCATTGAAGAAGTTAACGATCGTGATCCCAGCGGTCGCCTCGTCTGCTACCTCGCCTCGATTTACAAGCAGGACAAGGGCACCTCCGCTCGACGTCTGGTCCGTCGGTCACGTCTGCCCGGTGCCGCAGCCGAAATGACGCGGGAAATCCAGCGTGACGGTATCCGCGCATTCCGACGCCTTGCGCATATCTGAAAACCCACATCCCCACACCGAAAGGAACTGACATGGTTCTCCTGCGAATTCTCACCCTCCCCATCGCCCTTCTGACGTTTTCGGCCCTCTACAGCGCCAGCATCAAAGCGCCTCAGCTTGTCGAGACGAGAAGCCTTCTTCTCTGGTCGTCTTTCCGTTGACCGTAGCCGTCCTACAGATATGGCGCGCTCTGCGCACTACAACCAAAGATTAAATTCAAGAACTCGATGTCGAAATTCAAGACCTCGTCAGGTGATAAATTCAAGAACTCGCCAGGTAAAATCGAAAGATCGAGTTCTTGAAATTTATATAACAAAATCAATATGTTGATTTCGATCCGTCATCTTCCTATATGAGGTTCAACGGTGTGAGGCAGACGAGCGCCGACCGCCCGACGAGGAAATTAATACAACTTTGTATAGAGTGAGGAGCATACAGATATGACCATACCAAAGCGCTGGAAGATTTCAGAAAGTGAGGATTGGGCAGCGTGCACAATGTCGATCCTGGGCGGCCGATATAAGCTGTATACTGGAGAACTTCCCAAACTTGCAGAAACCGTGTGCTGGTTCGTCCGGCTCAACGGACGCGTGATCGCAAACGGCATTTGCGATGATGTCTTTGAAGGCATGGCAAAATGCGAACACTTCGCAAGGAACTGGGCGCGGCGGGAGTGGCGAGTTTACGGCTGACCAGAAAATCGTCATCAGCCGATAATTTTTCGCTTGTGCTGCCGTTCAATCGCTCCAACACTTTGGATGTGAGGGCGCACAAAGACACGTTCTCACAGGAACCCTGAAATGACAATGGAAACAATGAATAACTCGCTTCCGCGGGAGCGGCGAAGCCGTACCGAACGGCTGACGGTGGACCTACCTGCCGGAACTCTTGCGGCACTGAAAATCCACGTTGCCCTGCGTGAAACGACGATCCGTGACGTGATCACCGCCTCGTCCAGAACACCATCAAACCTGAAGGAAAACAGGCATGACTAAAGATTTGACACCACAACTCGATGACGACCAAGCAACACACATTGCCGGCTTGATGGGCGTCGTCGATGTCATCCTCGGAATGAACTCCCTTCGGGGCGAGTTGTCGCGGATCGGCATGCCGAAGACCCGGATTGATGGGGTCATGGGCGACATCCTGACGATCCTGACCACAGACGCGCATGAAGGCGAGAATACGAAAAGTGAAGGAACGCGCGCATGAGCAGGCAGGAAAAGCTCCAGAAGCTTGAAACACTTCTGGCCGGGACAAGCTTCGGAATAAAGATTTCGGACCAAGGGCCAACTCTCGTCCAGATGAACGATGGCGAAACTGTCGAGGTGGTGTCCGGGAATGGCGATGATTTCATCGAATTCCTTGAGGCCTGGCATTCTCTCAATGGGGAGATCGCATCGCAGGGCACGGTGATACTTGGGAGGACAAACGCATGAAAGTAAGCTTCCTGCAGCTCTCGGACATGATGGTCATCGTCCATCTGTCAATGGCCCGCGACGAAATCGAGACGGGCGAACCTTGGTATCAGCCCCAAGGATATGCGATCGCCGCTCAGAAAGACTGCGATAAGGCTGCGGCTGCAATCAAAGAAAGCGGCCTGACAGATTTCACGGTCGCATTGGCGGTCGCGGCAATTGTTGAGGCCTCGAAAGGCGCTGCCTCCACCAGCACGGAAAAGATGGTCTATTCCTGGGCATCGCATATCCACCGACTGTGGCATGAAAGCATGGAAGCTGTGACGTCATGATCGAGGAACCCATGACGCGATTTTCAGACATCCCCACGGAAAAGTTTCCACTAAATTTCGACAAATACCGTCAGCTTCGGGACGATATCTATGCTGCTGCGGACGGTTTCGATGATCTCGGGACCGCCGACGGGTACGCAGTTTCCAGAGAACTCATCCAAGTCCAAATTCACCTTGGCCGCGCTTGGGAATTGATCCGCTCGATAGAGCACCGTAAAAGCGCGCGCTGAAATGGCAGGTCGTCTATTCGCACTTTTGTAACCCCTGGCATGCCATTTCCGTCACGTACAAGTACGTGACATTTTGAGGCTGGTGTTTCAGTGCGGGCAGTTGAGTTGTTTTGCGGTGCGGGCGGCATGTCCCGCGGTCTGATCGATGCAGGATTCACGATCGTCAAGGCATATGATGCCTGGCCAGTGGCGGTGGAAAACTACCGCCATAACATCGGCCCACATGCCGAAGTCGCGGACCTCAAGAATCTTCTTTCCATTGTTCCAGAAATTTCCCGACTTGCACCGGACCTGATCTGTGGCGGTCCCCCGTGTCAGGATTACAGTCTGGCCGGCCGCCGCGAAGAGGGCGAGAATGCCAGCATGACGATTGCCTTTGCCATCACCGTGACGACTGCACGCCCCGAATGGTTCCTGATGGAAAACGTCCTCCAAGCAGAAAAATCGGAAGCTTGGGCGGAAGCCCGCGCGATGCTGAAGCGGGCCGGCTACGGACTGTCAGAGTCCAAGGTCACGGCCAGTTTTTATCGCGTTCCGCAGTCCAGGCGGCGATTTTTCTGCATCGGACGCTTAGGCGAGCGAGACGGATTCCTCCAATCAGCAATCGCAGGTGCGGCATCTCCGCAGCCGATGACACTGAGGGATTTGTTCGGTGCTACCGTGCCGAGCGCTATGTATTTCCCCGCGACGTCGGAAGCACGCCGCTCTGTCTGGTCCACAAATGAACCAGCGCCGACGATCCGGGAGCGATCTATAAACCCGATCCCCGAAACCTTCAGACCACATGTCGCCGATGCAGCTCTTATCGAAAACGGCTTCGTGTACTCACGCCCGGTGCGGGGTGGTCGTGGCGTCCGTTCGATCGACGAGCCGTTTCCGACCGTGACAAGAACGTCGTGGGAGCGGCCTGGTCCCAAGTACCTGAGCGCTCCACATCCCGATGACCCGACACCTGCCGCCTCAACAGCCGCCCTCACGAGAGAACAGGCATCGCGGATACAAGGCTTTTCAGCAGACTGGCGGTGGATTGCGAGCACGCAGCGCGACGTACTCCAGATGATTGCCAACGCGGTTCCAGCGCCCGTTGCCAAGGCGATCGGCGAAGTCATTCTGGCCCGACACCATGGACGTTCCTTCCCCGCTATCGAAGGCCGTTTCCTTGACTGGCTCTCCCGTGGTGGACGTAGGCGGGCATCGGCCCGCAACGTCAAGGCCTGTGTCGGCCGAGCGCGGCGTCTACTCGGAGGGCGGACATTCGCCGACATCGCCATGGAGATCGTTGCCCTTGAAACCGCAGCCGGTTTCGACACGCTGCCGAAAGGGACCCGATCCGATCTCCGCCAAGCGCTTCGTCTTCATGTCGAATTCCTGGAATCGAAGTCATCACGAGCGAAGAGGCGGACAGCAGCAGCGTCGGTGGCCGTCGTCGCGGATGCCGCCGAACTGGCAGAGGCCGCATGAAACGAGGATAACCAGGCATATCCATCCATTTCGACCCGCAACGGCAGGAATCGAGGCGCAGGGAAGCCCGTACAATGCGTTTGTGGACGTTGACGGATGTCTGACACCTGCCGGATCGGGATCGCTGGTATCGATACAACGGGGAAGAAAATCCAGATTCCTGTCAGTTATGGCATCGGTTGCGCCGGGGCATGGTCGGCAGGGTCCGTCAGAGGACGAGGCTTCGCGTCTGGTAACGTACGTGACGGCTGCCGACGCCCTATCGGGAAATCGGTGTCAAAATCGTCTGGCGTCATCGGAACCTCAGGCCGTCGCTGCAGACGACGGCACATCGGCGCGCGTGTACCGGATGCTCACGGTGTAGGTGCCCGATCTCGGCACGCCCCACAGGTCGAGCGGGTCATATCCCCGGCGGCTGTCGCGACGCACCCGCATCCAAGACTGCATAACTTCCACCGACTGCGACCAGCCGGCTGCCGTGTAATAGGACCACAGCCGCTGGTCTTGTCCGGCATTCGCCGAGACATCGGTGACGGGCAGCATCACGCTTTCTGCCGCAGCCGATCCAGCCCACAGCGACGCTGAGAGGACAAGGGTGGTGCCCGTCTGCATGTCCGCCCCCTCCTAGCCTTCGGCCAGTTGTCCAAGGCTATCACCAGAAGCGGCGGCACGGAGCAGAACACCGTCAGGGTGACGACCGTGGCGGACAGGTGCGCCAGCCCCGCCAGCCCGCATATGGTCGCCAGCGTCAGTCCGCCGGCCACCCACAAAATCAGTTTCTTCATTTTCGCGTCCTTCCCTTCAGGGTCATCCCTCTCGTCAACTTTGGCATCCCGCCTCTGCCGGCGACAGCGAGCATTCCGCCCATGGCAGCCGACGCCATGCTTGACTCGCCACCCGATCCCGGTTGTCCGGTCCAGGCGAGAACGCGATCCGGAAGCGACCAGATTTGTCCGAAGCCTTTCATGCAGGTGAACCAGACGAGATACATGTGCATGGCGGTCATGACGATGAAGCCCATCAGTCCGACGACGTGCCCGCCGGTCTGGCCGAGAAATGCCGTGGGCCAAAGCTTGTCGAGGGTGCCGAGAGTGGCGTCGAAGACAGGATACGCAGCGCAGAGCGCGAGGACTGCGAGCACCGGGCGGAGCGCGATGTTTATCGTCAGGAGCAGACCCATCCTGACGGACTCGCCCCCAAAATCCCCGCCATTTTCCATGCGCATCCACCGCATGCACCACAGGGGTAAGGCAATCATCGCTTCCATGATCGCCGCCAAGGTCGCCATCCCTGCCATGAACATGAAGACGAAAGGCATCATCGGTATGACATAGGCGCGCAGGCTGCCGAGGATCATCAATGCGCCGACGACCCATTTCGTCCAGTCGAGGAGCCAGTCAACTCCGGCCGCACCGAATAGTTTTGTGATCGCGCTACCAGCAAACGCGGCGGCACCCGCACCGATTCCGATCACCGTCCACGCTGTGGCGATCATTGCATGGCCCGAGGAGATCAGACCCGACATCGCATCGGCCTCGTCATCCGCGCCAGACGTCGCCGCCCACTCGGCCATCGAGCGGGCGACCGGCGCGAGCAGTTTCGTGAGAAAGTCCGCCGACTCGTCGCCCGCGCTGGAAAAGTCGTTCGCGGTTAGGTTCACCCTCTCCGCTTCGCTCAATACTTGGAGCGCGAGCGCGGAGAAGGCCTGGTCAATGGCCTGTCCGAAATCGCCGTCCACACGCGGCGCAGTATCGTCCAGCCGCTCATTCGTGAGTGATGTCGTAAGCTCGGAGATTTGCGCAAGTCCGCGCCAGTACATGCCCGCGGCAAGGAAGCCCTGATTTTTCGCGGCTTCAACAAGCTCTGACCGCGAGGCCGTGTCCATTGTCGCGGCTTCCGCCTTCGCGGCATCCGCAATTACGATGTCGAATTTCGCCCCAGCCGCTCGGAGGTCCTGCACAAGTGTCGGTGACAGGAGTTTCGCGGAAACGGCATTCGTCATTCCATCTGCCGATGAAATTCCAGAGGTCTCCGCCGCGAGCCGCGCGTAGCGGATCGCCTCAGCCCGGAACGCCGTCACCATCGCGGAAACCGCCTTGCGGCGTGCATTCGCGAAAGCTGCGCGACCGTCGGGCACCGTGTACGAAAACCGTCCGCACGTCGATCCATAAGACCACACTACCTGTTTGTCATAGCCTGCGACCCCGAGGTCCGCGACCTTGCCCGAGGCATCAGGCAACGGGATTTCCCAGCCCCACATGGACCCCGCCCTGTTGTATACGGCGGCGCAGATTTCATGTCGGAGGATCGCCATGGCAACCGTCGATCCGTTTTCTGACACGGGAACGATTGGCACCCCATCGCCCGCGACGACGCCGACAAAAGTATTCCACGCCGAGTCGGCCAGGTTGATGCCGCCGCGGGCGACGACATCACGAAGGATGTAATGCACCGACGAAAACCCGGTCGCCGGCATAGGACACAGCAGGCCAAGACCAAGCACGATCCGAAGCGGTGTCCAGATTTGATGCCACCGATCCCCAAGGACCTTTCCCGTGTACGCGCTCGACACGATCCCCGAGACGACACCATACGAGAGGCCGAGACCGGCCAGAAAGAACAGGACGCTGGTGAAAACCTGAAGCGTTCGTCCCCACGGCGACGAGCCGTCTGGCGGAAGGACGGCAGACACCCATTGCCACGCCAGATTTGTCAACAAGGGTTCTGCGAGAAGATCGATCATTTCCTGCCTCTTGGACCTTTCGGCCCGCTAGGGCCATCCGTCACGTCCGTGCCTTCCGGCGTGGCATCCTTTTTAGTCTCGTCGGTCCCGGCGTCATCGGGATCGAGCACCTTTTTCTCGGCATCGGTCAGGATGACGGGAGCGGCAGGCAGGGCGAGACGAGATATCGGACGCGGCTTAGCTGTCGTTCCGGCCGATCCGGCTTTGCCAGAGCTTCCCTTGTCCCCGTCGCCGCCACTGGCTCCTCCATTGGTCTCGGCAACAGTGGGCGCGACTTCGAGAGCCAGGGCATCCTTATCCGCCTGCCGATCGAGGATCGTCTGACCGATCGTCGCCAGTTCCGGCAAGGTATGCCAGATCGCGGCGTACCAAGGCCTCGCACAGGGCTGTAGCCCGGTCTCCCGGAGAACTTCCGCCCGCAGACGGATACGCTCTTCAAGCGTCCGCCAGCCCGCGGCATCTCCCGATACCGCCAGCTTTTCCAGATACGCCAGGAGAGCCGGGCTCTCCTGTTCTAGGAAAACCTGACGGTGATGTGTCGGCCGTCTGCGGCCGGCAAGGCACCACCGGATAATATCGACGGCCGCACCATGCGCGGGATCGAGGTGCTGCATGCTGATATCGCTCAACATCAAACGGGCCTGCGCCTGGAAGATTTCTTCACCCGTGGTCGTCATGGCGTCATTCCTCCGGGCTTCGGTGTCGGCTCGTCCAGCGCGGCCGCCAATGCGTCGGAAAGACGCCGGATTTCCTGCCTGGCATCGGCCAGCCGTGCCGCCGACTGGCGCACCGCATGGCGGGCATCCGATGCAGTTCGCTCGCTGTCATGACGTGCCACGCGTTCTTTGGCGGCATCGGCACGCGCAGCCTTTGCCGCCGCGGTCGCGGCATCGAGGTCGCGGGCGAACTCGCGGCGGATTTGATCGCGGACATGGGATTCCTGAATGCCATCGACCACCGCCCGGATAGCCCCGCCGACACCCTGCAGGCGCGCAGCCGTTGCCTGGACTTTCGAGGCGTCGGCCTTGATCGCGGCCGCCTCGGCTTTTGTGCGATTGATGAAGACTTGCCCGTGGGCCTCCACGGCCGCCGCCCTCTCGACGGCGTTCTTTAGGGCGGCCGCCTGTGCCTGTTCGGCTTTCCATTCCTCTCGCGTTAGGCGGCGACGGGCAGGACCAAGGCGCGTCAGACCGCAGGGCGCGGCGACCGTTTCGTGATACAAGTCCTGCCATTCCCGCATGGCGGATTTGTAGGCATGGTCGGCCCGCTTGTTCAGCCCCTTGCCATCTTCTCCGGGACGACGCCCGCCTGCCTTCACGGCGCGCTTGCCCATCGTGCCAGGATGGAAGGCCATTGCCCTCAGTTCGGGATCGGCAGATGGAAGGACGTAGGCATGGATATGCCACTGCTTTTCGTCGACATGACGGATTACGGATTTGAGCGCTGGGCCATAATGGTCGCGCAGCCACGCGATGGTGCGCCGTTCCCAGTGCCAGACTTCCGCCGCCTTTGCCTTGTTTGAGCGGACCTCCTCCACGGTGTAGGGATGCGAGGCGACGACAGTATGCAGCGTTTTCTGGTCGAGCCGGATTTTCCGGGGCCTGCCCTTTATCATCGTCATCGCGACGGCCGCGGCGGCATCGTGCATCTGGCGGACGTCCTCGATCCCGACGCCGTATATGACGGTCGGCGGCTTGGGGTCGGGAACATGGACCGAGGCTATCGGTTTGCGACGGGCTTCATCGAAAATGAAAGAAGTGGATCGTCCTTTGTCGTCAGCCTTGCGACTCCACGATTCAAGATGAACAAATTGAAAGCCACCCATCGGCGGATACTCTGGCGAATACCAGCATCATGCGCGCCGGCGTGGCCCGGGGGAAGGGAAAACGTGAAAGTAGTGGTAGAAAGCAATAAGTTGTAGTGACCGACTACCACTAGCTGCGCTAGTCACGGGGGTGCCAACCTTGGCACTCCAGGCGTGGGCCACGGTCGCGGCTGGTGAATGCGTTGGGTTGTGAAGTTTAGCGTAGGTAGCGACACAATTCGCCAGTGTGTTGCGTCACGTACAAATACATGACGGCACGTTTGTTGGCTTGCACTCTTAGAGGCTGGGCCTTCTTTCAACAGTCTGTCTCCGACACCAATTATCCGAGGTGAAGTCGTTCAGTGGCGGCACAGAGCTCTCTGGCCCCAGCCAGTCGTGCATTGCATTGGGTCATCTCCCAATTTGAGCCCCATACTCAGACAGTGAAAATCGACCTGGTTCTGGCCCTTGCGAGCATAATTCTCGTACATTTCTGAAATGTACGAGAATTGACGAGCATATGTTGACAATGATGCAAAAAATGAATACTTAGTGCGCAAGAAATCAAATATGTGAGAATGCATGCGCGACAGACGCCAAAAATTTATTGAACTTGCTGAAGCGAGGGTTAACCGAGCAATCAAGGACATTCGGCTGATAGGAAATCTTTCCAACAGAAGCGCCTACGTATTCAGCGAGCAGGACGTAAAGAAGATTTTTCGGGCCCTGCAGAAAGAAATCGAAGGTGCGCGGGGACGGTTCGGCGACGAGGCCGGCGGGCGCGAGACGGAATTTACGCTAGGGGAGGATTAGTATGGGGAAGTGGCAGTTCGAAGAAGTTCCGGCAACGCTTGTCGAGCAGGACCCAACGCAACGCGATCAGTTCAATAACGATGAGGTCGGCTTGGCTGAGGCTCTGGTTAGAGAAGTAATCCAAAACTCAACTGATGCAGCCTCTGGATCAGCGCCAGTGAAGGTTTCCTTTTCGGTCCATCGGCTTGATACGAACGCAAGTGCGGACCTTCGTGGGCGCTTTGATAGCCTCCGTCCGCATCTCCAAGTATGTGGGGTCAGGCTGGAGCCGTTGTCGTCCGACGCTGCGAGAATTCTCCTAATTGAGGACTTTGGTACGAAAGGGCTAACCGGAGAGACTGGCAAGCTCGACAACGACAACTTCAGGAACTTCTGGCGCAGGCACGGCCGCTCTGGAAAGGGCGGTGCTTCGGGAGGGCGCTGGGGTTTAGGCAAGCTCGTGTATTCATCATGTTCCGAGTTGCGAAGTTTCTTCGGGATGACTGCCCGAGCAGGAGACACGGCACCACTGCTGATGGGGCAAGCGGTTCTTCTCAATCACGAGAGTTCAGGAAGTCGCCATCCTGCCCATGGCTTTTGGTTCGAGCACCGGGGGGCAGGTGGTATCCAACTTCCAGTTTCGGATGCATTGGAAATTGACGCTTTTCGAAAGCTCACGGGTGTTAAGCGCCAGCTCGAGCCTGGGTTGTCGATCGTCATCCCGTACGTGAAATCCAACATCACAGAGGCCACCCTCATCGAGGCGGTGCTCCGAAACTACTACTTTCCGATCCTCGCCGGCAAACTGACGATAGAGGTTGGCGCGATCCTGATTGATAAGAAGAATTTTCACAAAGTTGCCGCGGAGAACGAGAAAAGTCATCAGGGCCATTCAATCGCCCTTTCCTTCGTCGAGGCGGTTAGCAAGCAATTGGCGGGGGTGCCGGCAACAACTGCCTCGACGTCCCTCGAAGTAGGGGGCGTTTCCGAAAAGATGTTTCAGGCAAACCAGCTGGAAGCGATGAAAGCGGCGTACCGTGATGGAAAGCTTGTCCAGGTTAGGGTGCCGGTGCGTCTGAGGCCCCGGAATGCCGCCGATGTTTCGAGCTACATCGACCTTTTTCTGCAGGCCGTTCCAGAGGGGCAGAAGCCGTTCGCCCTGTTCGCGCGGGGCTCAATCACGGTGCCAGGAGAAGTTCGCTATTTTAGTGGCATCCACGCATATGGCGCAATGGTCGCTGCAGATAAAGGTGTCGCCGAGTTCCTCGGGGATGCAGAAAATCCAGCGCACACTAACTGGATTGCGAGTGCCGAAAAGCTTGCGGACAGGTGGCATTCGACCGGGGTCGTAAAGCAAATACGCTACTCTCTTAGGGAGCTGCATGCGCTTATTGCAGAGCAGGTCGCGCGCGAGGATCAGAACGCGCTGATTGATCTGTTTTCGCTTGTCGATGCATCAAGGGCTTCAACAGGGCCAAGAAAACGTACTAACAAGCCTGTCGTTAATGTGGTGCCGCGGGAGAAGGCGATTGCGATTAAACCCTGTTCGGGCGGATTTGAGATCATCGCCGGCCCTGGTGCCGCAAAATGGAATTTTCCCAAAAAGATCAAAATCAGGGTCGCCTACGATACAATGGTCGGCAATCCGTTTACTGCGCATAGCAAATACGATTTCGATCTCACCAAAAGTGACATTGCAATAAATGCGAAGGGTGCGACCTGGGTCGCGCAAGGCCCATGTAGTCTTGTGGCTTCCGTTACTGGGCCTGATTTCGTCATAAGTGGGCTTGGCTTCGATGCCAACCGCGACATTGTTGTCGATGCGAGGGCTGCGTAATGGCCACAACAAAACGACGTATCAACTTCACCAACCGCAAGCGAATAAGTCACGAGGCGATTGATATCCGCCTGCTAGATACCCCGCCAGGCGCGGCCCCACGTGCGACGGCAGAACTGAAGCTTGATGGACTCGGTTTCCCCGAGACCGCTGAGGTTGCGATCGAAGCTTATCGCGGTTCGTCGCTGATGCGCTTCGGATGCGGGACCGTAGGCAACCTTTCGGTCCCACCGCTGATGATAATCGACGATATCGATGTAGGCGGTAATGTTCAGTTTCGGGTGAAGGTCGTAGACACGCACGGAGTTGTTGGTCTCCTTGCTGCCTTGGCGTCGCACGTCCGACCAAAGAGCAAGGATGACGGGGACGGCCGCCGAAGCTTGCTGACCATTCGTTATCACGATCTGGGCTCGGAGTTATGGCGGGTCTCAGTAGACGAAAACGAGCCGCCCGCCTTGGTCCTCAATTACAGGGCAACCGGAATAGAGGACAGAATCATCAACGATCCGCTCGTCCGAGGATTGCTAATGCCGGCGGCCTTTCGCATTGTTCTCGAAAAACTCGTTTTGCTAACTCCGCCAGATGAGGACGACGAGACAGATTGGAAGAGGGACTGGTTGAAGTTCTGCGAGGAAGAACTTGGTATCGAGGATAGTCCGTTCGAACTCGATAAGGACGAGCGCGCGGAGTGGATTGATGAGGCGGTTAAGGTTTTTTCATCGCGTGCAACTTTCCTGGAGAAAGTAAGGGCGAAAGCAGGGGAGGTATAGCATGAGTTGGGAACTTCGGAGGCTCAATGACCAAGGCTTGTCCGCGTTTCAGCAGTGGCTCGACGATGGAGCGACAGGCGCTGCGCCAGTGGCTTTGCTAGACGGCCCAGAGACTTCTGACAAAATTCTGATCGTGGTCCCGCCTAAGCGAACCAATTTCAGCGACCGCTTGGATTTTGGATGGTATCTCGTTGAATTGCTCAAGAGCCTCAATGGTCGGACAATTTCTGGCGACGTAAATCTTTGGTCATCCTTGGCACTTTTGTGGTTCGATCTCCTTTGCCCACCAAATACAGCAGGAGTCAGGAAACTTGACAAGCAGTATCGATATGTCCTGACGGGCAACTTCCAGACCTACTATCGCCACCTCGTCAGGACACCGTGGCAGCTTGTTCGCGATCACGGTGATGACGCGAAGTTCATGCTCATCCGACCCCGGGAAGTCTCTCATCCCTTGAGCGTTCACGGCGAAATCCTTGAACAATTTGGAGGCCGGCAACGTGTTCTGGGCAGCAAGCCGATTATACGTGCTGCAAACAAGCTCTATCTCGACCCCTTGAGCCAAAGACCAAGAAAGGGTGTAGCCGGAGCTGGACCAGGTGCCGCTCTTCGATTCGGAAAAGTTGTACGCCAGCTTGATCTGACTTTCGACCCCGAGGTTATGTCGCCGGATCAGTTTATAGCCATTCTTCCCAAAGAGTTCGGGAAATGGAAGAAGGCCTTGACGGCAACCCCAACGCCGACGCTGGCGGCCGCCGCTGAATAACGCAACAAAGTTTTCAAGCGAATCCCCTTTTCTGAGAGGATTGGCTAAGGTTGAAAAGAATATTTCTTGTCGCCAGTGGACTTTGTTCAAGACCGTATTGAAGCATTCATCTTGGGTGGGAGGACTCGTGAATATTGCATCAAACATTGCCAATGGAATAGGCATTCCTGGAAATATTACCTATTTCACGACGAAGAGATTTGACGAGTCACTTAGCCGAACTTTCCTTAGCGGCGGCCAACCGCAAAAAAAGGCTCTTAAAGTCAGAGCTGTTCTAGGTAGTCTGCGCGAGGCAAATCCCTTCTTGGGCCTTCCTGTTACCAATCATGGCGAAACCCGTATTGAAAACGCTGTAAAGTATGATCTAGGCGATGGATGGCGTCTTGTTACTCAACAGACCGAAAAAACATGCCTGTTCCTTTTTGTAGGCGACCACGAAGATGTCGACAGATGGCTAAATAATCAAAAGGGAATGAAGCCGGCGGTCAAGGACCTTCGAGCTGTTCTCGTGCCTGGCCTTGGTGGAGACGTTATTCACGCGAACCAGATTCGCGCTGAACACCACGACAAGCCGCTTGTCGAGCGGCTCGATACCGAAGCTATGGATCATGTTCTGGACGGGCTCAGCCGTAGTATTGCCAGAAAGCTGGAAGCTTTGGATGCGCGCTCCACAACCTATGAACTCGAAGCACTTCTGCCAGACATACCAGTTGAGAAAACAGAGTTGATACATTCAGTATTCAACTTGCTTCTAGCAGGAAACTACGACGGTGCGCAGGCGCACGTCGACCTTAGTATGGGTCGTATCGGGCTGCTCGAGGATGTCAGTGACGTCGAAATGCTTGAAGTGGAGGATGGTGAAGATATACGCCGCCTACGCCTCGGGTCTGCTGAATATGAAAGTTGGCTTGGTGCGTTCGAAAAACGTTCCAGCTGGCAGGAATGGTTTTTGTACCTACACCCGGAGCAGGAGAAAGTCGTCAATGCCGATTATGCAGGTGCCTCACAGCTATCCGGTGTATCAGGGGCGGGTAAAACCTGCGTTGCTGTCAGACGCGCACTTCGGCTAGCGGAACACGACGGCTCCAAGGTACTTGTACTCACCCTGAATCGAAGCCTCGCTGGTCTACTAAGCCAGCTAGTTGAGGCGGCATGTACCAATAAAGCGGTACGGGACAGGATAGAGGTCACTTCATTTTTCCAACTCGCCCAGCGTCTGTTGCAGGATTTTGAACCGCATAACAACCGACACTATGTGGATGTGACTTGGAAATCCGGAGAGCACGTAGACCTCGTATTTCGCGAGTATTATCGCCAATGGTTGAACAACGACTCAGCGAAGGTGCTGCTACCGCTTCACAAATCCATGACGACACGTAGTGTTAGCGGAGAAACGTATCTTCGAGAGGAGTTTGACTGGATTCGCAGTGCTATTCCGTCGAATGCGAGGTCCCCTTATCTTGATATCGAGCGCAAAGGACGGAAGTTTCCCATCGCGGCAGAACGTCGTTTGGATATTCTGAAGGGGCTGGATGGGTGGGAGAAAAAAATGACCGACGTTGGAGTCATTGATTACCTCGGCCTGACATCGGCTCTCACGCGGCACATCGATGCAATCAACCCTGTCTACACGAACATATTAGTAGACGAGGCTCAGGACTTTGGCACCACTGAACTGAGGGTCGTTCGCAAACTCGTCCCTGTCGGACCGAACGACGTATTCCTGTGTGGCGACATTGCTCAGACTATCCTTCCGAAGCACCGCTCCTTGTCAGACGCAGGTTTCGGAAATGTGTCACGGGAGCGTATCCAGAAAAACTACAGGAACAGTCGTGAGATTTTGAAGGCTGCGTACGAGGTATTGAGCAATAATTTGCACGACGACATGTTCGATAGCGATGATCTGGAAATATTGGACCCCAAGTTTGCGAACTTTAGCGGCTCGGTGCCAATGGCGCTGGCAGCTTCTACCCTGGAGGAAGAAATTGCTTACGCGCGGACATACGCGACATCTGCGTTGCAGGCCGGCGCAAAAACCGTCTGCGTAGCCTTCGCGGGTTTCTCGGGACGAGACGTGACATCTTTCGCAGACAAATGTGGTGTCACTGCGTTGGATGGTGGGTACGATCCCAGTGCGGACTCCCTCGTGTTTTGTGATCTCGAACAGACCAAGGGTTACGAGTTCGATGTCCTGATTATTCTGAATTGCAGACATGGTGTCCTACCCGCGCACGACGTCCCTGAAGAGGAAACATATCGTGCTTCGTGCAAATTGTACGTGGCGATGACGCGGGCGAAGCGGGAGCTGATACTGTCTTTTCACAACCAGGCCAGTCCATGGATTACTGATGTAACAGATACGATCGGAACCGGCCTGTGGAGCGAATTCGAAGTGTTAAATCTTGACCTCCTTCAAGGTGTTCCCGAGGTTCTGCCGGAATTCGAGCCTGATAGGGACATTGACGGTATTGGCAAGCTGACGGGCCTGCAATTCTTGTACACTGCGGATGCGCTCTCTTTGTCACCTGAAGCGCAAGATAAACTGATTGACCTGGTGGACGGCAAGGGCCTACGCGCAGCTGGCGGAGGCCGGCGATTGAAATGGCCGAACATGGCCTCGGTCATGGTTGATCTCAACGAGAGCCGCCGCTACGACGCGCAGTTTGGTCCGAACGTGGCGGCTGAGATACGAAAGGTCGTGTCGATGCAGTGATGACCGTTGTGACTTGTCGCGCAACTCCGCTGCGTCAAAGATGTCGCAATATGCGATAACTCTTGTAGAATTTCGCCGAGTGACCTGTTTGCTTTCAGGGTCGATCGACTTCAGCTCCAACTGATCGCATGATAGTGATGATTCTTCGGCTTGGCGGGAATCGATTTGTAATTGGGTGGAAAAGAGCGGCTGATTGTGCTGCGTCACTGTCGGACCAGTCGCTTAACTCCTAAGTCGTGCAACAAATCACCTCCTTTTGGAAGTCCGGCCGCCGGCGCGTCGCATAAGTCTGTCGCAAGTAGTAGAATCTACGCGACATGATTTGCGACAAAGGGAACCGTTATGAACATCGGATACGCTCGCGTCTCAACTCAGGGCCAAGACCTCGCTCAACAGAGGTCGGCTTTGACCGCCGCTGACTGCAACCGCCTGTTCGAGGAGAAGGTTTCTGGCGCGAAGAAGGACCGCCCGGAACTCGACAAGATGCTTGATCACCTTCGACCCGGCGATGTCATCGTGGTGACGCGCCTCGATCGCCTCGCACGATCGACGAGCGATCTCCTCGACATCACTGAACGGATGAAGGACGCAGGAGCCGGCCTCCGATCACTGGCCGAACCATGGGCCGACACAACCAGCCCTGCGGGCAAAATGATCCTGACGGTCTTCGAAGGAATTGCGGACTTCGAACGGAGCCTGATCCTTGAGCGGACCAGTACTGGCCGCGCAGCAGCGAAGGCACGAGGCGTTCGGTTCGGGCCCCCCTTGTCGCTCCTCCGGAACAGGTTGCCCATGCTCGGGAATTGATCGAGCGAGAAGGAAAGCCCGTTGCCGCTATTGCCCGCTTGCTCGGCGTCCATCGGGCCACCGTCTATCGTGCGCTCGCAGCCTGACAGGGAAGACAACTTTGAGCATCAAGATCGGCATCGCAAGGGCTCAGCTCGGGACAGCCCTCGATATCTTCATACGAGATCGAGACCCTATCGCCATTCATGCGTTGGCGTGCGGAGGCAGTGAAATTATCGAAGGATTGGCCGAGCAGGCAGACATCACAACGCTATCAACCCATATCCTGAAGTCGATGCCAGACATCGACTACAAGAAGATTAAGCGTCTCAGGAACCAGTATTGGAATGCTATCAAGCACTTTTATCAGCAGGACGGAAAGACCGCTCGTGACGACGAGGAGCTGATGGCCGACTTTTCGGACAGGGCGAACGACAGCGTGCTTTTCATGGGCTGGCTGGATTACCTGCTGTTGACGAAGCGATTGCCAGTCGAAGCACAGGTGTTTCAGGTGTGGTGGTATGCAACTAATCCCAAGAGAGTAAATCCCGCCGTTGATCAAACGCCGTGGCAATCAGTCTTCCCAAGGATCGAGACGCAGCCACGGCAGGAGCAGAAACGTCGGCTCCGCCGAGCCGTGGAGAAGTGGCGGAAGAATGCCGAAATCATTCGCGATCCTCGAACAGAGCCAGGAGTGTTGTGCGCTGGTATGGCCTACTCTGGCGAGTAGGATTGAACATGGCTGAAGGCTTCCATGAACGCTTTCTGCAGATGAGCCGGCGGGACAGATAGAAAGGCGAAGGCGACAGGCGCGAAGGCTTCGATGGCTTCTATTGGCGTCTCGAAATTCACCCCACTTCTTGCAACCGACAGGACTTCGAGAATGGCTTCAATCTCGTGGAACTCGACAGCGTGGTTCAGACGGTGACCATACTTGTTCCGGACGGAGTTGAGCTGGATGATCCCGGAGCGCACAAACGCCGCCGCTGATTTGGTGGACGGCAGGAGTTTCGCTTTTTGGGCAAATGACAGCCGAAGCTCGTCGTAATCCTCAATACCAAAATACGACGGCAGGAAACCGTTCATGAAATACTCGATTACGAGTGTGCCCGGAGCACCCGACCAACGGCCTCGTGATCAGTGGATGCCAGTTCGAGAAAGTGCCGATTGTGACGATCGAAATCGTCCTCGATCTCTTCCCAGTGCCGCTTTAGCACCGCCATCGCTTCTTTGATGCCGTCGATTTCTCGCATTCCCTTGCTCCCGTAAACTAGGCCGCTGTAGCGACGAACATCGTCACGTACACCTACGTGATGCTCGATGCTATGGGAATGCCCGCCGCCGAGGGCCGTCACACGTTTTTAACCAAGTTCAAGGTCTGGCGTTGACAGCGAATCTTAGAAATGAAAGGACGGCGATGTTGATGGCAAGCCCCAGTGTGTGAGAGCATTTAGAGGGGATCAGAAGGCCATCTTCCAGAGCGCCACCACGGGATAAAAGCAGCTCTCTTGCTCCCGAACAGGCCAGTAGGCCAGCTTCCCACACCCAAAAAATACGGTGTGGTCCCCATGGGAAAGCGAAGCGAAAGGAGCTCTGGATGTCCCATACGTCACAAAACCACGCCGATGAGGCGGCACATCTCAACAAAATCTCGGTTACGGCTGATCATGCCTCGTCTGTTCCAGCGACGGCTATCGTGGTGGCAACGAAAGTCGGCGGTAGCGATAACAGCGATCCGGACCGCGAGATCGCCAATCTCTGGCGCGATTGCTCGGCATATCGCAAGGATCGCCAACTAACGAAAGGGCGAGGAGTGAGGAAGGCACCTCGCATCCCGGACACCATTCTTGATGCGATCCGTCGCCTAAACGTCGGTTTCAGCAGGGCGGTCTCGGCTCTTGGCGTCAAGCCAGAGCATCTGCGGAACGCGCTCAACATCCGCGACGTCTCCTATAAACAGGAGGCCGACAGGGGCGGCTATTTCGGAGCCGATGCCATTTTCACGGTCGTCGAGAGTTCGCATGGTGCGCAGATTGGCCAGCACCCGTCGACGGGCAACGCGGACGCCGACTTCCGTAGTGTCCGCGGGGAAGACGCGAAGCTGCGTCTGCATGTCGCAATTCTGGACTACTACGAGCAGCATGCGACGTTTCCCTCCAAGTCGTACCTGAAGAAGCAGCACCGCATCGCTTCGGCAACATGCCACAAATACTGGCCGACGCTATCGGAACTGGGCGTCGATGGGTCTCCCGAAGTGGAAGCGGCGCTGCCGATTGTCCCGATGCCTCAGCAGGTGGAGGTTAACCGCGATCTCGTAATGACGATTTCGGCGCTCGTCTTCAGTGATGAATTCGTTGAGGGCACATATGACGATGCCGGCACACCGAGGTGCGACCGTGTCGAGAGAGACGAAAAAGGCATGCGCCTCTTTGTCCATGCGTGGCGGAAGCAGGAGGGCGTCGTGGAGAAGATCATCAGGCTCGCTGGCGAACTTCAGATCACGGCCTGACCAAAGAATTGTGCCGCGGCTTTCATAGGCTGCGGCACTCATCTCCCAGTAGCGCTTTGCTTCCGCTTCCCGGATCAGGTTTGTAACCAGTTCTATGTTATGTTCGGCGCGGGCGCATCAACTTGCCGTTTTCATCGAAGGTCGGGGGCGTTAGTTTTCTTTTTGCGATTTTGGGCTTTGCAGCGCGCTTTCTGAACACTCCCTGAGGTTGGGGTGCTGTTTCACAGACCAAATGTGCAATGTCGAGTTGGGGGAAGAAGTCCTCTACAACATCCTTGAGTTTCGTCGTCGTCACACGTTTGGTGTAAACGCGTCCTTCGCTTTTCACGCCTTCATGTCCCATCACGGCATCAATGTGTGATTCCCTATGGCTGGTCGATTCCAGCTCCGTCCGGAACGTGTGCCGAAAGCTGTGAAATGCTGTTTTCTTACCCACGCCCAAGGCAATCTTTATTCGGGAAAAGTCGCGGCTGAAATCCGCACTGAGCTTCTTTCCTTTAAGCAGCAATTCCGGAAATAGGTGTTCTGCATCGCGAGCTTTCATCTCTTGAACAAAAGTCTTCAAACCTTGGCCCAACAACCAAGAGTGAACGGGTATCACGCGCGCGCCGGCTTCTGTTTTCGGGTCCCAGCCTTCGCGTTCCTGTACGATGAAGCAATAAATGCCGTCTCTGGTGGCAAAATCGTAATTTGGACGAAGTCGGCAAATCTCTTCAAGACGCATGCCAGAATATAGTGAAATTAGCGGGAGCCAGTGCAAAGCACTGTGCTTGTCTGCTTCTTGATAATCCGGTGAAGAGAACAGAAGCTCCATGTCTTCGATTGACCAAGTGTCCCGCGCCGACTTCTTCGATTTCGTTCCAGGAAATGAATGGCCGCGGAAGGGATATACTTGTGACGGAACATGCTTTTTAAAAACCAGCCATCGCCATATCGAATTCAATCCTGAAAAGTGTCTTTTGGCGGTTTTCATCGTCATGCGAGGCGCTGTCTTGTTCGCCTTTGCCAATGCAAGTTCTTGCTTCAGTGAACCTGTTCGGGATTTGCCGTGGGTCGACGGAAGTGCGAGAAGTTTCGTCCGGAAATCTGCGCCAGTATCGTAAGTGATTTTGCCGACGGGCAGATCGCCCATCAGCCCAATAAAGAGTTCAATATCTGTTTGGTATGGATCGGCTGTCGTCGAGCTTAGCCGTTTTTCTCCGTTATATCCTGTCAGAACATCGACCTGCCAGGCTTTGATAAACGACGATAGTTTCATCATATTCGCAGGCGGTGACGCTGCCTGGTGCTGGACATGCGACATCGGCGTTTTGTGGAGTGCCTCTGGGTCAAAAACAATCTGCATCCTTCGATCGACGTATTCCTTCACGGCGGCGCGAAGCAGGGTCTTGGTTCTCGTCAGCGTTTCGCCGTGTCCCCAGCCAGCGTAGTCGGAATATTCCAGGGCCGACCAAGCCTCCTCAAGCAAGTTGGTCTCCGCTGAGATGTGTTCCGCCTTCGCTATATCTATGAGTGTGTCTGGAAGCGTTTCGTAATGAGCTCTCAGCGTTCCTGGAGTTAGGCTGTTCAGATATCCGTCCAAGCGGCTCTTCCACGTATACGAGGTGCCAAGCCAATGTCTCACAGCCGCTTTGATGTCCTCATCGGACAATGTGTCTTCGTCCTCGCCTAACATCTCGAAAAGCCTCTCGGTTGCGATAAACAGATGCGCTGCTCGCGCTTGGGCTGTTCTTCGCACGGTCGTTTTTAAAGATCGGTATATTTCCTTGAGGCCCAACTTGCTTTGGATGGCAGACGGGATTCGTCTTCGGAAGACAAAAGAATCGGCTTCGCGCCGCAGGTATTTCGACATAACAAGCGCCCTTGTGGGGGTGCAATGTGGGGTGATTCCGCACACTGGCGAAACGCGTCAACCTATTGAAATGTCAGGAAAGTTTTGGCTGGGGAACCTGGACTCGAACCAAGATTAACGGAGTCAGAGTCCGTCGTTCTACCATTGAACTATTCCCCAACAGGCGCCGCCGCTCAGGGCTTTGCTGCTGTGCGGCGCTTATAACCAAAAGCTCGCGGATTGCAAATACCTGTTTTGAAAAAAATCGCGCGGTACTTTTGAGGGGCTTCTTGAGGGGATTCGGGAGCACAAACAAAAAGAATTTGGCGATTTCGCCTTGCACTGATAGTCTTGCCGCAACGCAAAATCGAATGAGCGCCAGCTGCATACCTTCAGGGAACTTGCGCGGCGCGATGGAAAAACGAACGTGGAAGACCCCGAAGGCGGCGTAAAGCCGCAATCTGACGGGGCGTCGGCGGCAGGGCGCAAGGATGGAAAAAAATCCAGGCGCCGCAAAGGCAAGCGTGGCGGGCAATCCCGCAATGCGAGCCAGCCCGCTTCGCAGGCCCCCTCCGGCAGTGTCGGCGAGGCTGCGCGCCCATTTGACAATACAGCGGACAATGCCGCCGAAAGTTCGGCGCGCAAGCGAAAGCGCCGTCGTCGGGCTTTCGGCCGGCCCGGTGAGGCCGCCGCAAAGCAGCCGCAGAGCAGCGCGAAAGTCGTTTCGGCCGGTGATGCCGCCCGCGATGACGGCGAATCGGCTTCCAGCAAGCGCAACCGTCGCAAGCACCGTGGCAAGCGCGGCCTGCAGGGGCGGCCGCTCGCACAGTCAAAACCCGTCGGTCCGACAGTGCAGCAGCCGGCGCCTGCCGTTCGCAGCGTTGCGAGCGATGGGCGGATTGGCGAAAACGACAACCGGGCGCGTCAGGCCGAGCGCGATCAGCGCCCAGCCGCTGCGCATCCCTGGCCTGATGAGCTCTATGCCGCGCTGGATCTGGGAACCAACAATTGCCGCCTTCTGATCGCGCAGCCGACGCGGCCGGGTCAGTTTCGCGTGGTCGATGCGTTTTCCCGTATCGTCCGGTTGGGCGAGGGCCTGGCGGCAAGCGGTCGCTTGTCTGATGACGCGATGGACCGTGCTGTCGATGCACTGCGCGTCTGCGCGTCCAAGCTGAAGAACCGCGAAATTCGCCGCATGCGGTTGATTGCGACCGAAGCCTGCCGCCAGGCGAGCAACGGTGCGCAGTTCCTTGAGCGGGTAGTGGCGGAAACGGGCCTCGAGCTTGAGATCATTGATCGCGAGACGGAGGCACGCCTTGCCGTTTCCGGCTGCGCCTCGCTGGTCGGACGTGAAACCCGCTCGGTGGTCCTGTTCGATATCGGCGGCGGTTCCTCCGAAATTGCAGTCATTCGCATCGGCGACAGCCGATTCAACAGGCTGGCCAATCACATTACGCACTGGACGTCGCTGCCGGTCGGCGTCGTGACCCTGTCGGAGCGGCATGGCGGTCGCGATGTCACGCCTGACGTATTCGAGGGCATGGTGCTGGAGGTTGCAGGCATGCTCTCCGGTTTCGATTGCCCGGCGATCGACGCTGGGCCATCGGGAGACTTTCACCTGATAGGCACCTCGGGCACGGTCACCACCCTTGCCGGGGTGCATCTCGATCTGCCGCGCTACGATCGGCGCAAGGTCGACGGCATTTGGCTGTCCGATGACGAGGTCACGGCGATGCAGGCCAAACTGCTCTCATGGGATTTCGCGAGCCGCGCCGCCAATCCCTGCATAGGGCCGGATCGGGCGGATCTCGTTCTTGCCGGCTGCGCCATCCTGGAAGCGATCCGACGCCGCTGGCCGAGCCCGCGCATGCGTGTTGCAGATCGTGGCTTGAGGGAAGGCCTGCTGACGGACATGATGGCCGACGACGGCGTCTGGCGGCGCAACCGCAACCGCCGCGGCCAGCGCGGCAAATAGGGGACAAGCATGACCAAGCCAACGATTGCGGGCAACCGCACCGGCCGCAAGCTCGGCCAGCGCGTCAAGAACAAAAAGATGAAGGCGTCGTCGCGACAGTGGCTGCAGCGCCATATCAACGATCCCTACGTGCAGCGCGCCCAGCTGGAAGGCTACCGCGCCCGCGCGGCATTCAAGCTCCTGGAGATCGACGAAAAGCATGGCATCCTGAAGGGCGCTCGCCGCATCATCGATCTTGGCGCGGCACCGGGCAGCTGGTCGCAGATCGCCGCCAAGGTCACGGGTTCCACCGACGACGATATCCGCGTTGCGGCGATCGACTTTCTCGAGATGGCCCAGATCCCGGGCGTGAAGATCCTGCAGCTCGACTTCCTTGATCCATCGGCGCCGGCCCAGCTCTTGGAAGCGGTCGGCGGCACCCCGGATCTGGTCGTCTCCGACATGGCGGCCCCCACCACCGGCCACCACCGGACCGATCACCTGCGCACCATGCATCTCTGTGAAGTCGCCGCCCATTTCGCAGTAGAAGTCCTCGGCGAAGGCGGTCATTTCCTGGCCAAGACCTTCCAGGGCGGCGCCGAGCGCGACCTTTTGACCATGTTGAAGCAACATTTCAAGCAGGTGGTGCACGTCAAGCCGGCATCATCGCGCGCGGAATCCGTCGAGATGTTCCTGTTGGCGAAAGGCTTCAAGGGCCGCAAAGCGCAGGCCGATGTAACGGAAGCTTGATCTTTGGGGCGTTCTGGGTGGATTATGAAGCTCCCAGGACTGGAACGACCCGGCTGATAATGCTGCTCTACGTGACTCTCGGAACAAACGATATCGATCGGGCCCGGCGTTTCTACGATGTCGTGCTGCCGTTGCTCGGCTATAGGCGACAGCGCTATTCGGAGGAGGAAATCGGTTATGCTGCCGATGGCGACACCCGTTGTCGGCTCTGGATCGTCACGCCGTTCAACCGCCGGAGGGCCACGAACGGCAACGGCTCCATGGTCGCGCTTGCGGCTAAAACGAGAGCCGACGTCGATGCCTTCTATGCTGCGGCCATAGCCGCTGGCGGCACCGACGAGGGCGAGCCGGGGCTTCGGCCGTTTCATGCGAGCTTCTATGCGGCCTACGTGCGCGACCCGGACGGCAACAAGCTCAGCGCAGTCTGCGAAACGCCGGAATAGTCTATTTCACGGCCTGCTGCTCCGCCTCGAGCGCTGCTGCGGTGATCGGGCTGGCGCGATGGCCCGAAACGAGCGCGCCGGCGCTTTTGTCCATCCTGATGAACGGGATGGTAGCCACCACGGTCAGCAGCGCAATGACGTAAAAGGCGACGTGGAAGTCCGCCACCTGCAGCGCTTCGCCGCGCAGAAAGATCGAGGTTTCCAGGATCGCCGCGGCGAGCGCAACCCCGAGCGCCAGGCTGATCTGCTGCATCACCGAACTCATGGAGGTTGCCTGACTTGCCTGCGCGTCATCGATATCGGCATAGGCGAGTGCATTCACGCCTGTGAAGAAGAACGAACGCGAAAAGCCGCCGATCAGAAGAATGCCGATGATGACGAGATGCGGCGTTTCCGGCGTGAAGAAGCCGGTCGTGGCCGTCACCACGGTTGTCACGGCGGCGGCCGAAAGCAGCGTCGTGCGGAAGCCGACAGCCGCAAAAACCCGTCGCGCCATAAATTTCGTGGTGATCGCGCCGATCGCGCCGGCAAAGGTGATGAGGCCGGACTGGAACGGCGTCAGGCCGAATCCGAGCTGCAACATTAGCGGTGTCAGGAACGGCATGGCGCCGATGCAGATCCGAAAGAGCGTTCCGCCGGTCGTCGACGCACGGAAGGTCGGATTGCGGAAGAGCTTGAGGTTGAGTATCGGCGCGGGATGTCGTTTGGCGTGGCGTACATAGAGCACGCCGCAGACGATGCCGATTGCCGTTGCACCAATGCCGACCATCGGCGGCAGCGCCGGCAGGCTGACGACCGACAGGCCGAAGACCACGCCGGCGGCGGCAAACGAGGTCAGTACGAAGCCGGTGACGTCGAGCTTCGGCGGCGCCGTTGCCTCCACCTCCGGCAGGAAGATCGTCGCAAGCCAGACGCCGACGATGCCGACCGGAACGTTGATCAGAAAAATCCAGTGCCAGGTGAAATAGGTTGTGATGAAGCCGCCGAGCGGCGGTCCTGCCAGCGGCCCGACAAGGGCGGGGATCGTCAGCAGCGCCATGGCGGAAACAAGATCGCTTCGCTTCGTTGTTCTCAACAGAACGAGGCGGCCGACGGGCGTCATCATCGCGCCGCCCATGCCTTGCAGGAAGCGGGCGCAGACGAATTCGATGAGGCCGGAGGACGCCGCGCAGAAGATCGAGCCGATGACGAAGACGCAGATCGCCAGCCGGAAGATGCGCTTGGCGCCGAACCGGTCTGCCATCCAGCCGCTGACCGGAATGAAGACCGCGAGCGAAACCATGTAGGAGGTCAGCGCCAGCTTCAGTGTGATCGGCCCGACATGCAGGTCGTTGGCAATCGCAGGCAAGGCGGTCGCAATGACGGTGGAATCCATCTGCTCCATGAAGAGAGCGACGGCGAGGATCAGCGGGACGATTCGGTTCATACGCGAATGCCTTGAAGGTCTGGAGAAGGCGGCTCGGAAAGCCAGAGCTCTGTAGTCCTCCTATCAGCCTCTGCCAACCCCTCTATCGGCCGCGGAAACACGTTTGTATCACGTCCGCGTGAGACTGCTTGCCCAGCAATTTCAACGATCAAGATTGACGTATGTTCGTCTCGGTCGATTGCAACGACAGGCTTCGGTTCGTCGCGACGGGGGGCTCTGTGCGACGAGGACGTCGTGCGCTATTGGAAGGATGGGATATGGCAGTGTCGACGGGGATAAGACGGCGCGCGTTCGTTGCTGCAGGCGTTGGCCTGCTGGCGGCGCCGGTGATTTTGAGAGAGACGGCCGCGATGGCCGCAAGCGGAGACAAGACCAAGATGGATGCGACGACGCAGCCCCAGTTCAATCAATTCAGCCTCGGCTCCTACAGGTTCACCGTCTTCAAGGACGGAGCGAGCGTTCTCGAGAAGCCCTATGAAACTTTCGGCACCAATCAGAAGCCGGAAACCGTTCAGGAACTGCTTGGGAAGAACTTCCTGCCGACCGACAAGTTCGTCAATTCCTATGCGCCTGCACTGATCGACACCGGATCGGATGTCATTCTCATCGATACAGGCTTCGGCGAAGGCGGCCGCGCCCGTGGCGTCGGACTACTGCACGATGGTCTGAAGGCGGCCGGATACGCGCCCGACGATATCACTCTGGTGGCCCTGACCCATCTGCACGGCGATCACATCGGCGGCCTTATGGAGGGTGGCGCACCTGCGTTCAAGAACGCCCGCTACGTTGCCGGACAGGCCGAATACGATTTCTGGACGAGCAAGGCTCGCGAAGGCACGCCGGCGGAAGGCGGCCACAAGGCGGTGCTGGCCAATGTCGTGCCATTTGCCGAAAAGACGACATTCATTGGAGACGGCGACAAGGTCGCAAGCGGCATCACAGCGATGCTGGCGCCGGGCCATTCGCCGGGCCACATAGTGTTCCACGTCGAATCGGACGGCAAGCGTCTCGTTGCCACCGGCGATACCGCCAACCACTACATCCTGTCGCTGCAAAAGCCCGAATGGGAGGTCCGTTTCGACATGGACAAGGCCCAGGCCGCCGCGTCGCGCAAAAAGGTGTTCGACATGATCGCGACGGACAGGATCGCCTTCCTCGGCTATCACATGCCGTTTCCGGCCGTCGGCTTTGTCGACACATATGAAACCGGATACCGCTTCGTCCCGATGACCTATCAGTTCGACCTGTGATCTTGCTGCATGGCAGCCATACCAAGCCCGGCGGACACGCCAGGCTCATACCGCTGATATCGATCTCATTTGGCCCTTTTCGAGCGCCGTCTTTCCTCCACCTCATTCCTGCGCTTGCCGCAGGAAACCAGCCACGGCGAGCCTGTGCCGTGGCAAGAATCTTTTGTATTCAATAACCTGGATGTACTTGTCCCCTGTGAGAGGCACAGGGATGAGGACGTGATTATGAGCCCATTGAACGTGGGCCATCGCTCGTGGAACGTTTTGTTGCGCGCAGAATCGGTGCTGCCGACGATCCGCGTCCGGCAGTCGTACACGGCGTCTTTTGCTATTCCCTTCCTGTCAGAGACGTGTTACCAGCCCTCGCCAACTTCCAAAGCAACCCTTGCACACCGCCGGTGCGGACGATTCGTTCCGGGTGGCGTTGCATTTTTCGTAATTGAGGAAATTGGCCATGGCTCGCATCATTGAAACGCCAACCGGGTTAGACGCTCTCACCTTCGACGATGTGCTGCTGCAGCCAGGTCACTCGGAGGTTCTGCCAGGCCAGACCAGCGTCGCAACGCGCATCGCGACCGATTTCGAGCTGAACATCCCGATCATCTCCTCCGCCATGGATACCGTTACTGAAAGCCGTCTTGCCATCGCCATGGCGCAGGCAGGTGGGCTAGGCGTCATCCATAAGAACCTGACCCCGATCGAACAGGCCGAACAGGTCCGGCAGGTCAAGAAGTTCGAAAGCGGCATGGTCGTCAACCCGGTCACGATTGGCCCCGATGCGACGCTGGCCGATGCGCTTGGCCTGATGAAGACCTACAGCATCTCCGGCATTCCGGTCGTTGAGAAGTCCGGTCGTCTCGTCGGCATCCTGACAAATCGCGACGTCCGCTTCGCGTCCGATCCGTCACAGAAGATCTACGAACTGATGACGCGCGAAGGGCTGATCACGGTCAAGGAAAACGTCGATCAGCAGGAAGCCAAGCGCCTGCTGCACTCGCACCGCATCGAGAAGCTGCTGGTTGTCGACGGCGAAGGCCGCTGCGTCGGTCTGATTACCGTCAAGGATATCGAAAAGTCGCAGCTGAACCCGAATGCCTCCAAGGACATGCAGGGCAGGCTGCGCGCCGCAGCTGCTATCGGCGTCGGTGACGATGGTTTCGAGCGCGCCGAGCGCTTGATCGAGGCAGGGGTCGATCTGCTGGTCGTCGATACAGCACATGGCCATTCGGCGCGCGTTCTCGAAGCTGTCACCCGCGTCAAGATGTTCTCCAACTCGGTGCGCATCATGGCCGGAAACGTGGCGACATCGGAGGGCACCAGGGCGCTGATTGATGCCGGCGCGGATGCGGTCAAGGTCGGCATCGGCCCGGGCTCGATCTGCACGACGCGCATCGTCGCCGGCGTCGGTGTTCCCCAGCTTGCCGCCATCATGTCTGCCGTCGAAGCCGCGCAGGCGCAGGACATTCCCGTCATCGCGGACGGCGGCATCAAGTTCTCCGGCGACGTTGCCAAGGCGATCGCGTCTGGCGCTTCCGCCGTCATGATCGGCTCGCTGCTTGCCGGCACTGATGAAAGCCCGGGCGAAGTCTATCTGTACCAGGGCCGCTCCTTCAAGGCCTACCGCGGCATGGGCTCCGTTGGCGCCATGGCCCGTGGTTCTGCCGACCGCTACTTCCAGGCGGAAGTGCGCGACACACTGAAACTCGTGCCGGAAGGCATCGAAGGTCAGGTTCCCTACAAGGGTCCGGTCTCGGGTGTGCTGCACCAGCTCGCGGGCGGCCTCAAGGCGGCGATGGGCTATGTCGGCGGCAAGGACCTCAAGGAGTTCCAGGAACGCGCGACCTTCGTGCGCATCTCGGGCGCCGGCCTTCGCGAAAGCCACCCGCACGACGTGACGATCACGCGCGAAAGCCCGAACTATCCGGGCTCCGGCGCCTGATGACAAGCGCGGGCAGCCGTATCCCATTCTGGATCATCGCGCTGCTCGCAGCCCTCTGCCTGGCCGTGTTCTCATGGTCGGCCTTCGGTTTTGTCCTACCCTTCCGGGATATGACCAGAATCTGGATACTCGAAACGCGGCTGGCCGGATACGATGCGACCGACATCGATGCGATGCGCGGCGTATTGATCAGAACGCCCGAGGCACGAGATCTTCTGCTCGGCATGCATGCCGGGCCGGAGCTTGTTTTTCCCGCTTTGCTGACTGCGCTGATCGTCGCGGTCCTCGTCAAGCTGGAGCCGGGCGGGGTCTATTTCGGCCGCCCGATGCATCCTCTGCTGGTCGGAGCGTTTTATGCGCTGCCGTTCGTCTACGCTATCGCCGACTATGCCGAGAACATACTGACGACAAATGTCTTCAGTGACGGCGTTGCCTGGAGCTTCGCGGCAGGTCTGCTGCCATGGGCGAGCAGCCTGAAATTCGCGACCTTCGCCATATCCCTGATCGTCATCATCCGCTTTGCCATATTCCGCCTGATGCCTCCGGGCGATCTGGGCGCGCGATAATCCGTCAGCGCTGCCACCGCCAAGCCGGGTTCGAGAGCCGCGCGATGAATCGAGCTTCGGGTGTTGAATTGTTTGCCGACGGCGGCATCGTGCAGGCCTAATCGCGGTATGGCCGCCGCGCCATCTGTGGCGGGTGTTTGACTGGAGAGGCCGAATCTTTTCCTCTACAGCTCTGAAATCAAAGCGGAAGCGGCAAGGAGAAGACCATATGAGCGGAATGACCGGCTACGAAATGTTCTGGCCAATCATCGCCCACGTGGCGCTGGTCTATGTCCTCTACATGCTGCTCGGCTACCGCCGCCGGAAAATGGTCCAGGCCGGAAAGGTCCGGCTTTCGAGCTATCGCGAAAATCGCGACGAACCGCCGGAAAGCCTTTTCGTCAAGAACTGCATCGCGAACCAGTTCGAACTGCCGGTGCTTTTCTACGCCTGCTGCATCCTTCTCTACATCACGGAAGCCGATAACCTCGTCGCGGTAATCCTTGCGTGGATCTTCGTGGCGCTTCGCTATGCCCAGGCCTTCGTGCACGTCACGAGCAACCGTATCCGCTACCGCAGCCCGCTGTTTGCCACCGGCTACATCGTTCTTGGCGCCATGTGGCTCTGGCTTGGCGTATGGATGGCCTTCCCGACCGGCTGACGTCGTCGCCTGTGAGCGGTAACGCAGTTTTGTTCCTGCGTTACTTCAGGCTGGCCTATCTTCTCTCAGGCAAATTGCATGGGCAGGGAAGAGGAGGTTGAAATGAACAAGCCGGAAATCACGCAGGCGATGATAAACGCCTACGACGAGTACACACATCTGACGCTCGATCGGCGCAATTTCATGGACAAGCTGGCCAAGCTTGCCGGTTCCGCCAGTGCCGCCGCCGCTATCGCGCCAATGCTGGCCGCGAGCAATGCAAGCGCCGAGATGGTATCAGCCGGCGATGAACGGTTGACGGCGAAGGACGTCACCTATCCGGGCAAAGGCGGCGAGATGAAAGGCTATCTCGTCGAGCCGAAGAACCCTTCCGGTCAACTCGGCGCCGTTATCGTCATCCACGAAAACCGCGGCCTCAATCCACACATCCGCGATGTAGCCCGCCGCTTGGCACTGGAGGGCTTCATTGCGCTTGCACCGGACTTTTTGTCACCTGCCGGCGGCACGCCGGAGAATGAGGATCAGGCACGCGAGATGTTCGGCAAGCTCGATCCTGCCGTAACCGTGGCCAACGCAGAGGCGAGCCTTGCCTATCTTTCGAAGCTGGAGGGTGCAAACGGCAAGGTCGGAGCCATTGGTTTTTGCTGGGGAGGCGGGCTAGTCAACAACTTCGCGACGAAATCTCCCGAGCTGAAGGCCGGCGTCGCCTACTATGGAGCTCAGCCGCAGGCGGCCGATGTGCCGAACATCAAGGCGGCGCTGCTGCTGCACTATGCCGGTCTGGACGATCGCATCAATGCTGGCATCGAGGCTTACAAGAAGGCGCTCGAGGCCAACGGCAAGGACGTCCAGATCTTTGTCTACGACGGCGCCAATCATGCCTTCAACAACGACACCTCGGCGGCACGCTACGACAAGAAGGCGGCGGATCTCGCCTGGGGTCGCACGGTCGAGTTCCTCAAGAAGAACCTCTCCTGATCAGGCCGCCAAGGCGTACGGAGCGGGGGCGACCGCTATGATCGTCTCCGCCAGTGCCTCCATCTCCGTGGCGCGATGATTGCTTCGCCGCCAGGCAAGGCGTATTTCGCGCGAGGGCTGGGGCTCGGCAAAAGGCACGATGCGGATGGAGTTGCGGCTGGTCTCGGTGGCGATCGCCATTTTCGGGATCAGCGTCATGCCCATGTCGTGCGATACCATCTGCAACAGGGGTCGCCATGGATGTCGCGCCGAAATTGACGAGGCTTCGCTTGCCGCTGCTGCAGACCGCGAGTGCCTGATCGCGCAGGCAGTGCTTCCTCCAGAAGAAGCAGTCGGTCGACGTTCACCTCATGCTCGGTCAGCGGCGACATCAGAACGTTGTCGCCGTTTTCCGCGACGGCCATGAAAATACGGTCCGCAAACAGCGGTCGTGTCTGAATGCCGTCGACATCGAGCGGCAGGGCCGCGATGACAGCGTCGAGCTTGCCCGCTGATAGATCCGCCATCAGGCGGTCGGTCACGGCTTCCCTCAATTCGACTTCGACGCCTGGATTTGTTTCGAAGGTGCGGGATGAACTGCGGCACTAGATAGGGCGCGACGGTCGGAATGATGCCGATGCGGATCAGCCCCCAAGAGTCCCGCCGCCTTTTCTCGCCGTCTGCTCCAAGGTGAAGGATCGACCGCACGTGAGCGATGTCGCCCGCCACAATCACCGCGACGGCAACGACGACTACGGCCGCCAGGTGCGGGCGCTGTTCAAACTGTTCGATGCCGAGCAGAAGGCTCGGCTGTTCTCCAACGTTGTGGCAGCCATGGGCGGCGTACCGGGCGCGATCGTCGAGCGCCAGCTCGCACACTTCAAGCTGGTCCACCTGGACTACGAGTCGGGCGTGCGCGCAGCGCTCGAAAAGCAGCACGGCTACAAGGTCGATACGCTCAGCGCACAGCCCGCCGCAGCCGAGTAGGCTCACCATTGGAAAACCACCAAATCGGGGTGTATCTCCCCGATTATTTTGTGCTTTTCGCAATCGTTAAAATTCGACCGTTGTCGTTTACGCACCATGAAGACCTGCATGTCATATCGGCCAAAAGCACCGATTTGAACTGCACAATAAGGTGGATGGGGAACGACATGAACGTCGCATTGGATCGCATTGGACTCCGCAGGAAGCCCAAACAGGAACGCAGTATCCAGAGATTGGATCTCATCCTATCTGCTGCGGCGCGGCTGATCGCCGAAAAGGGCGTGAGCGCCATGCGCATGACCGAACTGGCCGTCGCTGCCAAGGTTCCCATCGGCTCGGTCTATCAGTATTTCCCCGAAAAGGCTGCCATCGTCAGAGCCCTCTTTGATCGCCATACCTCCGCCATTCAGGCGAGAATAGCGGAAGCCTTCGCGTCTGTTCAGTCCGTCGAGCACGCGCTCGACGTGCTCGCCTCAACGATCGACTGGCACTATGACGATTGCCGAAGCGACGCCACCTATCTCGGCATCTGGATGGGGACAGAAACCGACCATGATCTGCTGCGGTTGAATATCGAACACAGCACCCGAATTGCCGACATTTTCCACGACGCGGTGCGGCGCGTTGCGCCGGAACTCACCGCTGTCGACATGCAGGCCCGCACCTACCTCTTCAGTCACCTGATTGGTGCGTCGATCCGGCTTGCGGTCGCCAGCGAGGCTTCGCTGGCGAAACGTATTCTAGACGAGTGGAAGTGTGTCATCCGCTCGTCCTTCTTCTCGGCAGCAGCTGCCTGAAGCCTACCAACTGGTGACCGTGTTGGCGACCTTCAGCCGAGGTTGTACACGGCCATAGGCATTTTTCAGGTCGGCTTCGAGATTGTCGTCGACAACCGCCGGCGTGATGTTGTCCAAGCAAGCTGTGATGTGCGCCGTGATCGCATTCATCAGCGATATCGAAACGCCGGGCCGCTTCATGATGCCAATCTGAACCGGGGGCAGGGCGGGGAAGCCGTCCGCCTGACTGAGCACCTTCATGCCAGTGCGCAGTGCCGATTCCGGCATGACGGACACGGCCATGCCCGCAAGAACCGCAGCCGCGACAACCGTGCAGGACCAACTGGTGAACAGGATCTGATGCTCGCGGCCCACCGCATCGAGCGCCGAGCAGGCCAGCTGACGCCACTGGCAGTCGCGGCGGCCCACCGCAAGCGGTACCGGAGCATCGTCACGGATCGGATGGTTGGCCGAGCCGACCCAGCAGAGCGGTTCGGTCCGTACGACGTCGGACATGCGCTCGCGCGGGTTGTGCGTCACCAGCGCGATATCGAGCTCGCCGCGATGCATGCGCTCGGCAAGGTCCACCGAAGGTTCGCAGACGATGTAGAGTTCCACATTCGGATGCGTCTTGGCGAAACGGCCGATGATCTCCGGCATGTAGCGGTCGGCATAGTCATCCGGTGTGCCGATACGCAGCATGCCCTCAAGACGATTGTCGTCGAAGGCGGCGATCGCCTCGTTGTTGAGGCGGATGATGCGCCGCGCGTAGTTGAGCAGCTTTTCGCCTTCGACGGTCAGCCGGTTGCCGCGCCCGTCCTTGATGAACAGCTGCTTGCCGACGCGCTCTTCCAGCCTCCGCATCTGCATGGAGACGGCCGACTGCGTCTTGTAGACCCGGTCGGCGGCCTTAGTGAAGCTGCCGGAGTCGACAATTGCGATGAAGGTCTGCAACTGGTCAATATCAAGAGGCGCGGCCATGATCCCACCTATAACGATCTCTGATGATAATCATTAGAAACATTCGTTGGACTGATCAATAGGCGTTTGGCATCTTCAGGGTGCAAATCAAGCTAAGTGATGGACAGACACCCTGACTGTCCGAACCGATTTCAGCCTGACTCCTTCCCGCTCGACCTCGTGGGAGGGGCGGGTTGTTGCGCGCCAATGAAAGGATAGTCCCATGCGCACGACAGACCGGATATTGGAACTCGACTGCAGCCAGGCGACGATGACGTTTTCCCGACGTCTCGCAAATGGCTTTGCAACGCTGGCATCCGTACTGCGCGTGTTCCGCAATCGTATGGAGATCAACCGGCTGCAAGAGCTCGACGACAATCAATTGAAGGACATCGGCCTTAGCAGGGCCGATCTGACCTCGGCGTTCCTGGCGTCGACCTTCTTTGAAGACCCTTCCGATCACCTGACGCGTACCGCGCGCAATCGCGGGCGCAATTCGACCCTCCGGTCCCACCAGGAGTAGGGCCGGCCCAGTTTTCCCCGCAGGGTGATAGCCAATAGCCCTGCCTCTTGCCCGGTGACCGGCCTCCCAGCCGTCTCCGGGTTTTTTTATTCTTTCGAAGGAGAGGCGGCGGGCGCCTTCGGCATATACGTCTCGAAGATCGCTTCCATGTTCTTCTGGTAGCTTTTCTGCACTTCGAGGCCGCTGTCGAACATCGTGTTCAGCATGTCCACGTAGCCTTCCGTGGCGGCTTTAGCCTCCTCCTTTGGAGGCTCGACAGACTTCGGCGCGACGGGCTTTCCGAGATTGCCCATCATGTCCTGGAACGCCTTGGCGAAGGGATTGTCGAGGAAGGGGTTCGCCGCCGCCTTCGCTGGCTCGGGCTTTGGTGCGCTGAACATCAGCTGCATGGCCTGGGTAAAAGGATTGTCGAAGATGCTGGGCTCGGGAGCGGTGTTCTGCTTGGGGACGAAGCCGGTGCTCTCCAGCCATTTCTGGATGGTTTCCCCCATGGCGGTATTCAGGAACGGGTTCACCGGCGCGCTCATCTGCCCCATCGACTGTTTGAAGAGGCCGCCCATAAGCGTCCCTGCCATGACGGGCAGCATCTGTTTGTAGATTTCCTGGCCGATGCCGGTCATCTGGGCTGCCTGCGCGGCCACAGCGCGGGAAACCTCCTTGGAGCCGAAAAGCTGCGCAAGGATGTTGTTGCCGTCGGAAATGCCTTGCGGCGTGAAGGCCCTGCTCATGTCCTCGAAGTATGTCGCGTAGTTGCCTGAGGAAACGGCCTGCATCAATCCCATGAAGTCGTAGGGGTTGCTGGTGCTGCGCTTCAATCCCGCAGAGAAGGCCGGCATCAGGGCGGCCATGGCCTTGGTCGCCTGCTCCTGCGCAAGATTGAACTGCTTGGAGACGGCGTCCATCGCCGCGCCGTTCTGCGCCTGCATCATCATGTCGAAGAGTGGCAGCATGGAAATCCTTTCCCCGGTTCGCGACGCTTATTCCTGTCAGTATAGCCGGAAAAAGGGATGGGCAAACCGCTTTTTGCAGAAGGGGTTAGTATTGGTATTCCTCAAACACCGGCTCCACCGAACCGCCCCAACGACCGTGATAAAGCGCCAGCAGATCCTCGGCGAGCGTCGCCTTCTTCGCCATGACTTCATCGAGTGGAGAAAGAAAGATCGTTTCGTCCTGACCTTCCCTGTTGAGCTTGCCGCGCGCCTTGAGGCCCGCCTTTGAAACGGCAATGACCTCGCGTGCCGTCTCATAGAGCGCATGGCCGCGGAACTTCGCCTTCAGCCCTTCGGCGGGAACGGCATTGCGCAGCGCATCCACTTCGTCGAACGTCCAGTCCTTGGTTAGCATATCGGCTGCGTCGAGCGCCGCGTCGTCGTAGAGAAGTCCGACCCAGAATGCCGGCAGTCCACAGATGCGCCGCCACGGACCGCCATCCGCACCTCGCATTTCCAGGAAGCGCTTCAGGCGCACATCGGGAAACAGTGTCGACAGGTGGTTCGTCCAGTCTCCCATCGTAGGCTCCCAGGCGGCAACCGCGCCCTTCAGCGCGCCGTTCATGAACTGGCGGAAGCTGACGTGAGTACAGTCGTGATAGCGGTTGTCACGGACGATGAAGTACATCGGCACGTCAAGCGCCCATTCGACATAGTCATGGAAGCCGAAGTCGTCACGGAAGGTGAAATCGAGCAGGCCCGAACGACGGTTGTCGGTATCGCGCCAGATATCGCCGCGCCAAGACAGCAGGCCGTTGAGCTTGTCTTCGGTAAAGGGCGAGGAGGCAAAGAGCGCGGTCGCCAGCGACTGCAGCTTCATCGAGACGCGCATCTTCTTGCGCATGTCCGCTTCCGACGAGAAGTCCAGATTCACCTGGATCGTACAGGTGCGGTACATCATATCGAGGCCCTTGGTGCCGACCTTCGGCATGTAGCGGCTCATGATCTCATAGCGAGACTTCGGCATGACGGGGGTCTCGGCGAGTGTCCACTTCGGGCTGCCTCCGATGCCGAGGAAACGGATGCCCATTGGCTCGGCGATTTCCCGAAGCGTTGCAAGGTGCGTATTCGATTCCTTGCAGGTCTCGTGGATCGTTTCCAGCGGCGCGCCGGAGAGCTCGAACTGACCGCCCGGCTCGATCGAGATCGCGCCCATGCCATTTGGTGCTCCGAGCCCGATGATGTTGTCGCCGTCAAGGATCGGATCCCAGCCGCTTTTTTGCTGCAATCCCTTCAACAGACCCGAAATGCTGCTTTCGCCGAAGTAGGGAACCGGGCTGTTGTCGGCACGGAAGAAGGCAAACTTCTCGTGCTCCGTACCGATACGGAAGTTCTCCTTCGGCTTGTTGCCCGCCGCAAGATAATCGGTCAGCTCCTGAACCGAAGAGAGCGGCGTCTGGTCGGTAGTGTCGCGGGCCATTCAAGTAACCTGTATTTGGGAAAGCGCCCGGGGGAACGGACAATTGGAAGGGTGATTAGGACCGCTGGCAGGTATGTTGCAAGTGAAAATGTTTCAACGGCTCATCAAAAAAATAGCAGCACATTCGCGACTAACCTCCTCGAAGATCAATTCCAGTCGCCGATCGCTGCCTGGATAACCGCCATGGCGGCGACGGCGGCCGTATCGGCGCGCAGGATCCTCGGGCCGAGCGGAATGGCGGTGACGAAGTCGAGGCTGCGCAGGCGCAAGCGCTCCTCCTCGGAAAACCCGCCTTCCGGCCCCACGAGGAGCGCAAGCCTGCGCTCCGTGATTTTGGAGAGCAGCGGCAGCGGGTTTTGCCCGGCATCGCCTTCGTCGCAATAGATAATCCGCCGCTCAGGCGACCATCCGTCGAGCAGATCGAACAGCCTGACCGGCTCTGCTACCTCGGGTACCCCGAGGATGCCGCATTGCTCAGCCGCTTCGGTGACGTTGGCCTTGAGCTTGTCGAGGTTGGTGATCTTGCCCTGGACATGCTGCGTCATCACTGGCTGCAGTATGCCGGCACCCATCTCCACGGCCTTCTGCACGAGATAGTCGAGCCGCCCCACCTTCAGCGGCGCAAACAGGTAGCGCAGGTCGGAGGCAGGAGGCTGCGGCCGCGTCTGCTCCTCGGCAACAAGCAGGATGCGTTTACGGGTGGGAAAGGCAAGGCGGGCCTTCCATTCGCCGTCCCGGCCGTTGAAAACCAGGATTTCTGCGCCGTCAGGCATGCGCAGCACGTTTGCGAGGTAGTTGAAATGGTCCGCGGTAGCCTCCACGGCTCCCCCGGCGGCGAGGGGCGCGTCGATGAAGAGGCGTTGCATCCGGAAATTGGCCCGCATCAGAAAGTCCTGCCTAAACGAAGAGCGCGAACATAGCCCAATAGATCATCGCTGCAAGCGCGGCGGATGCCGGTACGGTGATGACCCATGCGGCGATGATCGTCATGAAATGCGAGCGACGAACGAGGTAGCGGCGGCGAACCTCATGGGTATTCGGATCGTCCGGTTCCTCGACCATCCAGACCTCCGCTTTCCTGCGCATGTATTCGATCCGACGCTTCGAGCGGCGTGTATACCACTCGCGGAAGAAGCCGACGCCAAAAACGGCACCGACGGCAATATGCGTCGTGCTGACAGGCAGCCCGAGCCATGAGGCAACGATCACCGTGAATGCTGTGGAAAGTGCCACGCAATAAGCACGCATCGGATTGAGCTTGGTGATCTGTTCGCCGACCAGCCGGATCAGGCGCGGGCCGAACAGCAACAGGCCGACAGAGATGCCGAGTGCCCCGATCAGCATTACCCAAAGCGCAGGAGGGGAGTCGTCGCCGAGCGGCTGCCCGATCGAAACGCGCACGATGGCCGAGAGCGGCCCGACAGCGTTCGAGACATCGTTTGCGCCATGCGCGAAGGACAGCAGCGCCGCCGAGCCGATCAGCGGGAGCTGGAAAAGGACGCGAAGCGAGCTGTTGCGGTTCTCGAGCCCTTGCGCCTGCCGATGCACAAACGGTCGTCCGACAATCCAGGCGATGAGCCCCGCAGCCACGCCTAGCAGGAGGGTGGTTGCCGAGGAGAATGCCCCGGCAGTCTCCAGCTGAAGGATCATGTAAGCGGTGAAAGCGCCGACCATGATGGCGATCAGAACCGGCACCCAGCGCTTTGCAGCGGCGATCTTGTCCTCACGGTAGATGATGAAGGTCTTGACCAAGTAGAGCAGGCCCGCGGCAAAGATTCCCCCGATCAACGGCGACGTCACCCAGCTGGACGTGATCTCGATCATCACACGCCAATTCACCGGACCCGGTCCGACGGCACCGATGCCGGCGCCGATCACGGCGCCTACGATGGAGTGGGTCGTCGAGACCGGTGAGTTCATCCACGTGGCGAGGTTGATCCACAAGGCCGCTGCCATCAGCGCCGCCATCATGATCCACGCCAGCATGCCGGCCGGCACCTGAACGGCATCGACAATGCTGGACGAGATTGTCTTCACCACCTCGCCGCCGGCGATCGTTGCGCCGAGAATTTCGAATATCGCCGCAATGACCAGCGCCTGGCCCATGGTCATGGCGCGTGCGCCGACCGCCGCGCCGACATTGTTCGTCACATCGTTCGCGCCGATGTTCATGGCCATGTAGCCGGCGAGCGCTGCGGCGGCGATCACAAGAACGGCGCCCGGCCGATCGAAGACATAGACGCCCGCAAACAGCATCGCGAGACCGAGGAACACCAGCCCGATGCCGGGCGCAATCAGCCTCCGTGAAACATACTTCGCCGCGTCCTCAACGTGCGTCAGCCTGTCGAGATCCTTGTCGAGCGTTCGTTTTGTGAGGATGGTTGGGCGGTCTGGCATGCTGTTCCCTGTGGCTGAATCCCTGCTTTAGCGCCGTCCCCTCCGACAGCGCAAGACGGCAGGATTCATTCCGCCGGAATTTGCTTTGGCAACCGTCCGGGAATTTGTTCCGTCATGCGATGCCTGAACAACAGGAAGAGATCGCGAAGCTCGGGCTCATGTACACGCTTTGCGGCTTCCTCGCAGGAAACCCATTCGAAGCGACGTTCGCCCTTCTCCTTGAAATTCTTGGCGATGGTTGCGGTTTCAAGCGCGTAGACCTGAACCTTGCAGGTCACTTTCAACCCGTTCTTGAGGACCTTGGGATAGTGATAGCAGCCGATCGTCTGGCTCTCCACCGTGCCGCGCACGCCCGCCTCCTCGTAGGCTTCGCGGGCAGCCACCTCGTAAGAGGTGCAACCCTCCATCGGCCAGCCCTTGGGAATGACCCAGCGACCGGTGTCGCGGCTTGTCAGCAAAAGCACCTCGACAGCGGTCTTCGCCTTTGCCCGGTAGCAGAGCGCAGCATACTGCTGGCGCGGTGGGCGCCGGAACATCAGTTGTACGTCGGAGGCCAGGCGGGCAAGAAGAGTCAACGGTCGGGTCACCTTTATAGTCTGGTTGGTCGATTATATTGCCAATATCTTATGCAAAACTTGCGCGATCCGCACGTCGCCATCGTTCGCAACAGCATTCATACTTACCAATAGAGCGTTTCGTTTTTGTTTCGGCTTAAGGAAACCGTCATGAAATGCTCTGATTCCGTCACCCTACACGCCAAACAATATGCGCTTCCATTGCATTGCAATCAATGACGCCAGCATGTCGTGCACTGTTAAGTCAGCACTATGGTGATTGTGCGTCCGGAATGCGTGAAAAAGATTGCCGGCTAACGTTGCTGAGGCTGCTTTGGTGTCCGTGGCATCTCGTTTTGGCCGCTTATGCCCGGCGGGGCCAGGCAGATTTTCTGCGCCTTTCGTAGAAATATGTCCATGTTCCCTTGGAGGTATTCGGCCTACCATTGCGGCAATTCTAAAGGACCAACCCATGACAAGAAGCGCAACGCGCATCGAATGGATCGGCAGCAGTTGCCTCTTGTTGCAGGCAACCGCCGCCGAGTTCAGGGAGACGAGACCATTCGAGGGTCTGACCATCGGTACCGGCATCCACCTCGAGCCTAAGACCGTGGTGCTTCTAATGACGCTGCGCGCTGGCGGCGCGCGCCTCGTCTGCACCGGCAATCTCAACAGCACGCAGCCTTCGACCGTGGAGTTCCTGCGTTCCGAAGGGATGACAGTCTTCGCGACGCAGACGACCGACCCCGTCGCCCACCGCCAGAGCCTTGAAGCCGTTATCGCTGAAAAGCCCGATCTGCTCCTGGACAATGGCGGGGATCTCTTCGCCATTGCGGCGGAGCGTCCCTATGCCAATCTTCTCGGCGGCACGGAGGAGACGACGTCGGGCCGCACGCGTCTCCTGCCGATGCGCGAAGGGCTGAGCATGCCGATCCTCGTTATCAACGACAGCCCTATCAAGCAGTTCGCCGAAAACAGGCACGCGGTCGGCCAGAGCCTGTTCGAAAGCTATATGCGCTTCACCAACCGCTCAACGAACGGCAAGCGCGTGACGGTTTTCGGATATGGCGCCTGCGGCAAGGGGACCGCCGCCTGCTTCCGCAACGCTTTCTCGCAGGTCAGCGTGGTCGACATCGATCCGGTGACAGCACTTGAGGCTCATCTCGATGGCTTCCTGACGCCGCTGCGGGTCGATGCGATCGGCTCGGCCGATGTCCTCGTTACCGTCACCGGCCATCCGGATATCGTGACCGCCAAGGATCTGCCATTGATCAAGAACGGCGCGATCTTGATGAACGGCGGCCATTTTCCCACTGAGATCGATGTAGCGGCTTTCAGGCAGCATGCCGACGTTACCTGGATCGACCGCTACGAGGCTGACGGTATAGAGACGCTGCATATGAACGACGGCCGCGCCATCCACATTCTTGGCGGCGGTCACATGGCCAACCTTGCCGGCCCGCGACCGCTCGGCAACTCGGTGGAGTCGATGGACCTGGGGTTCACCCTCCAAGTTCGTTGCCTGGAAAGGGTCGCAAGGCGCCAAGTCGGTCCCGAATCCTGCATCGTTCCGGTGCCCGCCGATATCGATGCGATGGTCGCGAGCGCTTACCTTGCTCTCATTCGGTAGGCGGGCCAAGTGTCTCTTCTTCTCCACTGCGAGAAGTGCTGACCTCTTGCTCCCCTTCGCCCCGACGGAGATAAGGTGGCTCGAAGAGTCTGATGAGAGGGCTGCGGGCGCGGACGTTCTTTAAGAAACAACTCTCACCGCTCCCAGTAGGGAACCGGACCGTAGAGCTCGGCGAGATAGTCGATGAACAGCCGTACCTTTGCCGGCAGGAACTGCCGGCTCGGATAGACCGCGGAAAGCGTTACGCTGCGCGAACCCTCGTACGCAGGAAGCACCTGCAGGAGCTGGCCGGTCTTCAGCTCCGCGCCGATATCCCAGGTGGAACGCAGCGCGATGCCGAGCCCGGCGATCACAGCCTCGCGGATGACCTCGCTCGAATTTGTGATCAGCATGCCCTCAGGGCGGACCGACAGGGCGCCGTCCGGACCTTCCAGGCGCCAGATGTCGTTGTTGTGTGCTGGCAGGCAACGATGATGCTTCAGGTCGTCGATGGTGTTCGGTGCTGCACGGGTTGCAAGATAAACCGGCGAGGCGCACAGCACGCGCCGCACCGGTGCTAGGCGGCGCGCGACCAGGCTGGAATCGGTCAGTTCGGCGATCCTGATCGCAAGATCGAACCCGCCTCCGACGATGTCGCTGAATTCGTCGCTCAGAACCAGATTGATGGCGAGGTCCGGATGCGCATCCATGAAGGCCTTCAGATGCGGGGCGATATGCATACGGCCGAACGATGTCGGCGCCGAGACTTTCAGCGTCCCATGCATTTGCGAAGAGCGGCCGGAAATATAGAATTCTGCTTCCTCCAGCCCGGCGAGAATACCGAGCACGCGGTCGTAGAAGCCTTGGCCAGCCTCGGTTAACGATATCTGCCGTGTCGTGCGCTGCAAGAGCCGGGTCCCAAGTCTGTCTTCGAGCCGTTTGATGCGCTTGGAAACGACGGCTGGCGAGAAGCCGAGTGCGCGGCCGGCCAGCGACATGCTGCCGGTTGCGGCGACCTTTGCAAAGATTTCGAGATCACCCAGATTGGTCATGCGAACCTGATATATTCTTGTTTTATCATAAGTGCTTAGCATTTGCGCCACATGAGGGAAAGTGCTAAGCCCATGCCATCGGCGGCAAGGAGGATCGCCTCCGGTTTTCGTCACCGCCGGCGAAGGGAGAGAGCCATGTCCGGTACCATTTCGTTTCTCGCCCCACGTGCCGATGTGATCGCCCACCGCCGGCAGATCGTGGCGGATCTCGTCGATCTGCTGCCGCCGGAATGTCTGGTGCACGAAGCGCGCGAACTGGTGCCTTTCGAGACGGACGCGTTCGTTTCCTATCGTCGCGTGCCACTGGCCGTGGCTCTGCCGCGCAGCACGGCCGAGGTCGCCGCGGTGATGAAATACTGCCACCGCTACGGGATCCCTGTCGTTCCGCGCGGTGCCGGAACCTCGCTGTCGGGCGGTGCGATCCCGCAAGAGGATGCCGTCGTGGTCTGCGTTTCGAAAATGAACCGCATTCTCGACATCGATCTTGCCAACCGTGCTGCAGTGGTTGAGGCGGGTGTTACGAATCTAAATATCTCGGAAGCCGTATCGGCGGACGGTTTCTTCTACGCACCCGATCCGAGCTCGCAGCTCGCTTGCACGATCGGTGGCAACATCGGCATGAATTCCGGTGGCGCGCACTGTCTGAAATACGGGGTCACCACCAACAATCTGCTCGGTGTGAAGATGGTGCTGACCGACGGCACGGTGATCGACCTCGGCGGCAAGGGGCTCGATGCGGCGGGCTACGATCTTCTCGGCCTCGTCTGCGGCCACGAGGGTCAGCTGGGCATCGTCACCGAAGCGACCGTTCGACTGATCGCCAAGCCGGAAGGCGCGCGCCCGGTCCTCTTCGGCTTCGAAACGTCGGAGGAGGCGGGTTCCTGCGTTGCCGATGTCATTGCATCAGGGATCATCCCCGTCGCCATCGAATTCATGGACAAGCCGGCCATCGAAATCTGCGAAGCCTTCGCCAAGGCCGGCTATCCGCTTGACGTCGGCGCGTTGCTGATCATCGAAGTCGAAGGTTCTGAGACGGAGATGGACGACATACTGAAAAGCATCGTCGAGATCGCCCGCAGGCATAGTGTGAAGACCGTGCGCGAATGTCAGTCGGCAACCGAGGCGGCGTTGATCTGGAAGGGCCGAAAATCCGCCTTTGGCGCCACCGGACGCGTCGCCGATTACATCTGCATGGACGGAACCGTGCCGCTCAGCCAACTGTCCTATGTCTTGAAGAAGACCGCTGAAATAGTGGCGCACTATGGCCTGCGTGTCGCCAACGTGTTTCATGCCGGCGACGGCAACATGCATCCTTTGATCCTCTTCAATGCGAACGACCCGGAGGACGCTGCGCGGGCGGAAGCTGCGGGAATGGACGTTTTGAGGCTCTGCGTCGATGCGGGCGGCTGTCTGACCGGCGAGCACGGCGTCGGGATCGAGAAGCGCGACCTGATGCGCCACCAATATTCCGAGGCAGACCTCTCGCAGCAGATGGCCGTACGGGCTGCCTTCGATCCGGAGTGGATTCTCAACCCATCCAAGGTTTTCCCGCTCGACGGACGCTCCGCCGCATGATCGATATGTTCCCGACCACGGAAGAGGACGCAGCTGATATCGTTCGCTCTCATGCGCAGGCGAGGAAGACACTTGCGATCTGCGGCGGCAACACGCGCTCCGGCTTCGGCAATGCCGTCAGCGCCGTCAACCGCCTTCGGTCGACCAACCTCACGGGCATCGTCGCCTACAATCCCGGAGAAATGGTCCTGACGGCGCGCGCCGGCACTCCGCTTTCCGAGATTGAGGCGGCTCTGGCGGAAAACGGCCAGATGATTGCGTTCGAACCGGTGGACCACCGGCCGGTCATGGGCACGGCGGGCGAACCGACGATTGGCGGCGTCTTCGCCGCCAATGTTTCCGGATCGCGCCGCGTCGTCGCGGGTGCTGCGCGCGACAGCCTGCTCGGTGTGCGCTTTGTCAACGGCAAGGGTGAGGTGATCAAATCCGGCGGCCGCGTCATGAAGAACGTCACTGGCCTCGATCTCGTCAAGCTGATGGCAGGCTCATACGGTACGCTAGGCTTCTTAACCGAGGTCACCTTCAGGGTGCCGCCGAGGCCGAAGGCGGAAGCGACGATCATAGTCGAAGGGCTCAACGACGCAGAGGCGGCAAACGCCATGGCGACGGCGATGGCGCTGCCGGTGGAGGTGTCAGGCGCGGCCCATCTGCCGATGACGGTCACATGGAAGTTTCTCGAGGGAACGTTGCCGCCCAGCGAGGCTACCGTCCTCAGGGTCGAGGGCCTGCCCGGTCCGGTGGAAGCGCGGGCGGCGAAGCTTGTTGCCGCAATGGCCGCGTTTGGCCGTGTTTCACACTTGGATCGCAATGACAGCGCCCAACTCTGGCGGGAGGTGCGCGATGTCATGCCTTATGCCGACGGCACGCCCCGCCCGGTCTGGCGCGTCTCGGTTGCCCCGAGCGTCGGCCATCAGCTTGTCGCGGCACTCCGCCTCGAGACAGGCGTGGACGCTTTCTACGACTGGCAGGGTGGTCTCGTCTGGATGCGGATGGAGGCGGATGCCGAAGGCGATCTGCTGCGTCGGTTCCTCACGGCTCTTGGCGGCGGGCATGCGACACTGCTCCGCGCGCCGGAGCAGGTCCGGGCGGCAACCAGGGCCTTCCAGCCGCAGCCGGCGGCAGTGGAGTTGCTGTCTGCGCGGGTGAAAGCAAGGCTCGACCCCGCCGGCATCTTCAATCCAGGCAAGATGACAGGGACCTAGGCGATGCAAACCAACTTTACCCTGGCCCAGCTTGCCGATCCCGGTGTGGCGGAGTCCGAGCAGATTTTGCGCAGATGCGTGCATTGCGGCTTTTGCACTGCAACCTGTCCCACTTATGTGACGCTCGGCAACGAGCTCGATAGCCCGCGCGGGCGGATCTATCTCATCAAGGACATGCTGGAAAACGGTCGCGCGGCGGACGCCAAAGTCGTCACGCACATCGACCGCTGCCTGTCCTGTCTTGCCTGCACGACTACCTGTCCCTCTGGCGTCGACTATATGCATCTCGTCGATCATGCCCGTGTCCATATCGAGAAGACCTACAAGCGTCCGCTCACGAATCGCCTGACGCGCGGCATTCTCGCCGCAGTTCTGCCCTATCCGGGCCGTTTCCGGTTGGCGCTCAGGCTGGCGCACCTCGGCAGGCCGTTTGCGGGTTTCCTGCGACGCAGTCCAGCGCTCAAGCCGTTCGCTGCGATGCTGGCGTTGGTGCCGCGCAGCGTACCGGCCTCCTCGCCCTATTCTGCGCCGGGAATCCATCAGGCGGGCGCCGAAAAGCGCGGGCGCGTCGCAATTCTCACCGGTTGCGCGCAGCCGGTGCTCGATCCTGGAATCAACGAGGCAACGATCAGGCTGCTCACCCGTCTCGGCGTGGAGGTTGTCCTCCCCGAAGGCGAGGTTTGCTGCGGCGCGCTTGTCCATCATATGGGACGGGAAAAGCAGGCACTGGCCAGCGCGCGCGCCAATGTCGACGCTTGGACGCGCGAGATCGAAACAGGCGGCCTCGACGCGATCATCATCACGGCGTCGGGTTGCGGCACGACCATCAAGGACTATGGCCATATGCTTCGCTTGGATCCCGTCTACGCAGAAAAGGCAGCTCGCGTATCGTCGATGGCCAAGGACATCACCGAGTACCTCGCCACACTCGATCTGCCGGTGCACACACCGAAAGGGCTCACGGTTGCCTATCACTCGGCCTGCTCGATGCAGCACGGCCAGAAGATCACGACGACGCCGAAGTTGCTCCTCAAGACCGCAGGGTTTACCGTCCGCGATCCGGCCGAAGGCCATCTTTGCTGTGGTTCCGCGGGCACATACAACATCATGCAGCCCGATATCTCCGAGGCGCTCAAGGCCCGCAAGGTCAAGAACATCGAGGCAACGAAGCCCGATGTCATCGCGACCGGCAATATCGGCTGCATCACGCAGATCGCATCCGGAACGCCAATTCCGATCGTGCACACGGTCCAGCTGCTCAACTGGGCCTACGGTGGCAACATACCGGAAAAATTAAGAGATCTGCCGCTAGGTTAGCGCCGCCGGATGTCCGGCGGACTCAGGAGCTCAGCAATGCGTCGCACAATCCTCGCGCTAACGGCTTTATGCGGAGCGGCCGAGCTCGCTCATGCCGACAGCCGGTTCTTCTGTTCTGCAGACGACAAGGATGTGCGCTTTACGATCGAAAGCGGCTTCGAGGCGGATGCGGGGCATAAGCTCAATCATTTCCGCGGCGCAATCCAGGTGAAGAGCGCCGACGTCGCGCCGGCTTTCAGGAAGATCGTGTTCAGTTCATCCAATCTGACGCACCATTGGTCGCATGGCGGTGAACTGCGGCTCGAGCTCTACCACAATGGCGGTGACGAAGCGGATGGCCAGGCCCTGAACCTCGTGATCGTCGCAGAGCAGCCTGGAAAGTCAGCAGCCGCATTCTCGGGGACCTACGAATTGGTGGTGGAAGGGGGTGCAAAGCCCATTGCCGCCGGCGGCAAGGTCAGCTGCGGCTCAAAGTAGGCGGCCGACACGTATCAGCCGCCACTGTTTTATCGGTTGTCGGGGCCTCAGCCGCCGAATATCGTACGCAGAATGTCGATGCCGCGGTCGTCGAAGCTGACCTCGCCCTGCTTGTTGCCGGGGCCGATGACGATGACCTTCGTACCGACAGGCGCACGATCGTAGAGGTGCGTCACATCCTGGTTCATCATGCGGATGCAGCCTGAAGACATGTTGAGCCCGATCGTCCAAGGCTGGTTGGTGCCATGGATGCGGAAGATCGTATCCTTGCCGCCCTGGTATAGATACATGGCGCGTGCGCCGAGCGGATTGTCTTCGCCGCCTTCCTGAAACGCGGGAATGATATGGCCCTTTGTGGCTTCGCGGACGCGCATTTCGGACGGCGGTGTCCAGCTCGGCCATTCGGCCTTGCGGCCGATCTTCACGACGCCGGACCAGCCGAATCCTTCGCGGCCGACACCGATGCCGTAGCGGGTCGCGCGGTTCTTGTCTTCGACGAGGTAGAGGTACTTATGGTCCGTGTCGATGATGATCGTGCCCGGCGCTTCGGTTGTTACCAGTCGGACGCTCTGGCGCTTGAATTGCGGCTTCACGGTTTTTGGCATCTGGGCCACGCGAACTACCGGAGAGCCCTGCTGGGCTTGTGTGTTCGGCTGGGCCATAGCGGCAGTAGAAAGCAAGGCGAGCATTAGCCCGGCGGCTGTAAGAGCCGTCGCGAATTTCGTCATGTCTGATTCCCTCAAAGCAAAATCCGAGCGAAGCTAAACGAACTTCGATCCGATTCAAGCTCGTGGGCGCCGATTGAAGCTGTTTCGGCGACAGGAGGCATCTATTCTTGCTCCCGCGGCAGTATTGCCGCACTGACTACATGACGATGACGCGGGTTCCGACTTTGACGCGCTCGTAAAGGTCAACGACGTCTTCGTTGCGCAGCCTGATGCAACCGGACGAGACGGCACTGCCGATCGTCCATGGCGCGTTGGTGCCGTGGATGCGGTAGAGCGTCGAGCCGAGATACATGGCGCGGGCGCCAAGCGGGTTTTCAGGGCCGCCGTCCATCCGCGCCGGAAGATAGTGCCCCTTTGCAGCTTCGCGGCTGACCATTTCCGAAGGTGGCGTCCAGTCGGGCCATTCCGTCTTGCGGGTGATCTTGTGCGCACCTGCCCATTCGAAGCCGGGCTTACCGACGCCGACGCCATAGCGCCGCGCCCTGCCGCCGTCCATCACGAGGTAGAGGAAGCGGTTGTTCGTATCGATGACGATCGTCCCCGGACGTTCCTTGGTCTCGTAACCGACAATCTGCGGTAGGAACTGCGGCTCGATCCGCTGACGGATCACCGGAACGCCGGGATTGATCGCCGAGACACGTTGAGTGAGCGCGGGAGGAGCGCGACGAATGGCGCGCAGTCCGAAAAGGCCGCGCTGCTGAACGGGTCGTTGGTAGACGACGGGGCGCACCTTGCCGCCTCCGAGCTGCATGATCCAGGGGGCAGCGAGGTCTGGGCTTAGCACGACAGGCGGACGTGTCGCATAACGGTCGTCGCCAAGAGCGGCCGTGGAGAAGGCGCCGAGCAGGGCTGCGGCGAGCATTACGGATTTTATCATCGGACGGACTCTCTACAAATGGCCGAAAATGCGCTGGCGGCACACACCGCCTGCATTCATGCTGCCACCGCGCCCGCCAGCGAATGGTAAATTCGAATTCACTAAAGGCCAACGCGCCGGATAAACTTTTTGTCAGGGTTATCGTTCGGTTTGGAAACATGGTTTCTAAGTGGTAAAGCCGGATTCGCAGCTGAGAAACGAAGCGAACCCATGAGCGAAACAGGCATCATCATCGGCGACGACGGCAAGCATCGTTGTCATTGGCACGCCAATCTGCCGGACTACATGCGCTATCACGACGAGGAGTGGGGACGCCCCGTCACGGACGACGTCCGCCTGTTCGAGAAGATCTGCCTGGAGGGATTCCAGGCGGGACTCTCATGGCTGACGATCCTGCGAAAGCGCGAGAGCTTCCGCGCTGCCTTCGCCGGATTCGATTTCGAGAAGGTCGCCCTGTTCGACGACGCCGATGTCGAGCGCTGCCTCGCCGATTCCGGCATCGTGCGGCACCGTGGCAAGATCGTCTCGACCGTCAACAATGCCAGGCGCGCGATCGAGCTAAGGCAGGAATTCGGTTCGCTTGCGCGCTATTTCTGGAGCTTCGAGCCCGGCCACAACGAACGACCCTCTGTCGTCGACCGCGCCGCCATCATGGCCAACCCCACCACGCCAACATCGGTACTCATTTCCAAGAATCTGAAGAAGCGCGGCTGGACCTTTGTCGGTCCGACTACAGTTTATGCCTTCATGCAGGCAATGGGTCTCGTCAATGATCATTTCGAAGGCTGCTTCTGTCGCTCACAGGTAGAGGCGATGCGCGACGCATTGGTACGTCCATGAGAAAAACGATGGCGGTGGTCGCGGCCCTGGCGCTGATGGCCGGCGCGGCATTCGCCCAGACCCCCGATCTGCAGCCTGGCGAGCAGTTGGAGAAACTGCAGTTTCCGGCAGCGACGATGGAGCTGAAGGGCTGGACGAAATTTGGCAAGGGCCGCGTCTATACGCTGCCTGTCAAGGCCGGCCAGCATGTGAAAATAAGCTTCTCGACAAGAAGCAAGTTTGCTTTTCTCGCCATCTTCGATCTTGCGACCCCCGACGACGAGGCGATCTTCGGCACCGACGAAGATGGGGAGATCTACAGCATAACGGTCAAGAACAGCACCACCTGGCTGCTTCGCCCGTACTATTCGAAGGCGTCGCCGCGTCGTGGTCTGGGTGCGCCCTACAGCATCCTCGTGGAGCCTCGGGCAGTGGCGCCGCCCGCCCCGCCGGCGCCGGCCGATGAAAGCAAGCCGTCGCCGCTCTTCCCGCCGCGGCCTTAGACGCTAGACGAGGCTGTCGATTACGCTGAGCAGTTCGCCAAGGTGCTCGATCTTTCGAAACCGAGGCGCCTCCGTCGGTTCTTCGACATGCTCCAGCACCCAGGTCAGTTCGTGCGGCACGAAGACGCCGTAACTCCCGGCAGCGATGGCTGGGACGATATCGGACTTCAGCGAATTGCCGACCATCATCGCCCGATCAGGTCCGCCGCCGATCTTGGAGAAGATGCGCCGGTAGGTAACGGCCGTCTTGTCGGACACGATCTCGACGGCGTGGAAGAAATCGCCCAGCCCGGATTGCGCCAGCTTCCTCTCCTGATCGAAAAGATCGCCCTTGGTGATCATGACGAGCAGGTAGTTCTCCGACAGCGCCTCCAGCGTCTCCTGAACATGCGGCAGCGTGTCGACCGGGTGCGACAGGAGATCGCGGCCGGTATCGAGAATACGGGCGATCACGCCGGCCGGCACCTTGCCTTCGGTCACCTCGATCGCCGTCTCGATCATCGACAGCGTAAAGCCCTTGATGCCGAAGCCATAGTGCCGCAGATTGCGCTTCTCGGCTTCGAGCAGGCGTTCCGAAATCTTGGGTCCCTCGGCGAAATCGGACAGCAACTCTGTGAAGTGCGCCTCGGTCAGCCGGTAGTACTGTTCGTTCTGCCAGAGCGTATCGTCAGCGTCGAACCCGATTGTTGTCAGTGTGCGGGTGGTCATCGGTCCTCTCCGGGGAATTTGACGTGAATCTATTCGATGGCCACCGCGAAACAAGTGGATCGTGCATGCCAATTGCGCGCCGATGTCCGTTGAAAAGTTGTCGTGCTGCGTTAGATCCAGCTTGCCTCATCCATGCAGCCACCCGGCTGCGCCTGTCATGCGCAGGCCAATAACCAAAAATAAAATCCTCCATCCGCCAGCTTCTGCTCGCGGCCGTCATAAGGAGACGTCCGACCATGCGTTACAATCAGCTTGGAAATACGGGACTGTTTGTCTCTGAAATCTGCCTTGGCACCATGACCTTCGGCGCCGCCTTCGAAGGCAGCCTCTGGGGTGCCATAGCCGACGTCGATCAGAAGGCCGCCGACCGGATCGTCGAGCGGTCGCTGGCCGCCGGCGTGAATTTCATCGATACCGCAGACGTCTATTCCTCCGGAGAGGCCGAAAAGCTGCTCGGCCAGGCGCTTAAGACCCTCGATGTTCCACGCAAGGATGTCGTCATCGCCACCAAATTCTATGGCGCTATGGGGGACAAGCCGAATGACCGCGGCGCCTCCCGAGGCCACATCATGGATTCCGTCGAAGCGAGCCTGAAGCGCCTGCAGACCGATCACATCGACCTCTACCAGATCCACGCCACCGATACCGTGACGCCGATCGAGGAGACCCTGCGAGCCCTGGACGATCTCGTGTCTCGGGGCCTTGTCCGCTACGTCGGCGTGTCCAACTGGCAGGCATGGCGCATCGCCAAAGCCCTGGGCATCTCCGAACGCCGCGGCTTTGCCCGCTTCGAAACCGTCCAGGCCTACTACTCGATCGCCGGCCGTGATCTCGAACGCGACATCGTGCCAATGATGCAGGAGGAAAAGCTAGGGTTGATGGTCTGGTCGCCGCTGGCCGGCGGTCTTCTCTCCGGCAAATACGGGCCGGGTGCGCCCGGCAACGGCGAAGGCCGCCGCGCCGCGTTCGATTTTCCGCCGGTCGACACGGATCGCGCCTGGGCCTGCGTTGCCGCTATGCGCGAGGTTGCGGCCAGGCACGGGGTTGGCGTGGCGACAGTGGCACTCGGCTACATTCTCGCCAAGCCGTTCGTCACCACCGTCATCATCGGCGCCAAGAGGGTCGAGCAGCTGGACCAGAACCTGGCCGCTGTGAAACTGAAGCTGGATGAGGATGATCTGGCGAAGCTCGACGAGGTGAGCGCTCTGGCGCCGGAATACCCCGGCTGGATGCTCACCCGTCAGGGTGCCGGTCGGCGCCCGGCTCCATTCGAGCCGAAGGCCTGAATGAGTGGGCATGCCGGCGTGATACGCCGGCATGCCCAGCATGTTTTTACTTGCCCTGAGCTTTCAGCCAGGCCTGCATTTCGGCGATTTCCGCCTCCTGCGCCTTGATCACGCCCTCCGCCAGCTTGCGGATCTCCAGCTTTTTGCCGTATTGGAGCTCGATCCTGGCCATGTCGATGGCCCCCTGGTGGTGAGGGATCATGCCGCGCACGAAATCGACATCCGGGTCGCCGCTGTATTCGATCATCATGTCTGTGTGCATCTTGTTGTTTGCCTCGGTGAAGGCATGGCTGGACGCACTGTGGTTGCCCATCGGCTTGCTCATGTCCATCTGCATGTCCTCCGCGAAGGCGGGCACGGCAGAGAGGGTCATGGTTGCGGAAATAGCGAGGATTTTCAGAGACATGGATTTTCTTCCTCTGTCTGACAAGTGGAATTGGCGGGGTATGGAACTGAAATGTCAGGCGAGCCGGGGAGGCGGTGCCGGAGGCTGCGGGCTCGTTCCGGGGAAGTCTCGATCAAGCGCTGGCAAGGGATGGTCGGAAGCGAACGTCCGGCCATCAGCCGTGCCGACAACTGTCGCTGACGCGACCACGCAGGCGGAGCAGAAGGGCATGTGCACCGTGCCGCCTGTCGAGCAGGGATCTTTTGCGGGGGAGGGTTTGGTTCGCGCGCCAATGTCCATGCCGGGCATATGCTGGTGCGCGGCCGCGTCGGTATCGACCGCGGCGATCTCTGATGCGCACATGGCGCATCCGGCCAATGCCGACATCGTGCCGTAGGCGAGCCAAGCCAGGACTATCATCAGTGTTGCTGCAAAGCGCATGCGCTCAGGATACGGATGCCTGATCGAGAAGCCAAGTCCCGGTCCCGGTTCAGAGTTTCGCCGCCTTGCGCAACGAAATCTGCCGCTTCGTTGTGCGTTTCGGCCCACCCAACTATTTCCATAGGTAGAAGATCGCAAAATAAACGTGATACAATAAATCTTTGATTGCACCACGATATCCTGCAATTCAATAGGCGGCAATCACCCGGTGAACGATCTGGTAGTCGGCGCTCTCCTCGCCGATGGGCGCGACCGGCCATGACCAGCAGGTTTTCGCCGTCGGCGGCGAGATCCCGTGCAGCAGGTCCGCGTCGTCGTGGACTTTGCCCGTCCGGTCGATGACGGCGTAGGAGGTGTCGGTGAGAAGGCAGGTTCGGCAGGGCAGGGCGGCCAAATCGGCAAGATGAGCGCCGATCAGTCGCGCGCCGGTGTCGTCGGGCATGCGGCCCGGCTGCTCGGCTTCGTATCGTCGCATCACGCCACGGCCGATCTGCGACAGGAGGTTGGCGGAGACGACGAAATCGAGATAGGGAACGCTGCGCAGAAAGCCGAGCGGCTCGGGCACGCTGCCGGCAGCCAGTTCGTCATAGCCGGAAAGATCGCGCTCGATCAGCCGCATGTTGCGATAGCCCTTTAGCCTGATCCATAGCCGCACCGAGGCGAGATGCACGAGGTCGACAAGCACGATCGTATCGAAGGCTTGCGCGAGTTCCTTGATCGGCACGTCGCGAAGCAGGCCGGAGCCGAGAACGACGGCCGTCCGGCTCTGTCGGAGGCCTCCCATCGCCTGCAGAATCGCGCTGCGGCTGTTCTCCTCGTGCTCGCCCCACTGACGGCTGCAGCGGCCGGCGCGCGACCATAGATTGACCGAGTACCCAATGAACTTCCTGTGCGCCTTCTGCGTCACCGGCACGGTCGCGGCATAGACAAGCGCTTCGGGAATCATGATGTAGCTCCCGCCATTCGATCCCAATCCTTCGATCAATCGATTCTGTGTTCCGGATCAAGGGCCTTCGCCCTTGCCGCACCGGGCCCAATCCGCTAGGAAACCGCCACTGTCACAGTGAGCGGAAGACGTTGGAAATGAACGACAAGCAGAAGAAACCACAAAAGCTCAAGGCCAGACTTCCCCGCGGCTTCGTCGATCGCTCGGCGGCCGATATCCGCGCCGTCAACGAGATGACCGCGAAGATCCGCGAAGTCTATGAGCATTATGGTTTCGATCCTGTCGAGACGCCGCTGTTCGAATACACCGATGCGCTCGGCAAGTTCCTGCCGGATGCCGACCGCCCGAACGAAGGGGTCTTCTCGCTGCAGGACGACGACGATCAGTGGATGTCGCTGCGATACGACCTGACGGCGCCGCTCGCCCGTCACGTGGCGGAAAACTTCAACGAGATCCAGCTTCCCTACCGCACCTATCGCGCCGGCTATGTTTTCCGCAACGAAAAGCCCGGCCCGGGCCGCTTCCGCCAGTTCATGCAGTTTGATGCCGATAGCGTCGGCGCACCGGGCGTACAGGCCGATGCCGAAATGTGCATGATGATGGCCGATACGCTCGAAGCCCTCGGCATCAAACGCGGCGATTACGTCATCCGCGTCAACAATCGCAAGGTTCTCGACGGCGTGCTGGAAGCGATCGGCCTCGGCGGCGACGACAAGACTGGTCAACGCCTCAACGTGCTGCGCGCCATCGACAAGCTCGACAAGTTCGGCCCCGAGGGCGTTACCCTCCTGCTCGGCCCTGGCCGCAAGGACGAGTCCGGCGACTTCACCAAGGGTGCCGGTCTCGACCGGAGCCAGATCGACAAGGTTCTCTTCTTTGTCGGTATCAAGGACTATGCCGAAAGCGCCGACAGGCTCGCAGAGCTGGTCGCCGGCACCTCCAAGGGGGCCGAAGGCGTCGAGGAGCTGAATTTCATCGGCAGCCTCGTCACCGGCGCCGGCTACGGCCCAGACCGCATCAGGATTGACCCATCCGTCGTCCGCGGCCTCGAGTACTACACCGGCCCGGTCTACGAAGCCGAACTGCTGTTCGACGTCACCAACGAAAAGGGCGAAAAGGTCGTCTTCGGCTCCGTCGGCGGCGGCGGACGCTACGACGGTCTCGTCTCACGCTTCATGGGCCAGCCCGTTCCTGCGACCGGCTTCTCCATCGGCGTCTCGCGCCTGATGACGGCTCTGAAGAACCTCGGCAAGCTCGGCCAGAGCGACCTCATCGAGCCGGTTCTCGTCACCGTCATGGACGGCGACGTCGAGGCGATGGGCCGCTACCAGCGCATCACTCAGGAATTGCGCAAGGCCGGCATCCGGGCCGAGATGTACCAGGGAAACTGGAAGAAGTTCGGCAACCAGCTGAAATATGCCGACCGCCGCGGCTGCCCCGTCGCCATCATCCAGGGCGGCGACGAGCGCGCGACAGGCGTCGTCCAGATCAAGGACCTGATCGAGGGCAAGCGCCTGTCCGGAGAGATAGAGGACAACGCCAGCTGGCGCGAAGCCCGCGTGGCCCAGGAAACGGTTGCCGAAGCCGATCTGGTTGCCAAGGTGAAGGAAATACTCGCCGCGCAGGCCGAAGATCGGAAGCGAGCTGCGAATGCGCAGTAGATCCCTCCCCAACCCCTCCCTACAAGGGGGAGGGGCTTTGAGTCCCACCGCCCTGCTCAACGCACCGCTTAGCCGCGCCGGAACCTATCCAATTTTGCTCGGCACGCACTCCGGATTAGCCCCGTCCCCCTGTGGGGAGGGGTTGGGGATGGTACTTTACCGGGGAGCAACACAATGCCCCTGATCAACCTTCCCGACTTTGCCGACGAGTTGCTGTCGGAGTTCAGCAGCCGCAAGACGACACGTGTCGATACCCCCGTCATCCAGCCGGCCGAACCCTTCCTCGATATCGCCGGTGAAGATCTTCGCCGCCGCATCTTCATGACCGAGAGCGAGACGGGTGCCAGCCTCTGCCTGCGCCCCGAGTTCACCATCCCCGTCTGCCTGCAGCACATCCAGACCGCGACCGGCACGCCGAAGCGCTATTCTTATCTTGGCGAAGTCTTCCGTCAGCGCCGCGAAGGCGGTAGCGAATTCTATCAGGCGGGCATCGAGGACCTCGGCGATATCAACATCTCGAGCGCAGACGCGCGTGCGATCGGCGATGCGACCGGCATTCTCTCGCGTCTTCTGCCCGGCAAGCGCCTGTCAGTGACGCTGGGCGATCAGGCGGTCTTTGAAGCCGTCGTCCAGGCGCTCGGCCTGCCGCTCGGCTGGCAGAAGCGGCTGATCCATGCATTCGGCAACATGATCCACCTGGAAACGCTGCTGGCGAGCCTTGTAAGTCCCCAATTCGTAACCGGTCTCGAACACGACGTCGCGGGTCTGATCGGCGCCGACGACGAGGCAGCCCTGGTAGCTCACATCGATGCGACCATGCAGCGAACCGGCTATTCCTCCAACGCCAGCCGCTCGCCGCAGGAAATCGCCCGTCGGCTGAAGGAGAAGCTGATCCTCTCGGAAACCCGCCTCGACGACGCTGCGTTCGGCGTGCTGGAAACGTTCCTGTCGCTCAACGTACCGCTCATCAATGCCTCTGCGGCTCTTTCGGGTTTCGCGGATGCGGCGGGTCTCAAACTTGGAAACGCGCTTTCCCGCTTCGATGGTCGCGTGGCTGCGCTTGCAAACGCGGGCGTCGACCTGTCAGTGATCGACTATCGCGCTGCATTCGGCCGTCCGCTCGACTACTATACCGGCCTTGTCTTCGAGGTCGGTGTGGAGGGATCGCAGCAGGTGCTTGCGGGCGGCGGCAGGTTCGACCGGCTCATGACCTTTCTCGGCGCCAAGGATCGCATTCCGGCCGTCGGCTTTTCACTCTGGCTGGATCGCATTGAAACCGAGAGGGTCGCCTGATGACCATCACCATCGCGCTCCCCTCCAAGGGCCGCATGAAGGAAGACGCTTCAGCAATTTTCGAACGCGCCGGGATGCCAATCACGGCGGTCGGCAACGATCGCTCCTATCGCGGTAGGATCGAGGGCTGGGATGATGTCGAGGTCGCATTCCTGTCCGCTTCGGAGATCTCCCGCGAAATTGGAAACGGCACCGTCGATTTCGGCGTCACCGGCGAGGACCTGATCCGAGAAGGTCTCGCTGAAGCCGACAAGCGCGTCGAGTTCTGCGCCCGCCTCGGCTTCGGCCATGCCGATGTCATTGTCGCCGTGCCCGAGATCTGGCTCGATGTCGATACGATGGCCGATCTCGGCGATGTCGCCGCCGACTTCCGCGCGCGCCATGGCCGCCGCCTGGCCATTGCCACGAAATACTGGCGCCTGACGCAGCAGTTCTTCTCCAGCCAGCATGGCATCCAGCTCTATCGCATCGTCGAGAGCTTGGGTGCTACCGAAGGCGCGCCGGCAGCCGGTTCTGCCGACATCATCGTCGACATCACATCGACGGGCTCCACGCTCCGGGCAAATCACCTGAAGGTTCTCTCCGATGGCGTCATCCTGCGTTCGGAGGCTAGCCTCGTCAGGGCGCGTAAGGAACGGCATGCGGACGAACCCTCCGTCGCCCGGCTGATCGAAGCTGTGCGCGCCGTGCTCTGACTTTTTCCAATCGAGTAGAGCACAAAAAACCCGCCGTGGGCAACGGCGGGTTTCGTCCTTGGGAAGAAGCCCTTATCGCTTAGGCAGCAACATATGCGCCGCGGCGAGCGTCGAGCGAGTAGATGCCCGGGCCGACGATGGCGAGGAAGATGTAGGCGCCAGCTAGCGTGAAGTTCTTCATGACCATGATCTGGTTAAGTGCATTGATCCAGCCGTTCGCTGCAGCCGGGAAATCAGGAACGTTGACGGCTGGCAGGTGGAAGACCAGGGCCGTGAAGATGCAGAATGCGGCCAGAAAAAAGCCGATGATCTTGGTCTGGTAGCCAAGCAGGACCGCAAGGCCGGTCACCAGTTCGAAGGCACCGGCGAGATAGGCCAGAGCCGAAGAGGCCGGAAGGCCAGCACCGGCGATCATGCCGGCCGTACCTGCGGGATCCGTGAGCTTGCCGAACCCCGCCATGATGAACATGAAGGAGAGCAGGACGCGGGCGACGAGAATAGCGATGTTATTGGTATTCGACATGGGACGTTGTCTCCGGTTGAATGTGGTTAAGGTCTTGTGCCCCCGGCACTGTCTCGACCTCGGATGACACGTTGTCGCCTTTTTTTGCCGTCGTGGAAAGATAAACGAACGCAGACACTTTGTTCGCTATTATTGAACGAACAAATCCGGGCGGAGGCTGCTTGTCACGGCCAGCCGCCCTCTTCTATGGTCGGCCACCGAAACACGGAGAACACGATGGCAGACCTTTCCGCATTTCCGATCACGACCCGTTGGCCGGACGCCAATCCCGATATCATCCAGCTCTATTCGCTTCCGACACCAAACGGCGTGAAGGTTTCGATCGCGCTTGAAGAGCTCGGCCTGCCATACGAGGCGCATCTGATCTCGTTCGGCACCAATGACCAAAAATCTCCGGAGTTCATATCGCTCAACCCGAACGGCCGCATCCCGGCGATCATCGATCCCAACGGACCGGACGGAAAGCCGATCGGCCTCTTTGAATCGGGGGCCATCCTTCTTTATCTCGCGGAGACGACCGGAAAGCTCATTCCGACCGATGCGGCCGGCCGGTACGAAACGATCCAGTGGGTTTTCTTCCAGATGGGTGGCATCGGGCCGATGCTCGGCCAGTTCGGCCACTTCTACAAGTTCGCCGCCGACAAGGTCGCGAACAATCCCTACCCGATGGAGCGGTACCGCGACGAGGCGAAACGCCTCCTCGGGGTTCTGGAGGAGAGGCTCCGGGGCCGTCAATGGATCATGGGCGATCTCTACACGATTGCCGATATCGCCACCTTCCCCTGGATCCGCGGCGCAGACATTTTCTATGGCGGCAGGGAGGTATTGGATTACGCGAAATTCCCCGCTGTCATGGATTGGCTGGGGCGTTGCATCGCGCGGCCGGCCAGCGAAACGGGGCTGAACATGCCCCCGCGTCCAGCCTGATCGCGGGCAAGTCAAGGAAAGCCGCCTTGTCGAGGCTGGCATTCTGCTCGAAGCGCCTTATTGGCGGTGTGCGAAAGCGCCGCCAACATTGTTCTTGAGGCGCGGAAAAACGAACATGCCAAGAATGCTGCCCCAATAGCCGTCCTCGTAGCCGCTGGACGCGCCCATGCAGAAAAGCGGCTGACGGTAGCCATTCGGCATTGTGATCGTCGTCGAAAAACAGAAAGAAGCCGACCGCGTCGCCGCCTGCTCGAAGATCTCCAGGATTCGATTGTGATCGCTCGGGTCATAGCAGCGCATGAGGCTGAGAAGGCCACACTCCGACGTCGACAATCCGTGAAGCGTGGCGCTGCGCTCCTTCAGACTGATCACGCCGCTGGACAAATCCCCGACCCAGGTTTCAGCGACGGAGAATTCAGCGAGCATCTCAGGGTCGTTGTCGTTGAGTTCCAGCGATCCCGTAATGAGCGGTGCGTTAGCAGTGGTCTTGGCGATCTTAAACAAGTTTTTCCCCATTTTGGGGGCAGCGTTCCCCAGCTGCGCTCCCGACAATATGGACAGGTCTATGCCACCCGTGCGTCATGCTCGGGGGAGTTGGAAAAAGATATATGGACGACCGGTCCCTATTTGATGGCACCGCGTCCAGTTCTTCCGGAAAAAATATACAACTTATAATTTATGTATTGAAAATCTAGTCCCGAGTTTAACGTCGGCACCGTGTGATAGAGATCGCCTTGGCACACAGGAACTCTCGCTGTCTAACCAAGCGGCAAACGCAGCGCGGATTTATAGGATTTTTTTCGCAAACGGCAATGGCTTTTTGCACGCCCACGTTTTGTCTGTGCAATGCGCCACTTGGACAAAAACGCGCCGGTTTTCGAAAAAAACGCTAAACAACCAAAAAATGATGGACTGAAAACGATTACAACAGCGGGCATATCCGACAATCCTCACAAATCGATGCGAGTTCGAAGAAATCCAGCGTTGAATAAAAGCGCGCCATCGCAAGCCTGGCGCAAGCTTGGTGCCCAGGTGGACCGTTCCGCTCTGTCTGATAAAACGTTTTACCTGCAAACGGCGGTAAATTGGTTGATGCGCGAACGAATCGAAAAATGAAAAGGGCGGCCCGAAGACCGCCCCTTCCTGAACTGAACCTGTCAGATGCGAGACCTTAGTCTCACATCATGTCCATGCCGCCCATGCCGCCCATGCCGCCAGGCATGCCGCCAGGAGCATCCTTCTTCGGCAGTTCGGCGATCATGGCTTCGGTGGTGATCAGCAGCGATGCAACAGAAGCAGCGTTCTGCAGAGCCGTGCGAACAACCTTGAGCGGGTCGACGATGCCCATGACGATCATGTCGCCATACTCGGACGTCTGTGCGTTGTAGCCGTAGTTGTCCTGGTCCTTGTCGAGCACCTTGCCGACAACGATCGAAGCTTCGTCACCAGCGTTTTCAGCGATCTGGCGAACCAGCGACTGCAGAGCGCGGCGAACGATGTTGATGCCGGCTTCCTGGTCGTCGTTTACACCCTTGGCGGTGATCTTCGTCGAAGAGCGCAGAAGAGCGATACCGCCGCCGGGGACGATGCCTTCCTGAACAGCAGCGCGCGTCGCGTTGAGGGCGTCGTCGATGCGGTCCTTCTTTTCCTTGACTTCGACTTCCGTGGAGCCGCCGACGCGGATGACGGCAACGCCGCCAGCGAGCTTGGCAAGGCGTTCCTGCAGCTTTTCGCGGTCATAGTCCGAAGAGGTCTCTTCGATCTGAGCCTTGATCTGTGCAACGCGGCCTTCGATGTCGGACTTGGCGCCAGCGCCGTCGACGATCGTGGTGTTTTCCTTGGAGATCGAAACCTTCTTCGAACGGCCGAGCATGTCGAGCGTTACGGATTCGAGCTTGATGCCGAGGTCTTCGGAGATGACCGTACCGCCGGTCAGGATTGCAATGTCTTCGAGCATGGCCTTGCGGCGGTCGCCGAAGCCAGGAGCCTTGACAGCAGCAATCTTCAGGCCGCCGCGCAGCTTGTTGACAACGAGGGTCGCGAGAGCTTCGCCTTCGACGTCTTCAGCGATGATGAGGAGCGGCTTGCCGGTCTGGACGACGGCTTCGAGAACCGGGAGCATCGACTGCAGGTTCGAGAGCTTCTTCTCGTGAAGGAGAATGAAGACGTCTTCGAGGTCTGCGATCATCTTTTCCGGGTTGGTCACGAAGTACGGGCTGAGGTAGCCGCGGTCGAACTGCATGCCTTCGACGACTTCGAGTTCGGTTTCGGCGGTCTTGGCTTCCTCAACCGTGATGACGCCTTCGTTGCCGACCCTCTGCATGGCTTCAGCAATGTCGAGACCGACCTGCTTGTCGCCGTTTGCGGAGATCGTGCCGACCTGTGCGACTTCTTCCGAGGTGGAGATCTTCTTGGCCTTGGCCTGGAGATCCTTCACGACGTCGGCAACAGCGAGGTCGATACCGCGCTTCAGGTCCATCGGGTTCATGCCGGCTGCAACAGCCTTGTTGCCTTCGCGAACGATCGCCTGGGCAAGAACGGTTGCGGTCGTGGTGCCGTCGCCGGCGATGTCGTTGGTCTTCGAAGCGACTTCGCGGACCATCTGGGCGCCCATGTTTTCGAACTTGTCTTCAAGTTCGATTTCCTTGGCGACCGAAACGCCGTCCTTGGTGATGCGCGGAGCGCCGAAGGACTTGTCGATGATGACGTTGCGACCCTTCGGGCCGAGCGTTACCTTCACTGCGTCAGCGAGAATGTCGACGCCACGCAGCATCTTTTCGCGCGCGGTGCGGCCAAACTTGATTTCTTTAGCTGCCATGATTGAAACTCCTGAATTCGAGTTGTCCGGGTTTTAGACCCGTCGGCTATGTCGGAAAGGCGGTCAGCTTATTAGCCGATGATACCCATGATGTCGGCTTCCTTCATGATCAGAAGGTCTTCGCCGTCGATCTTGACTTCGGTGCCGGACCACTTGCCGAACAGAACGCGGTCGCCAGCCTTGACGTCGAGAGCGACGACCTTGCCGGACTCATCGCGGGCGCCGGAACCGACGGCGACGATTTCGCCTTCCTGCGGCTTTTCCTTAGCGGTGTCGGGAATGATGATGCCGCCCTTGGTCTTGGCTTCGGACTCAACGCGGCGAACAACGACGCGATCGTGAAGGGGGCGGAAGTTGGTGCTTGCCATTGTCTAATCCCTCGATCAAATGACACTCGCGGGCCGAAACGGCCCGCACGGATGGATGTTAGCACTCGACTGTTGTGAGTGCTAGCGGCCTGCATTTAGGGATGGCACGGAGGGGAGTCAAGGATAACGTTGCAATTTTCAATAGGGCGGCTGTGCAACTTTTTGATGGCAAAAAGCCCGATCCCGCGAATAATCATCTAGGTTTTCAGATAGTCTCGGACAAACAATCGCTTATCGGCGGCTCCGCCGCATTAACCCTGTGACGGAAATCCTGCGACGCAGCCGAGCTGCCCGTCTCCTTGCCATCGCATTGGGCCAGCAAGTTGGGATTGTCGCATAACCATGCCAATGATATCGAACAGCGCGGCGCCGAGAAAACACGATCGCGCCGACGGCCGGGCGAGGGGCAAAAGACCGTGAATGAAATAACCCCGGCCGATGACGTGGTCGCGGCTCCGTCGCTTCAGGAGGCAACGCGCGTTTGGGCAAAGATGGGCTGTCTGAGCTTCGGCGGGCCTGCGGGCCAGATTGCGCTGATGCACAAGGTCATCGTCGAGGAAAAGCGCTGGATCTCGGAAGAGCGGTTCCTGCACGCATTGAGCTACTGCATGCTGCTGCCGGGACCGGAGGCGCAGCAGTTGGCAACCTACATCGGCTGGCTCATGCACGGTATCCGCGGCGGGTTGCTGGCCGGGCTGCTCTTCGTCCTGCCAGGCTTCGCCGTCATATTGGTGCTATCGGGCCTCTACGCGTATTTTCAGGACGCGGCCTGGCTCTCGGCCCTCTTCTTCGGGCTCAAGGCCGCGGTTCTCGCCATTGTCATCGAGGCGCTGCTGAGGCTGGGACGCCGGGCGCTGAAGAGCCGCTTTCACTACTACATCGCAGCTGTCTCGTTCTTGGCGCTGTTCCTCCTGAACCTGCCGTTTCCGCTCGTCGTGATCCTGGCGGGCGCTGCCGGCTTTGCGATGATGCGATATGAGCAAAGGAACGACCCGCCGGCGGACGTGGCAAGGCGCCCCTATTTTCCGCCGCTGACGACGCATTCCATCGCCAGGCCCCTCCTCGTCCTCGTGTTCTGGATACTTGTCTGGCAGTCGCCTCTGCTTCTTGTGCGCAGTCTGGATGGGCCGGCAGACCTGATTGCCGAGACGCTGACCGGCGAGACGAACGTTTTCGGTGCGGTCTTCGTCTTCTTTTCCAACATGGCGGTCATCACCTTCGGTGGCGCTTATGCCGTTCTGTCCTACGTCGCGCAGGTCGCTGTCGGACAATACGCCTGGCTGAAGCCCAGCGAGATGCTGGATGGTCTGGCGCTTGCCGAGACGACGCCGGGCCCGCTGGTGCTGGTGCTCTGCTTCGTGGGCTTCCTTGCCGGGTTCCGCAACACGATCGCCATGGCGCCGCTGGCGGGCGGTCTGCTTGGCGCATCGCTTGCGGCGTGGGCGACGTTCGTTCCGAGCTTCATCTGGATCTTCGCCGGCGCCCCGTTCATCGAGAAGCTGCGCGATAATGGGACGCTTTCGGCAGCCATGTCTGCGATTATGGCCGCCGTCGTCGGCGTCATTCTCAACCTGGCACTCTGGTTCGGTCTGCACGTGCTCTTTGCCGAGGTGGGACGTATTGCGTTGCTGACGCGAGGGGCGGGACTGCCGCTGGTCAGCCTCGCCTGCCCGGAATGGCGAACACTGGATGTCGCCGCGCTAGGACTTTTTCTTGTCGCCTCTGTGCTGCTCTTCCGTTTCAAGCTCGGGATGGTGAAGATCCTCGCGGTTTGCGCGCTGACCGGCCTGCTGGTGAAGGCCAGCGAGATATTTCTGTAACGCCTGTCCGGCGGACTTTTTTGCAGCCGCCAACCGCAAAATGCCTTGCCATCGCGCCATGCCTTTGCCATGTCAGCCGTCACTCTACGCAAATCGGGAAATCGGAATGGCCAAGCGGATCGAGAACCTTGCGGAAATCACCAGCCGGTACGACGCGGTGTTCTGCGATGTATGGGGTGTCCTGCACAATGGCATCGACCCCTTCCCGAAAGCCGCTGCGGCGCTCGAGGCCGCCCGCGGCGAGGGCCTGACGGTTGTCCTCATCACCAATTCTCCGCGCATTGCGCCGCAGGTGGTGACACAGCTTCAGCAGATCGGAATCCAGGACGGTGCCTATGACCGGATCGTGACGTCGGGCGACGTGACCCGCCGCCTGATTGCGGACGGCCCCAGGAAGGTCTTTCTGCTCGGCCCGGAGCGCGATGTGGCCCTTATCGAAGGCCTCGGCGTGGAACGCGTCGACGCCAGGGAAGCCGATAGCGTCGTCTGCACCGGCTTCTTCGACGACGAGACGGAAACCCCGGAAAACTACACCGAGATGCTGACGGATTTTCGGGCGCGCAATGTGCCGATGATCTGCGCAAATCCCGATCTCGTTGTCGAGCGCGGCCACCGCATCATTCCCTGCGCAGGCGCCATGGCGGCCTACTACACGCAGCTTGGCGGCGAGACCCGCATTGCCGGCAAGCCGCACACGCCGATCTATGAGGCGGTTCTCTCCGTTGCCCGACAAGTGCATGGCGATTTTCCGCTGGAGCGCGTTCTGGCGATCGGTGACGGCATGCCGACTGACGTGCGCGGCGCTCTCGATTACGGCCTTGATCTCCTCTATATCAGCGGCGGCATCCATGCAAAGGAGTACACGTTGAATGGGGAGGCCGACGAGGCGATCCTCACAGCCTACCTGGAGCGCGAAAGAGCGACGCCGAAGTGGTGGATGCCCCGCCTGATATAAGAGCCCATGCATAAGAAAAGCCAGCCGATGACCGTCTTTCACCGTAACGAAACCCGCGACCCATTGCCCGCCCATCTGAGTGGCGGCGTCATCGCCATCGGCAATTTCGACGGCGTCCATCGCGGCCACCAATCGGTGCTGGACAGAGCCCTGTATATTGCCAAAGAGCGCGGTGTCCCGGCGCTCGTGCTGACGTTCGAGCCGCATCCGCGCACCGTCTTCCGACCGGAAAACCCTGTCTTCCGCATCACACCCGCTCGGCTGCGCGCGCGCATTCTTGAGGCCATGGGGTTCAATGCTGTCATCGAGTACCCCTTCGACCTCGCGTTCTCCCAGCGTTCCGCCGAAGACTTTATCCATTCGATCCTCACGGATTGGCTGGGTGCGTCGGAAGTCGTCACCGGCGTTGATTTCCACTTCGGCCGCGGACGCGAGGGCGGTCCCGCGTTCCTAATGGATGCCGGCAGCAGATACGGCTTCGGCGTGACGCTGATCGATGCGTTTCGCGACGAGAACGCCGACGTCGTGTCATCTAGTCGCATCCGCGAACGGCTGAAGGACGGAGATGTCAGCGAGGCCGCTGCCATGCTCGGCTATCACTATACCGTCGAGGCTGAGGTGATCGACGGCGAAAAACTCGGACGGCAGCTCGGCTTCCCGACCGCCAACATGCGCTTGCCGCCGGAAGTCGAGCTGAGAGCCGGCATCTACGCCGTCCGCTTCCGTCTGGCCGACGGCACCCTCCACGATGCGGTGGCGAGCTACGGCCGGCGCCCGACCGTGACCGACACCGGCGCGCCGCTTCTCGAAACCTATCTTTTCGATTTCAGCGGCGATCTCTACGGCCAGATCTGTTGCGTGTCCTTCTTCGGCTTTCTCCGCCCGGAGTTGAAATTCGACGGCCTTGAGCCGCTGGTCAGGCAGATCAAGCTTGACGAGGAGGAGGCTAGGGCGCTCCTTTCAGGCGTACAGCCGCTTGGCAGGCTGGATCGCAGGATCTGTTTTCCGTGACTTTCAGACTTCTTCAGCCACCGGTTTCAAACCCAATTCCCTCTTCCTTTTCGCGCCAAAAGCGCCTATGAACCGGCGCGATGAGTAAATTCCGGCTGGCGATCACGATACGAATTATCGGCCCGGCCTTCCGCGCGCGCTAAGCGGCCGGAAGGTCCGGGTTTTTGGCGCTCGGCAAACGAGCGCCTCCGTCGCCAAACATTTTCAAGCCCGTTGCGCCCATCCCGAGGCGCCAGAGACGATTGCTAGACATGACCGATACAGCCGAAAAGATCGACTACTCGAAGACCCTCTATCTGCCCGAAACCGATTTCCCGATGCGCGCCGGCCTGCCGCAGAAGGAGCCGGAAACGGTTGCCCGCTGGCAGCAGATGGGTCTCTACAAGAAGCTCCGCGCGTCCGCCACCGGACGCGAAAAATTCGTGCTGCACGATGGCCCTCCCTATGCCAACGGCAACATCCATATCGGCCACGCGCTGAACAAGATCCTCAAGGACGTCATCAACCGCTCGTTCCAGATGCGCGGCTTCGACGCCAACTACGTGCCCGGCTGGGACTGCCACGGTCTTCCGATCGAATGGAAGATCGAGGAAAAGTACCGAGAGAAGGGCAAGAACAAGGACGAGGTTCCGGTCAACGAATTCCGCCAAGAATGCCGCGACTTCGCCGCCGGCTGGATCAAGATCCAGGCGGAGGAGTTCAAGCGACTCGGCATCGAGGGCGATTTCGACAATCCCTACACGACGATGAACTTCCACGCGGAATCGCGCATCGCCGGAGAACTGCTGAAGATCGCAAAGACCGGTCAGCTCTACCGCGGCTCCAAGCCGATCATGTGGTCGGTCGTCGAGCGCACGGCGCTAGCCGAAGCCGAAGTCGAGTACCATGATGTCGAGAGTGACGCGATCTGGGTAAAATTTCCAGTCGTTGAAGGTCCTGCGGCTTTCGGCGACGCCTCCATCGTCATCTGGACCACAACCCCGTGGACGATCCCCGGCAACCGTGCGATCGCCTATTCGTCGCGCGTTTCTTACGGGCTCTACGAGGTAGCGGCCGCCGAAAACGACTTCGGTCCGCGACCCGGCGAAAAGCTGATCTTCGCCGACAAGCTGGCGGAAGAGTCCTTTGCCAAGGCCAAGCTGCAGTTCAAGCGCCTGCGCGATGTGTCGGCTGATGATCTTGCTGCGATCACCTGCGCCCACCCGCTGGCCTCCCTCAGCTACGACTTCAAGGTTCCGCTGCTCGACGGCGACCACGTCACCGACGACGCCGGTACCGGCTTCGTGCACACGGCCCCCGGCCACGGCCGCGAAGACTTTGACGCCTGGACGGCGGGAGCCCGCACCCTCGAAGCGCGCGGCATCTCGTCGAAGATCCCCTTCACCGTCGACGACGCCGGTTTCTACACTGCTGACGCCCCCGGCTTCGAGGGCGGTCGTGTCATGGATGATAACGGAAAGAAGGGCAACGCCAACGATCTGGTGATCAAGGCGCTGATCGGTGCGGAAAACCTCTTCGCCCGCGGTCGCCTGAAGCACTCCTATCCACATTCGTGGCGCTCGAAGAAGCCGGTCATCTTCCGCAACACGCCGCAGTGGTTCGTCTACATGGACAAGAACCTTGCCGACGGCACAACCTTGCGCTCTCGTGCGCTTAACGCCATCGACGACACCCGCTTCGTGCCCGCTGCCGGCCAGAACCGCCTGCGCGCCATGATCGAAGGACGCCCGGATTGGGTGCTGTCGCGTCAAAGGGCGTGGGGCGTGCCGATCTGCGTGTTCGTCGACGAGCAGGGCGAGATCCTTCAGGACGACGAGGTCAACGCCCGGATCCTCGAAGCCTTCGAGAAGGAAGGTGCCGATGCCTGGTTTGCCGAAGGTGCGCGCGAACGCTTCCTCGGCAAGAAGTCGAATGAGGCCTGGAAGCAGGTCATGGACATTCTCGATGTCTGGTTCGACTCGGGCTCCACCCACACCTTCACGCTGGAAGACCGCCCTGACCTGAAATGGCCGGCCGATCTCTATCTCGAAGGCTCCGACCAGCATCGCGGCTGGTTCCACTCTTCGCTGCTGGAATCGGCTGCCACCCGCGGTCGCGCACCTTACAACGCCGTCCTCACTCATGGCTTCACCATGGACGAGAAGGGCGAGAAAATGTCGAAATCCAAGGGCAACGTCACGTCGCCGCAGGAAATCATGAAGGACGCCGGCGCCGACATCCTGCGTCTGTGGGTCATGACCTCGGATTATGCGGACGACCTGCGCGTCGGCAAGACGATCATCCAGACCAATGTCGACGCCTATCGCAAGCTGCGCAACACCATCCGCTGGATGCTCGGCACGCTCGCGCACGACAAGGGCGAAGTCATCGCGCTCGGCGATCTGCCTGAACTGGAGCAGCTGATGCTGCATCGTCTGGCAGAACTCGACCAGCTGGTACGCGAAAACTACGACGCCTTCGACTTCAAGAAGATCGCCCGCGCGCTCATCGACTTTGCCAACGTCGAGCTCTCGGCCTTCTACTTCGATATTCGAAAGGATGCGCTCTACTGCGATGCGCCGTCGAGCCTGCGTCGCCGCGCCAGCCTGCATGTCATCCGCACGATCTTCGATTGCATGGTAACCTGGCTGGCACCTATGTTGCCCTTCACGACGGAAGAGGCATGGCTGTCGCGCAACCCGTCGGCGGTTTCCGTCCACCTCGAGCAGTTCCCGGCCATTCCGGCGGAGTGGAAGAACGAGGCGCTGGCGGAGAAGTGGAAGAAGATCCGGGCCGTGCGCACCGTTGTCACGGGTGCGCTCGAAATCGAACGCAAGGACAAGCGCATAGGCTCGTCGCTTGAAGCCGCCCCAGTGGTGCACATCGCGGATCCTGCGCTGCTCAAGGCACTGGAAGGTCAGGACTTCGAGGAGATCTGCATTACCTCGGGCATCTCGATCGACGGCGCCGAAGGCCCGGCCGATGCGTTCCGTCTTTCCGACGTTCCGCAGGTGAGCGTCGAGCCGAACCTTGCCGAAGGTACGAAGTGCGCACGCTCGTGGCGGATCACGACCGATGTCGGATCCGATGCCGATTATCCGGACGTCTCTGCCCGCGATGCGGCGGCACTTCGTGAACTAGCGGTGCAAAACTGAAGAATATTACCGGGTGAATTGCGCATTCGTGGTCCATCCGGTAAAAGCTGCCTGAAAATGGCCGGATTTTTCCGTCAGGGGGACGATTGTCCGGTTTTTTGGGCAATGATTGCACCGGCATTGCTGGAAGGGTTTTCATGTTACCGAAGCGTTGGTTCCATTTGGGCTTCTGCCTGACTGTTGCGATGGCAGGCAGCTCGATGATGTCAGGCTGCACCAGCGGCCCGCGCTACGGCACAGACAAGACGGCGTTCCAGCAGCTGACGGACGACATCGGCCAGTCGACCTCGATCACCGGTTCCGAACCGAAGAACAAAGGCGTGAAATATACGCCGCGCCCGGCTCTGGTGCTGCCTTCCACAGCCGCTAAGGAAACGCTGGTCGAGCCGCAACAATCGATCGCCAGCAAGGATAATCCGCAGTGGATCGAATCGCCGGAAGAAACCCGCGCGCGCCTGGTCAAGGATGCGGACGACAACAGCGATAAGTCGAGCTTCCGCTCGCCGCTGGCAAGCAACGCAATCGAAGGCGGCCGCCGCACAACTCAGGCACAGACCGAGGCCTTCCGCGAGGCGCGCGCCATCCAGAAGGGTGCCTATCTCGATCAGCGCCGCTCCATTTCCGATCCGCCGACGGAGTACCGCCAGGCCGACGATCCTTCGAAGCTCGACGATCTCGGCGAACCTGAACTCAAGAAGCAGAAGAAGAAGAAGAAGGAAGCTGCCGTTGCCGGCTCCGGCAAGCAGTGGTGGAATCTTCTTCAGTAGTCGGATCGAATGGGGCGTAAGCCCCGTTTTCGTTTTGACCAGCTGGAAACGGGCACAATGTGCAGGGCTTGGCACGCGAACAGCAGAATGCCCACCAGCCCGATATCCCTGGTATACCCGGCCCCGGTAGCAGCAAGGACCGCCATCAGCGCGATCGCCCGCATCGGTATGGAGGCGAAAGCCAGCGCACGCGGCGCGGGACCAGTTTACTTTCCCGGACAGACACCATTAAATCGGCACGGACCGACTGTCGCGTGCGATCTTGACGTAGGCAAAACCCGCCAGTGCGAGCATGGCGGCGACGATGTAGGCAAGCAACGTCATGGCATCTATCTCTTCTGCATCATCTATCTCTTCTGCATAAAGAATGTCCGCAGGATATCCGCAGACACGGTTTCTTGCAGGCCTGAGTAGACATCTGGTGCATGGTGACATGTAGGTTGCACAAAGAAGCGTATGCCGTTGTGGACAGCGCCACCCTTCGGGTCTTCCGCTCCGTAGTAGAGCCTGCGGATCCGGGCGAACGAAATGGCGGCCGCGCACATCGTGCACGGCTCCAGCGTCACGTAGAGGTCGGCGCCCGTCAGTCGTTCCTGGCCGAGCGATTCGCAGGCCTTTCGGATGACCGCGACTTCCGCATGGGCGGTGACGTCGTTCAGCTCGCGCGTGCGGTTGCCGGAGCGTGCGACTACGGCGCCGTCGAATACCAGCACGGCGCCGATCGGCACCTCGCCGCGCTCGCCCGCGGCACGCGCTTCATCGAGCGCCAGATCCATAAATTGATTTGTCTTCACGACTCGACAATTTCCACTTAACCGCAGGGGCGCGACCTGATAGACAGGCCCAAAAGGCAGGCAAACAACAAATGACATTCAAAGACAAGCCAAAACGGCCTGGCGGCAAGCCATCTTCGCGCGATGACGCTCCGAAATCCGGCGCAAAGCCCCCAAAGACGGTCGCCAGGACCGAGGCGAGCACGACCGATAGCGACTCCAAGGCGGAACGCATCTCCAAGGTGATGGCGCGCGCCGGCGTTGCCTCGCGCCGCGATATCGAACGCATGATCATGGAAGGCCGCGTCACGCTGAACGGCAAGCTTCTCGACACGCCTGTTGTCAACGTGACGCTCGAGGACAGGATCGAAGTGGACGGCATGCCGATCCGCGGCATTGAGCGCACGCGCCTCTGGCTCTATCACAAGCCGGCAGGCCTCGTGACCACCAACTCCGATCCGGAGGGCCGCCCGACCGTTTTCGACAATCTACCGGACGATCTGCCGCGCGTCATGTCGATCGGACGTCTCGATATCAATACCGAAGGCCTGCTGCTGCTCACCAACGACGGTGGCCTTGCCCGCGCGCTGGAACTGCCCACGACGGGCTGGCTGCGCCGCTACCGCGTGCGCGCCCACGGCGAGATCGACCAGGATGCACTCGACAAGCTGAAGGACGGCATCGCCGTCGACGGCGTGCTCTATGGCGCCATCGAAGCGACGCTCGACCGCACGCAGGGCTCCAACGTCTGGCTGACGATGGGCCTTCGCGAAGGCAAGAACCGCGAGATCAAGAACGTGCTCGGCGCGCTCGGCCTCGACGTCAACCGCCTGATCCGCATTTCATACGGACCCTTCCAGCTCGGTGATCTGCCGGAACGCGAGGTTGTCGAGGTGCGCGGTCGCACGCTGCGCGACCAGCTCGGCCCCCGCCTGATCGAGGATGCCAAGGCCAATTTCGACGCGCCGATCTACAATGCGCCGGCTGTTGCCGCCGAAGAAGAGGTTGAGGCCAAGCCGGAACGCCGCGAGCGCTCCTGGAAGCCTGAAGACAAGCGCGAACGCGCCTTGAGCCGCCTCGACACCAAGCGCGATGATCGCCGCGATGGTGGTGGCCGCGATGGCCCGCGGAAGGAAGACGACCGTCCCAAGCGCCCGGCGCTCGGCAGCCGCCGCAACGCCAACGTCTGGATGGCGCCAGGCGCCCGCCCGCTGGGCGAGAAGGCCGCCGCCAAGGCCGAAAAGAATGCCCAGACCGCGCTCAAGCGAGGCGAGAAGCCCGGCCGCGCCAAGCCGCAGCCGACCCGCCACGACGACACCGGTCCGCGCGTCCAGATCAACCGCGCACGCGATGACGAAGGCGAGTGGATCCGTTCCAGCGAAGTCAGCAAGGAAGAGGGTGGCCGCAAGCGCCCCGGCGATCGCCCATCTGGCGATCGTGGCGCGCGGGGCGACAAGCCTTTCGGCGACCGTCCGCCTCGCGGCGACCGCCCCTCTGGCGATCGTACCGCCCGTGGAGGCAGACCATATGGCGACCGTCCTCCCCGTGGCGACCGGCCAGCCGGGGAGCGCCCGGCGCGCGGTGACCGGCCGTTCGGCGACAAGCCCCGCGGCGATCGCAAGCCGCGCGAAGAGGGTGGCGATCGTCCCCGTTCCTATGCCGACCGTCCTGCCCGCAGTGATCGTCCGGCACGTAGCGACAGACCTTATGGTGATCGTCCGGCACGCATTGAGCGTCCGGCCGGTGATCGCCCGGCTCGTGGTGATCGTCCCTTTGGTGACAAACCCCGCGGGGACCGCAAGCCGCGCGAGGAGGCTGGCGATCGTCCCGCACGCCCCTTCGGCGACAAGCCGCGCCGCCCGCGTGCTGAGGGCGACGAGCGTCCGCGCGCCAAGAGCTTTTCCGGCGAAGCACGCTCCGAGCGTCCGGCCGGTGACGGGCCCCAGGGCGCCCGGCCCTACAGCGACAAGCCGCGTGGCAAGAGCTTCGGCGGCAAGCCCGGTGGGGCCAAGAGTTTCTCCGGTAAACCTGCGGGCGACCGGCCGAGTGGCGGTGGCAAGCCTGGGGGCGGGCCGTCGCGTGGTGGACCTAAAGGGAAGGGAATGACGCGCGGTGCGGATCGTCGGCGGTGAGTTTCGCGGACGGCCGCTCGCCGTACCAAAGTCAAATGACATCCGGCCGACTGCCGACCGGACGCGTGAGAGCCTGTTCAATATTTTGAGCCATGCCTATTCGGAATGCGTTGATGGCACCCGGATACTGGACCTGTTTGCCGGCACCGGCGCCGTCGGCCTTGAGGCCGTATCGCGCGGCTGCCGTCACGCACTGTTCGTCGAAAACAGCGTCGAGGGCAGGGCGCTACTCTGGGAAAACATCGATGCGCTCGGCCTCCACGGCAAGACGCGCATCTTGAGACGCGACGCAACAGATCTCGGCAGCGTCGGCAATCTGGAGCCGTTCCAGATGCTCTTCGCCGACCCGCCTTATGGCAAGGGCCTCGGTGAAAAGGCGATGGCAACCGCTGCAAAAGGTGGCTGGCTGGAGCCAGGTGCAATTGCCGTGCTCGAAGAACGCGCCGACGTTGCCGTTTCTGTCGATCCTTCGTATGTCTTCCTGGAAAGCCGCATTTTCGGCGATACCAGGGTTCATTTCTTCCGCTATCAGCCTCAGTAAATAGCGGACCGTCGTGGGGGTAGAGGTGCAGCAGGCCGAGATGACCAGTACCGGGGTGCCTGCCACACAAGAAGCGCCGGGTGGGTCGTCCTTGCCGAGAATTGCCGTCGCCTTCGGCGGTGGCGGTGCTCGTGGCCTCTCGCACATCCACGTTATCGAAACCCTTGACGAGCTCGGAATTCGCCCAGTTGCGATATCGGGCTCCTCGATCGGCGCGATCATGGGCGCCGGCATGGCGGCCGGGATGACCGGTGCCGCCATCCGCGAGCATGCGCTGATGACTGTAGGCAACAAGGGGGCGGTCGTCAGCCGGCTCTGGGGGCTTCGTCCGCAAACGGTGCGCGACGCTGTCGCCAACGGGGTTCGCATTGGTCAGTTCAACCTGGAGCGCATCCTCAAGGCTTTCCTGCCTGCCGAATTGCCCGAGCGCTTCGAGGATCTCACTATCCCGATGACTGTGACGGCGACTGACTATTACGGTCAGGCCGAAGTGCTTGTGAATAAGGGTGAGCTTTTCCCGGCGCTTGCCGCATCGTCCGCCATACCCGCCGTCTTCATGCCGGTTCGCCTGCATGGGCGTGTGATGATCGATGGCGGCATCAGCAATCCGGTCCCTTACGAATGCCTGATGGATCGTGCGGATATCGTCATAGGCATCGATGTGGTCGGCGCACCCGAAGGTGATGGAACCCACATCCCGAACCGCATGGAAAGTATATTCGGCTCTGGCCAATTGATGATGCAGACCGCAATCTCGCTGAAGCTCAGGCTGCAGCCGCCGCATATCTTTCTACGCCCCGCGGTCGGACGCACTGGCGTCATGGATTTCCTGAAGGCGAGAGACGTTCTCACCATGTCGGTCGGCGTCAAGGACGAGCTGAAATATGCGATTGATCGTGAGATCGAAGCGCGCCTCAGGGCTTAGAGCAATTCCAGCGTTCGGAATTGCGTGGAAAAAGGCTAGAGGGCTTTCGCTTTTCGGAGAAAGGCGGCAATGCCCTAGGCGTCCGCTGTCGCTTCTGCGGTGCCGGCCAGAAGATCATCATCATCGAAGTCTGCAGGGCGTTTGGGCTTCATCAGCGGCTCGGGCTTGACCGGTTGCGAGAACAGCATATCGCGTCCCGCCTGCAATCCTTGCGAGACCTGCAGCACCAGGCGCTGTTCGTCGCGGCGGCGGATATCCTCGCCGATCTCGTAGGCGTCAGTTTCACTGATTCCGAGCGCTTCCAGCGTCCGCCGCCCGAACAGCAAGCCGGATTCCAGCGTCTCGCGCAGTTCGTAGTCGACGTTGAGGTTGCGCAGTGCAATCGAATGGATGCGGTCAAAGGAGCGCACGAAGAGCTTCGCGTGCGGGTAGTCCGCCTTCACGAGTTCCACGATCTTGTCGGTGACTTCGCGCTTCTGCGTGCAGACTACGGCGATCTTGGCATGGTCGATGCCGGCGGCCCGCAACACGTCCTTGCGGGTGCCGTCGCCGAAATATATGCGGAAGCCGAAGGATGAGGCTTGGCGGATACGGTCGGCGGAAACGTCGATTACGGTTACCGCACGCCCGCCGGCTAGCAGTATCTGTGCCGCGATCTGCCCGAAGCGGGAGAACCCGACCATCAGGACATCGGCGCCGGCCCCCGCGAAATCCTCGTCGATCTGTTCCCGTTCCTCCCCCTTCAGCAACCTTTTCGACAATATGACGCCGATCGGCGTGAGCGCCATGGAGAGCGTGATGATCGCGATCAGCAGGGATGACGTGCTCGAAGGCATCAGGCCGGCTGCGCCCGCTGCAGAAAACAGCACGAAGCCGAATTCGCCGCCCTGCGGCAACAGGAAGGCGATACGGATCGCATCGTCGCGGGAGGAGCCGGTCAAGCGGCAGAGAGCATAGATGACGATTCCTTTTGCGGTCATGATGACAGGCACCGTGACGACGATGAGGAATGCATTGTCCCAAAGCACGTCCAGATGAAGCGACAGTCCGACGGCAATGAAGAAAATGGCAAGCAGCACACCGCGGAAGGGCTCGATATCGGCCTCCAGCTCGTGCCGATAGGAGGATTCCGCCAACATCACGCCGGCAAGAAACGCACCCATGGCCATCGAGAGACCGGCAAACTGCATCAGGCTCGCCGACCCCATGACCACGAAGAGCGCGGCCGCGATCATCGCCTCGCGCGCTCCGGTGCGGGCGATGACCTGAAAAAGCGGCGTCAGCAGGTATCGGCCCATGACGACCATCGCGCCGATGGCGCCGATCGCCAGGGCGAAATCGAGAATCGGCGCGCCGTGCCCCTTGCTGGTGTCGAGAATGTTGATCAGCGCCAGCAACGGCACGATGGCCAGATCCTGGAACAGAAGCATCGAGAAGGAGCGCTGGCCGTACCGCGAGTTCACCTCGCCCTGGTCGTCGAGAATCTGCATCGCGAAAGCGGTGGAGGAGAGCGCAAGTCCGAAGCCGGCGATGATGCTCCCCCGCCAGTCGAGAATGCCGGAAAGATGGGCCAGCAGCGTCAGCAGTAGCCCGGTCACCCCCACCTGGGCGGTTCCGAGCCCGAAAATGTCGCGCCGCATCTGCCACAGGCGACTTGGTTTCAGCTCCAGGCCGATGATGAACAGCAGGAAGACGACGCCAAGCTCGGCGACGTTCAGGATCTGCTCGCCGTCCGTAAGTCCATGAAAGACGGGACCGATCACGATCCCGGCTGCGAGGTAGCCGAGCACCGTTCCAAGCCCAAGCCGCTTGAAGATCGGTGCCGATACGACGGCGCCGCCGAGCAGCATGATCGTTTCAGTAAAAATCGCGTTCGGCTCGGACATGGTGCGGCATTCTTTCTCGGTGGGAAGGCGGCGCAAGCAGGACTGAAAAGAATCGGCGCTCCCGGCCTTGATGCTTTCCGTAGCGCACAATAAATGGAACGCGAAGGAAAGGCCAAATCATGTCCTCTAAAATCGACTCCTCGACGCTTCTTTCCCGCGCTAGCCAGCTGATCGACCTCGCGAAGAAGGCAGGAGCCGACGCCGCCGATGCGGTCGTCGTGCGCTCCCGCTCGCAATCAGTCAGCGTGCGCCTTGGCAAGGTGGAGGGAACGGAATCGTCCGAAAGCGACGATTTCTCGCTGCGCGTCTTCATCGGCAAGCGCGTTGCGAGTGTTTCCGCCAATCCGGGCTTTGATCTTTCCGCCCTTGCTGAGCGTGCCGTTGCCATGGCCAAGGTATCGCCGGAAGACCCGTTCGCCTGCCTCGCTGATGAGGACAAGCTCGCGACGTCCTATCCCGACCTGCAGTTGCTCGACACGACCGAGGTGTCGTCCGATCAACTGGCGGAGGCCGCTCTTGCGGCCGAGGCCGCAGGGCTGGCGGTCAAGGGCGTCACCAATTCGTCCGGCGCCGGCGCGTCTGCCGGCACGGGCGGCCTCGTTCTCGTCACCTCGCACGGCTTCGAGGGCAGCTACATGGCGTCTCGCTTCGGTCGCTCTGTCAGCGTCATTGCGGGCGAGGGTACTGGCATGGAGCGCGACTACGATTTTGACAGCCGCATCTATTTCGCCGAGCTGGACGATGCGTCCGATATCGGCCGGCGTGCCGGCGAGCGGGCGATCAAGCGTCTTAACCCGCGTCAGGTCGATACCGGCAAGGACGTCACCGTGATCTTCGATCCGCGTGTTGCCCGCGGCTTCGTCGGCCACATCGCAGGTGCAATCAACGGCGCCTCGGTTGCCCGTAAGACGAGCTTCCTGCGTGACAGGATGGGCCAGCAGGTCCTCAAGGCGGGGCTGTCGATCACAGATGACCCGTTGATCGTGCGCGGTCCGTCGTCACGTCCCTTTGATGGCGAAGGCATCTCCGGCGAGAGGCTGGTGATGATCGAGGACGGCATGCTGAAGCACTGGTTCCTGTCGACATCGACGGCGCGCGAAATCGGGATGGAAACCAATGGACGCGGCGTGCGCGGCGGTAACGCGGTGACGCCTGCGTCGACGAACCTTGCGCTTGAGCCAGGCATGGTGTCGCCCGAGGATCTGATCCGCAGCGTCGGGAACGGTTTCTACGTCACCGAGCTGATCGGCCAGGGCGTCAACATGATTACCGGCGAATACAGCCGCGGCGCCACTGGCTTCTGGATCGAAAACGGTGAACTGACCTTTGCCGTTTCGGAGGTTACGATTGCGTCAAACCTGAAAGACATGTTCATGCGGGTGACGCCGGCAAACGACATCGACCGCAAGTATGGGGTCGCTGCGCCGACGCTCGCGATCGAAGGCATGACGCTTGCGGGCCGCTGACGGATTGGATTGAAGGAATGAGCGACGTGGATATGGCCCGCTGGCAGAGCGATCTGGAATTGATCGCTGACGCTGCAAGGCAGGCGGGCGCCGTCGCTCTCAGCCATTTCAACCGGTCGCCGGAGGTGTGGTGGAAGAACGAGGGCAGATCCCCCGTCAGCGCCGCCGATTTTGCCGCCAACGAAACGCTTCAGGCCATCCTTCGCACCGCGCGCCCGGACTACGGCTGGCTTTCCGAGGAGACGGACGACAATCAAGAACGGCTCTCCCGGGCAACGCTGTTCATCATCGATCCGATCGACGGTACCCGGGCGTTTCTGGCTGGCCAGACCCTCTGGTGCGTGAGCGTCGCCGTTGTCCATCGCGGCCGGCCGGTCGCCGGCGTACTGTACGCGCCTGCTCTGGATGAGTTTTACGAAGCGACGGCGGGCGGTGTGGCGCTGAAGAACGGCAAACCTATCACGGTATCGGCATCGGCGCTGGAAACGCCCGCACGTTTCGCCATCGCCGAAGACGTACTCAGCGGATTTCCGGAGATGCTGCGGCGCCGGATCGAGCGCGTCAGGCACGTGCCCTCGCTTGCCTATCGCATTGCAATGGTGGCCGACGGCAGTATCGACGGAACCTTCGTCAAGCGCAATTCGCACGACTGGGATCTTGCTGCAGCCGATCTCATTTTGGAGCGGGCAGGCGGAGGTCTCGTCGATCTCGATGGAAACGATCTCGTCTACAACAAGGCGGAGGTCCGCCACGGCGAACTTTGTGCCGCTTCCCGGCAGCGTCTGAACGACTTGATAACGCACGTCGGCGCGCGATGAGGCAGTTGACGTTTTCGTCAAAATCCCTCAGATGAAGCGGCGGAGGAGCAGACAAGGAAAGAGACTACGATGACGAATTCCGGTGAGAAGAAGCAGCTGTTGCACCTCGTTTTTGGCGGTGAACTGGAGAGTCTTGACGACGTCCAGTTCCGCGATCTCAGCGGCCTGGATATTGTCGGTATTTTCCCGGACTACGCCTCCGCATTGACGGCTTGGAAGTCTAAGGCGCAGTCCACTGTGGACAATGCGCACATGCGTTATTTTATTGTCCATATGCATCGCCTGCTGGATCCGGAAGACAGGACCGGCAAATAAGCGCAGATCGCGGCGAACTGCTCCTGGTCGCCGAGGCGGCTGCTGACGCATTCTGAACAAACTGATCGGTCATTCCGGCCGCAACGATAATTGGGAATGGGTTCATGTCGATCATCCTTGATCGGAGACATGTCAGATGAGCGGTCGCATGGCGCGGGTAGCGCTGGGCGTCTATCAGACTGCGGGGATGCTGTTTTCCCCGTTTGTCGGCGGGTATCTGGCGTATCGTGCCGCCAAGGGCAAGGAAGAGCGCGCCCGCCGGCTGGAGCGCTCCGGCTATGCGAGCGCCGACCGGCCTGCAGGACCGCTTGTATGGTTTCATGCGGCAAGCGTCGGCGAGATGAATGCCGTCATTCCGCTGATCCGGGAAATCCGGCGCCGCGACATTCACGTCATTTTGACGACCGGTACCGTCACGTCAGCGAAACTTGCCGCCGAGCGTATCGGCAACGAGGCAATCCATCAGTACGTGCCGCTCGATCTGAAGCCGGCTGTCAGCCGCTTCCTGAGCTACTGGCAACCCGATTGCGCCATCATTGCCGAGTCCGAAATCTGGCCGGCGACTGTACTGGAGCTTGGACGGCGCCGTATTCCGCAGATCCTCGTCAATGCCCGCATGTCGGATCGTTCTTTCGATAGATGGGGCCGCCGGCCATCTCTTGCCGAAGCGCTGTTCGAAAATCTGGCTCTCGTCATCGCGCAGTCGGATGTGGATGCGGAGCGTTTTCGCGATCTCGGCGCCCGCCAGGTGATCATGTCGGGCAACCTGAAGGTCGATACCGATGCGCCGTCTTATGAGGCGGCTGTTTTCGCCCGCTACAAGAAGCAGATCGGCGAGCGAAAGACCTGGGCTGCGATATCCACGTTCGACGGTGAGGAAAAGGCGGCCGGTATCGTCCATCGCACGCTGAAGGAGCGCGACGGTCAGTTGACGATCATCGTGCCGCGTCATCCCGAACGCGCCGACGCCGTCGAGGAGGAACTCGTCAAGCAGGGCCTCAAAGTCGCCCGTCGCACGCGCGAGGATATCCTGTCGCCTGACGTCGATGTTTTCCTGGGTGACACGATCGGCGAGATGGGGCTCTATCTGCGCCTGACGGAAGTGGCGTTCGTCGGCCGTTCGCTGTTTGCCGAGGGAGGACAGAACCCCCTGGAACCCGCCATGCTCGGCTGCGCCGTCCTGTCGGGCAGCAATGTCCAGAATTTCCGCGAGGCCTACCATGCGCTCGCTCGCCGCGGCAGCGCGCGCATGGTTCGCGACACCGAAATGCTTGCAAAGGGCGTGCACTATTTGCTGAGCAACGACCAGGCGCGCCGCAATATGATCGAGGCCGGCATCGTGGCTGTGCAAGAAATGCGTGGAGCACTGACGGCGACGGTGAAGGGACTGGAACCCTACATCAACCCGCTGACGGTCAAGGCAAGATTACTGCCGAAGACGGCGGTACAACGCTGAAAGCAGGTTGGCATGCGGGCGATCAAAGGCATTCTCTTCGACAAGGACGGCACGCTTCTCGACTACGACGAGAGCTGGCTGCCGGTGAACCTCGAACTGGCGCGGATTGCGTCCGAAGGCGATCCGCAGCTCGCCGATCGCCTGTTGTCAGCATGCGGCATGGATCCGGCAACTGGCCATATCGTTCCCGACAGTCTGCTGGCGGCAGGAAACACCCGGCAGATCGCCGATGGGCTGGTGGCGGCCGGTTCCGGGATTGATGCCGCCGAACTGACGATCAAGCTCGATGAGCTCTTCTCCAACGCCGCCGAGTTTTCCGTGCCGGTGACGGATCTGTCGGCCTTCTTTCGACGCCTTCATGCTCGCGGCTTTCGTCTCGGCATAGCGTCGAGCGACAACGAGCGCTCGATCCGGCGGACCGCGCAGCGCTTCGGCTTCATCGATTTTGTGGATTATGTGGCAGGCTACGACAGCGGCTTCGGCACCAAACCGGAGCCAGGCATGGTTCTTGGCTTCTGCGCCGCGACAGGTCTTTACCCGGCCGAGATCGCCGTTGTCGGCGACAACAACCACGATCTTCACATGGGTCGCAATGCGAATGCTGGTGTGACAGTTGCGGTCCTGACGGGCACCGGATCACGGGAGTCGCTCGCCGCAGCCTCGGATTATTGTCTCAACGATATCACCGAGCTTGAGGGGCTGTTGCCCGATCTTCAGCTCGCCTGATCGATCAAAGGCTTGCTTTTTCTTGAAAATTGCCTTCTCTTTCTGCCCGGTTGGGGATGAGAACCGCTGGCGCCACGCTCGCGGTCCGAAAAGCAGGGCGGCAAGAATGGTATCCGAAGCGCCGCCTTTCTGGTGGACGAAGGCCGATTGGCGTGCCTGGGCGCTCTATCCTGTTTCCTTTCTCTACGGTCGAATTTCCGGATATCGCATGGCGAATGCCAAGCGGGCGACGGTGCCCATTCCGGTCATCTGCGTCGGCAATTTCACCGTCGGTGGAGCGGGCAAGACCCCGACCGCGCTGACGATCGCCCGCGCTGCCAAAGCCAAGGGCCTGAAGCCCGGCTTCCTCAGCCGCGGCTACGGCGGCTCGCTCGATGTCACGACAGTCGTTGATTTGGCCCATCACCGCGCCGTTGACGTCGGCGACGAGCCGCTGCTTCTGGCTCGCGAGGCGTTGACAGTCATTTCGCGGCGACGCGTCGAGGGCGCTAAGCGCCTCGTCAAGGAAGGCGCCGACCTGATCATCATGGACGACGGTTTCCAGAGCGCGCGGCTTGCGATCGACTACGCGCTCCTGGTAATCGATGCGACCCGCGGCCTTGGCAATGGCCACATCGTACCGGGGGGGCCAGTTCGCGCACCGATCCGCCAGCAGTTGCGCTATGCGACCGCATTGCTGAAGGTAGGCACAGGGACTGCCGCCGATACGATCGTCCGTATCGCCGCGCGTGCCGCAAAGCCTTACTTTACCGCTGCTCTGAAGGTGTCGGCGGGCGCCGATCTGGCCGGGCGAAGCGTTCTCGCCTTTGCGGGAATTGCCGACCCGTCAAAGTTCTTTCGCACCGTTGAATCCGTCGGCGCGCACATCGCAGTCCGCCAGTCGTTCGGCGATCATGAGCACCTGACGGAGGATGAGATCGACGACATCCTCAAGACAGCCGAACGCGAAGGTCTTCAGATCGTCACGACGTCGAAGGATTTCGTGCGCCTGGCCGGCCATCACGGCAAGGCCGAGCAGCTTGCCGCACGCTGCAGGGTTATCGAGGTGGAGATGGCGTTCGCAGATCACCTTGCGCCGAGCCTCATCATCGATCGTGCCGTCGAAGCCTGCCGGGAGCGTCGACTGAAGGAAACGAGGAAGGCTTAGCGCATTACCGCTTCTGGTTCGGCAGCACGCCGGCACGCTTGTCGGCTTCAAGCGACGACATGGCGTCGGCATAGGGCTCCTGCCGAGCAACGCTCCAGTAGCGCAGTTCATCGAGCGGAATCTGCTTGCCGGTAATCGCGCAGACGACATAGGAGCCCGGCGACAGGATCTGAAAGTCCGCATCGAGATACTTAATCTGTGCCTCGCGGTTTCCATTTCCTTCAAACAAGTTCATACGCTCCGTTCCTTGCGGCCTGTCATTTCCCTGCCATAACCCGACGCAGACGCCATTGCCAGCATTTTTCAGCTTCTGCCGAACAACCGCTCGATGTCCGAAAGCTTCAGTTCGATATAGGTCGGCCGCCCGTGGTTGCACTGGCCGGAACCGGGCGTGACTTCCATCTGGCGCAGCAGCGCATTCATTTCTTCGGGCCGCAGGCGTCGGCCCGAACGCACGGATCCGTGGCAGGCCATGGTCGCGGCCACGTATTCAAGCTTCGCCGATAGACCTGATGCTGTATCCCATTCGGCGATCTCGTCTGCCAGCTGGCGGATCAGCCCGGATGCATCGACCTCGCCGAGCATCGCCGGCGTTTCCCTGACCGCGATCGCGCCGGGCCCGAAGCGTTCAATGGCAAGGCCGAGTTCACCGAGGTCGGCGGAAAATTGCATCAGCCGGTCGCAATCCTCTTCCGGCAGATCGACGATTTCAGGGATAAGAAGAACCTGCGAAGCCAGCCGCTTGGAGTGGAGCGCCTTGCGCATCGCCTCGAACACCAGACGCTCATGCGCGGCGTGCTGATCGACGATGACAAGCCCGTCGTCGGTCTGCGCTACTATATAGTTTTCATGGATCTGTGCCCGCGCGGCACCCAGGGGGAAGCGCGCCGCCGTTTCGGAAACAAGTGGCGGCGAAGTCCAGGATGGCTGTGAGGCTTCGCTGCGCGCTGTGGGTGTTACGAGGCCGTCAAAGGATGCCTGTGGTCGCTCGCCGAAGCCGTTGTTGGCAGGCTGATGGTATGGCCGCGAGGGTGATGTCTCTGCAGACCATGGCTGCTGCGGACGCTGGGCGTTCGGCTGGAAACCCGGACGGAACGACCGCAGCATGCCGTCGGCGCCGGTCGTTGCCGCGCGGCTGCCGTCGCGGGCAAGAGCTTCGCGGATTGCACCGACGATCAGGCCGCGCACCAACTGCGGGTCGCGGAAACGCACGTCGGATTTCGCGGGATGAACGTTGACGTCGACCAGCGCTGGATCGATTGCGATCGACAGGACCGCGACGGGATAGCGCCCGGAGGGGATGGTCTCTGCGTAGGCGCCGCGGATCGCCGAGAGGATCAGCTTGTCCTGCACCGGTCGACCGTTGACGAAAGCATACTGATGCGCCGAGTTTCCGCGGTTGAAGGTAGGCACGCCGGCGAAGCCGGTCAGCGTAACGTCTTCGCGCGCGGCATCAATCTCGATGGCATTGTCGCGGAACTCCTTCCCGAGGATCTGCGACATGCGCGCGAGATGGTCGTCGCCGGTCGCGGGAAACTCCAGCGTCGCTCGGTCCGTCCCCGACAGCACGAAGCGCACGCCGGGAAAGGCGATCGCCATCCGCTTGACGATCTCGGTAATCGCCGCAGCCTCGGCTTTCTCCGTCTTCAGGAACTTAAGCCGCGCTGGCGTTGCGAAAAACAGATCGCGGACCTCGACGATCGTGCCGGGATTGGAAGCGGACGGGCGCAGATACAGGAGCTTTCCACCCGCGACCGCGATTTCGCTGCCGCCGGCGCTGTCCCTGCGGCGGCTGGAAATGCTGAGCCGCGCCACCGAGCCGATCGAAGGCAGAGCCTCGCCGCGAAAGCCGAGGGTCCGGATGTCGTCCAGCGTGTCGGAGATCTTCGAGGTGCAATGCCGCCTGACCGCGAGCTCAAGGTCCGTTTCGTCCATGCCTGCGCCATTGTCGGAAACCCGCAGCAGGCTCTTGCCGCCGCCGGAGGTCGCGATTTCGATGCGGGTTGCACCCGCGTCGAGCGCATTCTCGATCAATTCCTTGGCAGCGCTCGCCGGCCGTTCGATGACCTCGCCGGCGGCGATCTGGTTGATGAGTGTCTCGGAAAGCTGTCTGATGGCCATGTGCTCATTTTCGCGGATTCGTGGGCCGGAGGGAAGGGAGAAAGCGCAGCCGGCGAAGCTTGTGCCGCCATAATGCTCGGGTGTTTATTGTTAAGCACGCCTTAAGACAAACCTGCCATTTTATCCAGATATTTCGAGTAATGTATTGTAATTGCACAGATGTAGGACGCGTGAGCATGGGTGCCGGCTTCGAAAAAGCGGACACATCATCTATGAGTGGCGAATTGCCGGCTGAAGCCAGTCTGCAGACAGCGCTGTTCGACGCGGTTTGCGAAAGTCTTTCCTCCGCGTTCATTGTCTATGACAAGGCCGATCATATGGTCTTTGCCAGCAGGCAGGTCCTGGACTACTTTCCGATCTCTGCGGCCATGCTCAAGCCCGGCACGCGGCTTCGCGACTTCCTGGGCGCCATCTACGATACCGGCATCCGCACCCAATCGACAGGCAGCAAGGGCGCGATCAGCCGCGAGGACTGGTTATCTCAGAAGATCGCCACGCATTGGCGCGAGCGTTTCGAAGCGGTCGAACGGCACGCAAACGATTGCTGGATACGCTTCCAGAAGCGGCGTCTGACAAGTGGATACGGGGTGTGTGTCATCTCGGATATTTCCGAGGACAAGAAGCGTGAGGAACAGTGGCGGCTGGACCTTGAGCGGGTCCAGTTGACCGAGGATATTCTCGACAACCTGCCGTTCCCGCTCTTCGTAAAGGATCGCAATCTAAATTACGTCGCCGTCAACATCGCCTTCTGCGAGAAGTTTCAAACAACGGTGGACGAGGTGTTGGGACGCAAGAGCGCCGATCTCTTTTCGCCTGAGATTGCCGCGCGGTTCGAAGAGAGCGATCGTCACGTGCTGGAAACAGGAGAGATGTCGGTCTCGCGCCAGCGGCAGGTTTCCCGCGACGGTTCGGAGCGGGACATTGTCTCCCGCAAGCACCGCATCGGCAAGCCGGGGCGATATTTCCTTGTCTCGACAATGCAGGATTTACCCCGCGAGGGCGCCGATCTCGATGAATTCGAACTGGCATCGACGGTAACGACCTCCAGCAGAAGCTCCTACCGTCGCGCCTATGTTCCCAACGGCAACGGCGAGCGCCGCGAGCCGGCGGCCATGGAGGCGATCGTGCCGGAGAACTTCTCCGGCCGGAAGATCGTGGTGGTGACGGGCGACATTGCCGCGGAGACGGCTGCACTGAGGACGCTGGCGAAATATGGCTTCGAGGCGTGTTCCGTGCACTGCGAGGACGAACAGGAGCAATTCCTCGAAATCGCGACATCGGCCGGAATCTCGCTGGATCTGCTCATCGTCGACAATCAGATGGGAATGCGCTGCCTGGAGCTCGCCGAGCAGTATGGTATTCCGTCACTGGTGATGGATGGGTTTCAGCTTGCCAACGAGCTGACCTTCCAGATTGCCAGGCACTTCAACCGCAGCAATCGCGGCAGCACGCCAGTCACCATAGACACAGCGTGGGAAATAACGACCACCGAAGAGGTGCGGGCGCTCGATGTGCTGGTCGCAGAAGACAACGACATTAACCAGATCGTCTTCTCGCAGATCCTCGAAGGCCTCGGCTATCGGTATCTGATCGCCGCCAGCGGTGATGAGGCCGTGCGGCTGTGGACGGAGCACAAGCCGAAGATCGTTCTGATGGATATCTCGCTGCCCGGCTTCAATGGCTTCGAAGCGGCGCGGCTGATCCGGCAGGTGGAGGACGGCGGCCCCTCGAGAACGCCGATCATCGGCGTGCTGACGCAGGCGTTCGAGCGTGACCGAGCCGAATGCGCGAAAGCCGGAATGGACGACGTCATCATGAAGCCGGTCAGCCCCGACATTCTCGAGACGATCTTCCAGAAATATATCAGTATCGACGGTGTGCAGGCCAGACTATAGACAGCAGCGTCAACTCCCAAGATCTTGGGAGTGAACACGGTTACAATGGGGGTCTTCCAATATCGAATTTTTAAGACTTGCCCGCCATCCTGCCGCCTGTTGGGAAAACTCCTGGGTCTGAGCGATGATGTTGGCCGATATGCCGTTGGTGCCCGTAAGCCAGAATGAGCTTCAGACGATGGCCTATACGGATCCGCTGACCGGGCTGGGCAACCGCTATCGCATGCGAGACCGCATCGCCCAGATATCGGCAGAGCGCGCCAGCGACCCGGCACCCTTCACCATCGGCATCGCCAATCTCGATTCATTCAAGCCGATCAACGATCTCTTCGGTTCCAGCGCCGGCGACGAAATTCTATGCCAGGTGGCCCATCGCCTCAAGGCGTGCATTCCGGACGGCGCGCTGGTCACCCGACACGATGGCGACGAATTCGCTTTCGTGCTGCCGCTGATCTTCGAGCGCGCGAGTGCCGAGAAGTTCGGGCAGATGATCCGCGAGGTCCTGTCCGCGCCTTACGATCTCGGCGACCGAAACGTCCGCCTCTCGGCATCCTTCGGCTTCGCCATCTACCCCTTTGCAGGCGAGGAATTCGAGGAGCTGAGCAAGAACGCGGAGACGGCGCTCTACCGCTCCAAGCGCCGCGGCCGCAGCCAGATCACAGTCTATTCGCGCGAGATCGCTCAGGAAATGAAACGAGCGACACAGCTCGAACAGGCGCTTCGAAACGCCATCATCTCCGATGCGATTGACGTGCATTTTCAACCGATCGTTTCGCTTGCCAATAGTCAGGTCGTGGGCTTCGAAGCTCTTGCCCGCTGGAACGATCCCGATCTCGGCTTCGTTTCGCCCGGTGTCTTCGTGCCACTTGCCGAAGAGCGCGGCTTTATCGACGCGCTCTCCGAGGCGTTGTTGCGCAAGGCGGCCGAAGCCGCACTCTCCTGGCCGCGCGAGCTTTTCCTCTCCTTCAATCTCTCTTCTGCCCAGTTGATGGATCCAGGCACGAGCGGGAGCGTGCTTTCGATTCTCGGCCGGGTCGGGTTCGATCCCCATCGGCTTGAGCTCGAGATCACAGAAACGGCAGTCATGGGCTCGGCCGATACGGCCAATCGCATCATCGCTGATCTGCGCCAGGCGGGTGTACGCATTTCGCTCGACGATTTCGGAACCGGCCAGTCGAGCCTCGGGCGCCTGCGCGATTTCATGTTCGACAAGATCAAGATCGACCGGGCCTTCGTCTCCCGCATCAATTCGGATCGCGCCTCCGAACACATCATCAAGGCTATCCTGACGATGTGCGAAGGCCTCGATCTGGAGGTGGTGGCGGAAGGTATCGAGGACTACTCCGAGGCGACCAAGCTTCGGATGCTTGGCTGCGCCATGGGCCAAGGATATCACTTCGGCAAGCCAGCCGACAGCATCGCGACATTGCGCTTTCTGCATGAGAACTATTACGACGCCGGTGAACGGGCCATCGCATAAAAGCCGATGGCGCCCTTTCGGACGCCATCGGTTACGCGGTACTCACTGCGCAGTATTCCAAGTCGTGCGCAGCATTCCTAGTTGTTGGTGGTGGAACCGGTTGCAGTGGTGTCCATTGCGCCAGGTGCCGGTGCCTTTTCGGCCGTCTGCATCTTCAGCGTCTTGAACTCCGGCGCTGCCTTCAGCGACTCCACCGTCTCCGAGGTCGTCAGCTTGACGCTGCCGTCCTGCGTGTTCTGAGCGACGGTAACCTTTTTCATCGGAACGGCGACGTTCTTTTCGCCGATGCCGAGGAAGCCGCCGACGCCAATCACTGCAGCGACGATGCCGCCGTCCTTCTCCATGATCAGGTCGTTGACGCTACCGATGCTTTCGTTCTGGCCGTTATAGACAGACTGACCGATGTAGGTGTTTGCGCTCACCTGATCTGGCGACTGTTCCGTCAGATAGATGCCGGCACCAGCCTGTGCGGTGTCGGTCGTTGCTGCCGGGGCGGGGACCTGCGCCGCATCGCTGGCCGGAGCCATTACGTCCGGAGCCTTCGGCGGTGCAGCGGGATCGACCGGAGCAGCCTGTGTTGCCGGAGCGCCCGGCGTTGCCGGCTGGGTTGCACTCTGCGAAAATGCTGCCGGTGCGAAGGCTGTGACAAACAGGGCGCTAGCGGCGACGGTCGTCAGAAGTTTGCGTGTCATATCGTACCTACCTTTACGTTCCTTGGTGATCTCTAGCCTGACGCGTCACCCCCCGAGAGGGCGTGTTTGCCTGGCCAGTTCTTTATTGAAATGAATGGGTTGGCTATTGGTTCCGATAAAAAGACACGGAAAAATTGACAATATGTGCGGAACTTTTCGGCAGGTTTGGTTTCGCACGAGGCTGTTAGGACCATCATAAGAAAAGGGCGCCGCTCGCGGCGACGCCCTATCAAACGCTCCGTAGGGACTGCTTCAGAGCACGTAGGCGGGATCGAAAATACCCTTCACTGTGATGCCGAGTTCGAGAAGCGCACCAGCTTCCGGTTGTGTCGCGCGCGTCGCCTCGTCCAGCCCTTCCCAAGCCGTGGTCACGGCAAGCCGATCGGCGTTGGGGCCGATAAAGGCAGGGCACGAGGGCTGTGCGGTCGGGACCTTGTAGCGGGCAATGCGCAGGCCGTCGGGGCTGTAGCGGTCGACCGAGCCGCCGCCCCAGCGGGCATTCCAGATATAACCGTCGGCGTCCACCACCGAGCCGTCGATGCCGCCTTCTTCCTCCATGCTGTCGACCAGTACGATCGGCTCCCCGGTCGGAAGTCCGGTTGCCGGATCGACCATCACGCGCATGAGACGGCTGAGCCTGGTATCGGTATAGTAGCCGATCGAACCGTCAGGCGAAAAGCAGATCGAATTCGGAATGCTGATCGCATTGAAGATCTTCGTCACCTTGCCGCGGGCAACATGGTAGATCGCGCCGGCATGCGTTTCGGCGCGCTTGCTCATCGTGCCGACCCATAGGGAACCGGAGGGATGCGTGCGGCCGTCATTCGAACGGTTCTCCGGTTGGTCGGTTTCGAGCGCGGCATGAAACGTCAGTTGGCCGCTTTTCGTATCGCGCACGAAAAGTCCCTCTTCGGTTGCCAGCAGCTGCCGATCGGTGTCGATACGCGCAAGCACGCTCGCCATCATTGGCAAGGCGTGGACCTTTTTCTCCTGCGTGGAAAGATTGAGCGCGTGCAATTCCTTGCCGAGAATATTGAACCACCAGACAGTGTTGGTATCGGGATCATAGGTCGGTCCTTCGCCAAGCACCGAATTGGTGCTGCAAAGTGTCTTGCCCTCGAACTCATGAATTTCCGTCATACGCCTCAAGCTCCTACCGCTGCGTCGTAGGCGTAAATGGTCGCCCTGGCGCGCTCGGCAACCTCTGCGACAGTCATTCCCGGCTTGTAGATGCTGGTGCCAAGACCGAAGGCCATGATGCCGGCATTCGTATAGTCCGCGAAATTCTTGTCCGAAACGCCGCCAACGGCAGCAATCGTCAGTTCCGGAGGCAGGATCGCACGGATCGCATTGATCCCGGAAGGACCGAGTACGCTGGCCGGGAAGAATTTCAGCCCGGTAGCGCCGGCGCGCGCCGCCGAGAGCGCTTCGGTCGGCGTGAACACGCCGGGCATGGTGACCATGCCGTAGTTGCGGGCGCGAATGATGACGTCTGGCTCGACGTTTGGCGTGACCAGCAGCTTGCCGCCGGCCGAATGCAGGCTGTCGACGGCTTCCGTCGTCAGCACGGTGCCTGCGCCGATCAGGCAATCGGCCGGAGCCATCTTCGCCGCGATCTCGATCGACTTGAACGGCTCAGGCGAATTCAGCGGGATCTCGATCGCTGTCAGGCCGTTTTCGATTAGCGCGCCGACCACGCCTTCGGTTTCCTCCGGACTGATGCCGCGAAGAATGGCGATCAAGGGGCGCTTCATAGTGGGGAAGGGGATGCGGTTCATCGCTCTTTAGCTTTCTCAGTTAGGCCAGATGGCATTGGCGGCTGCCGCAAGGCCACGGCGCACCGCGGTATCGGCATCGATTGTCGTGTAGGACAGAGATAGTGTCTTGAAGGCTGTTTCATAAAGGCCCTGCAGCCTGCCTGATGCGACAAGGCTGATGTTAACGCCCGTGCCTGCTTCCGAAAGCCCGCCGGCGATCTCGATGCCGATCAGGGTACCCGAAATCCGGGCCTGCGCGCCGGCGGCCGTCAGTCCGTGCAGCAGCTGTCCCGAGCGCGCGGTGAAGAACAGGTTGGTTGCCATGGCGGGACGCTCGAAGGCGGCGCGAACCGCGTCTTCGAATGCAGCCGTGTCCGCCGGCAGCTGGTCAGCAGCTGCCACAGCATGCGCGAGGATCGTGTGCTTGCTGATGGCGTCAAAGAGCTCGCCGGTCATGAAGCTCGAAAAGCCCGTGACGTTTCTGTCGGTCACGTGCACCCATTTCGAGTGGGTACCCGGCATGCAAACGGCCTGCGATCCCTTGCTGTCGGAGCCAAGCGCACCGAGAAGTTGGGTCTCCTCACCGCGCATGACGTCAGGCATTGCCTTGTCGCGCTGAGCGAGGCCCGGAAGAATGCGGACGTCTCGGCTCTGGCCGGGAACGGCGACGGCGCCGGCGAGAATGGCGGAAAGCGATGTGGGGACATCGATATATCCGGCTTCAACCCATCCCTGCTTTGCGCCCGCCATCCCGCAGACGATCACGGGTGTGGCGTCTGGCGCGCCGACCTTTGCGAGATGCGTTGCGAGCACGGCGGGGAACCCTGTCTTGGCTGCCGTCGTCATGCCTTCGTCGCTCCGGCTTTCGCCAAGGATGCTGCCGTCCGTGCCGATCAGCCACAGCCGGAAGCTGCTCGTGCCCCAATCGACCGCAATATAAGCGGGTTTTGCCATCAGAAAATGCCTCCATCGACAATAAGGGACTGTGCAGTCACAGCGGACGCGCAGTCGGATGCTAGAAACAGACACGGGCCGACGATCGCCTCGGCATGCAAGATTTTCTTGATGCACTGGCGCTCGACTGTCCGTGCTATGCCTTCCTCGGTTAGCCAGAGCTTCATCTGGCGATCGGTGATGATCATTCCGGGTAGGATGCAGTTGACGCGGATATTGTCCGGCCCGAGCCTGCCGGCCAGGCTCTTCGTCAGTCCTATCACGCCAGCCTTTGCTGCCGAGTATCCGGGGAACTCAGGCATGTTCAGGAGAAACGCGATCGATGACATGTTGATGATCGCGCCACCGCCCGCTGCCCGCATCGACGGGGCAACCGCTTGCGCAGCGAAGAAGACGTGGCGCAGATTGGTCGCTTGGTTGTCGTCCCAGTATTCTTCCGTCACAGTCTCGAAATCATGGCGGTCGTCTCGTGCCGCGTTGTTGACGAGCACGCCGATCGGACCTGAATGGGCGACAATCGCATCGACTGCATTGCGGACGGCGCCGATGTCGCGCAGGTCTGCCTGGTGAAATCGAACAGGATGCAGGGTATCTCGGGAAAGCCGATCGGCGAGCGCCCGGCTTACCGTTTCGGCGATATCGACGAAGGAAACTTTGGCACCCTGCCTGGCGAAGCCCTCGACAATGGCTGCGCCGATGCCGGAGCCGCCGCCGGTTACCAGCACGCTGCGATCCCTTAACTCTGGAAAAGACGCACTCAAGTTCGTCACCGTTTTCCTCCCGGCAGCAAGTATTCCATTATTCGGAACTCAATTTGACAATGTGGAATTATCGGATTATGCTGCCGCTCCTGTCAAGGCACCGGGACACGTATGATCGACGGGAACGAAATGACGCAGCAGCGGGAGACGGGCACGCTCGGCAAGTTGATGGTGCTCCTGGATGTCGTTACGCATGCGGATGGACCGCTGCGCTTCACCGACATCCTGGCCGCCGGTGAGCAGCCCCGCGGCACGCTCCACCGTCAGCTCGGACATCTCGTCGAGGAGGGGCTCTTGGAGATTGATGGCGATGGCCGTTATTCCCCCGGTCTGCGTCTGCTCGAGCTTGCGTCGCGCAGCTGGGCGCGCAACGAATTCAGATTGATTGCCGAGCCGCATCTGAATGCCCTGCAGCAGCTGACGAGCGAAACGGTACATCTCGGTGTCCTGCGTGGTGCATCGGTCATCTATCTGGACAAGGTGGAGGGACGCCAGCCGGTCAGAATGTATTCGCAGATCGGCAACGCTTCGCCGGTCTACTGCACCGGCGTCGGCAAGGCTGCGCTGTCGGTGCTGCCGGACGAGCGCGTGGAGGCGCTGATCTCCGGAATCACGTTTCAGCGGTTCACGCCGAGCACGCGAACGGCCGAAACCCTGTTGGCTGAGATGGAGGAGATCAGGAGAGACGGCACAGCTTTTGATCGGGAGGAGCATGAAGTCGGAATTCGCTGTGTCTCAGCGCCGATCTGGTCGGAAGACTTGTCTTTTGTCGGCGGAGTCTCCGTCACCGGCCCGGCCTATCGGCTGACGATGGAGCGGTTGAATGAATGGGCGTCTCCCGTTCGGCAGACGGCGGCAAAGATCATGAGCGGCATGCGCATCGGTCTCGGGCCGCGCCGCTGAGCGGAATCGCCATCATTTGCACCAAAATAAGAGTATTCTGATATTGTGATTTTGTGACGAATCATCACAATTGAACGTTGTCAATCCCCTGTCCTGGGGTGTATCTGCCGTCGGCTTGTGACCGGCGATGCAACCGAAGGCCTAAGAGACAACGTGCCGCCCCCTTAACATGCCCCCGAGAAACTCGAGTTAAAAGTACCAATGACCTATGTGCCGCAATCGTCTTCCGTAGACGTCTACGTAAGCGAAGTCGCCGGACTGAATACCCAGTTCGATATTTTTCGATTCATGAAGAAAGTGACCGAAGCGTATCGGACGCGTGCGTTTATGGTGTTCAATCTTCCATCCTCGACCGCGCGTGACCTGCAGAGCAATACGGTCATCACGAATTGGCCCGTTGAGCTTCTGTCAGCCTATGACCATGAAGGCCTCGTGACGAACAGCCCCGTCATGTTCCGGCTGCGCACATCGACTGTTCCTTTCTTCAATGATCTGTCGAAAGCCAAAGTGGACCGCGCGGACGGTAAAGCCGGAATCGTCGCTGCGATGTTCGAGCGTTTTAGGATGACGTGCTGCGCCTACTTCCCGACACATGACCCCTCAGGTTGCCGCGGTGCCATTTCGTTTTCCGGCGATCGCGAGGCGTTCGGTGCTGAAGAGATGCGTGAGCTGAATTACATCTCCATCCACGTGTTCGATAGGCTCGCCGAGATCCGGACGCTCGACAATCGCGTGGTCGACACTTTGACCGATCGCGAGATCGACTGCCTCAACTGGACTGCTGCAGGCAAGACTAGCGTCGAGATCGCGGAGATCCTCGGTCTGTCGGAGCATACGATCAATCATTACCTCAACCGCGCGACCAAGAAGCTGGACACCGTCAATCGTACACAGGCTGTGGCAAAGGCCCTTCGCGTCGGATTGATAAAATAATGGCTGCTTAAATTACGGGCGAAGTGAGGCGCTGAGCCTAAAAATACGCCAGTCGACACGTGTTGCCTGTGGTTGCACACGGCTACATTTCAGCGTTCGCGACGTCTTCCCATCTGGCATGTTTTCTGCTTCTGTATTGCAAGCGGTCCAGAGGGGACCTGGTAACGACGCCGTATCAACGGCGCGACCTGCACGCCGCCGTTCGATGTCTTGGCTCGTTTCTTGGCGAGAGGCCATCGGGCGGCGGTTTGTTGTATTTTGGATACGGGTTGTCATGCATTGGATGCCCGGCATTCACAATCTGCACCGTGCGGCTGGCATTTTGAGGAGCCTGCCCTAGAAATCCCTGATGCTTCGCAGCAGACCCGTTGCGCCATCAGGGCGAAAGCCCGGCGGACTTGATGGCGCGACGGGATACGCTAGCAGTGCATACACCCATTCCAGTCCGATCCACAGGATGAGCCGATTTTGTTTGGCGAAGCCGCGGCACTCCGTTATCAAGATTGCCGAAGCAGGAATGAGGATCGGATGAGCGGCGTTACAAAGGAACAAGTTCTCGAAACGCTGAAGACAGTGCGCGGACCGGATCTCGAACACAATATCGTCGAGCTCGGCATGGTTTCCGACGTCTTCATTTCCGACGGCAAGGTCTATTTCTCAGTTACCGTTCCGGCGGATCAGGCGCAAGCGTTGGAGCCGCTGCGGCTTGCTGCCGAGCGTGTCATCAAGGAGATGCCGGGCGTAAAGGGCGCATTGGTTGCCCTCACCGCGGACAAGAAGGCCGGCTCCACAGCAGCGCCGGCTTCGGGTCCGCAGCCGCATGCAGGCCACGACCATCGCGGCCATTCCCACGCTCCGCAGCCGCAGCAGCAGCGTGCAGGCAAGATCGGCGTCCCCGGCATCAACGCGATCATCGCGGTTGCCTCGGGCAAGGGCGGTGTCGGCAAATCGACGACGGCGGTCAATCTTGCGCTTGGCCTGCAGGCGAACGGACTGCGCGTCGGAATTCTCGACGCAGATATTTATGGCCCGTCCATGCCTCGGCTCCTGCATATCTCCGGCCGGCCGACGCAGATCGATGGCCGCATCATCAATCCCATGGAAAACTACGGCGTCAAGGTCATGTCCATGGGCTTCCTCGTCGACGAGGAAACGGCGATGATCTGGCGTGGCCCGATGGTGCAATCGGCGCTGCTGCAGATGTTGCGCGAAGTCGCCTGGGGCGATCTCGACGTTCTGGTGGTCGATATGCCGCCTGGAACAGGGGATGCGCAGCTGACGATGGCGCAACAGGTGCCCCTGGCTGGCGCTGTGATCGTTTCGACACCACAGGACCTTGCCCTGATCGATGCCCGCAAGGGGTTGAATATGTTCAAGAAGGTCGAGGTCCCTGTTCTCGGAATCGTCGAGAACATGAGCTATTTCATCGCACCCGACACCGGCACGCGATATGACATATTCGGCCACGGCGGCGCCCGCAAGGAAGCGGAACGCATCGGCGTCCCCTTCCTTGGCGAGGTGCCGCTGACGATCAGCATCCGCGAGACATCCGACGCCGGCACGCCTATGGTCGCTTCCGAGCCGAATGGCGTTGTCGCCGGTATCTATCGCGATATCGCTGCGAAGGTGTGGGAACAACTCGGCATACAGCCGCAGCGCCCGGCGCCGGCGATCGTTTTCGAGTGATGACACGGCTCGCCGCTAGACTCCCAATTGAGGAGTAAATGTGGTCAAACGGCGCAGTTCACGTGAGATGTCTTGATTCTTGTGTGGGTTTCCGTCATATGGCGCGCCGTCGCCACGATAGCGGCTTTGCGAATGCTCGATAATATCCGGTGTTGCCGGATGCTGCGCCACCTGCGTGTTCGGAGTTCTCTTGTCGGTCGATAGATTGGTGACTGCGATGCGGTTGAGCATAAAGCGTATCCAGGTCTGGCCGGGATATGACAGGAACGATATGAACTTTCAGGTGCTTTCGTTAGGATCGAAGACCGATGACCCGCGCGCCCTCCTGGCTGGCGCGCAGCGGAAGGGCTTTTGATGAAAAGCGCGATGGCCGTGCGTTGGCCCGATTGCCGGAGAAGCGCCCGGTGATCACGGCATACTGTTCCAATTGCAAGTCGATCGAGCTCGGTGACCTGTCGCAGGCGACCGCCTTGCCGAACGACGTCGTGTGGATCGACATGATCGAGCCGACGCATGAGGAAGAGCTGTATGTCGAGAAGGTGCTTGCCATCGAGGTGCCGACCCGAGACGATCTCAAAGACATTGAACCGTCAGCCCGCTTGTATGTCGAGGACGACGCCGTCTTCATGACGGCGTCGCTCGTCTGGAAAGCGGAGACCGGGGCACCGACGCTGACCGACGTCGCTTTCATACTGGCAGGCAAGCGTTTGGTAACCATTCGCTACGCTCACCCGAAGTCGTTTGCCCTGTTCATAGCCGCGCTTCACCGCGTACCCGAGCAATGGCGAAGCGGCGCGGCACTGCTTGCCAAGCTCTTCGAAACGATCATCGACCGCACAGCCGAGATTCTGGAGATATCGGTCGCGCGGATCGATATCCTGTCGATGCATGTGTTCGGCGAGCGCGCCAAGCAGGTCCGCAAGCCCTCGAACTATCTCGAGGAAAAGCTGCGAGATATTGCCGGCCATCACCGTCTTGTCAGCAAGGTTCGAGACAGCCTGGCTTCCCTGTCCCGGCTCATGACGTTCTTCTACAACATTCCCGCAGTTCAGCAGGACCACGCCACGAAGGAACTCTGCCGTACGGTTTCGCGAGACATCCAGTCGCTCTCCGAGCATTCGTCGTTTATCGCCGGCAACATCACCTTCCTTCTTGACGCGTCCCTCGGTCTGATCAACATCGAACAGAACTCGATCATCAAGATTTTCTCGATTGCGTCGGTGGTCTTCTTGCCGCCGACGCTTGTCGCCTCCATCTATGGCATGAATTTCGAACTCATGCCGGAACTGCACTGGGTCCAGGGCTATCCCTATTCGCTCGGACTCATGGTGATTTCCGCCATCATTCCCTTTTTCTTTTTCCGATGGAAAGGCTGGCTCTGAAGAGCCTGTTTTCATTTCATGTCCGAAGGCAGCCATTCTCACGATCAAAAAATGAGGCCGCGCAAGCTCTTTTATCTTGCGCTTGGCTCAGTCGGCGTCGTCTACGGCGATATCGGCACCAGCCCCTTGTACGCCTTTCGCGAAGCCCTGAAACCGGTGGCGATCGATGGGCTGACGCGGTTTGAGGTCATTAGCCTCATCTCGCTTATGATCTGGGCTTTGACCATCATCGTCACCATCAAGTACGTGCTCTTCCTTCTGCGCGCAGACAACGAAGGTGAAGGCGGAACCCTGTCCCTGCTCGCCCTGCTGATGAAAACCGCCAATGGGCACACCGCGTTCCTGATGCTGCTCGGCCTGGTCGGTGCCGCGCTTTTCCTCGGCGATGCGATGATCACGCCAGCGCTGTCGGTTCTGTCGGCCGTCGAAGGTCTGAAGCTGGTCGCCCCCAGCATGAGCGGCTACATCGTGCCGATCTCCGTGTGTATTCTGGCCGTTCTGTTTGCCGTACAATCGCGCGGAACCGGTACAATGGCGCGGTTTTTCGGACCGATCACCGCGCTTTGGTTCATTGTCATGGCCGTAGCGGGTATTTCGCATATCTCGGACGACTATGAGATCCTTGCCGCTTTCAATCCGTATTATGCGGTCAGCTTCCTGCTGCACGAAGGCTTTTACGGCGTGGTGGTGCTGGGTGCAGTCTTCCTGACCGTGACCGGAGCCGAAGCGCTCTATGCCGATCTTGGACATTTCGGCCGTCGTCCCATCCAGTGGGCCTGGTTCGCGCTCGTTTTCCCCGCGCTGACGCTCAACTATCTCGGCCAGGGCGCGCTCGTGCTCGGCAATCCCGAGGCGATGTCGGATCCCTTCTATCTGATGTACCCGAAGTGGGCGCTGCTGCCGGTCGTCATTCTTGCAACCGCCGCGACCATCATCGCCAGCCAGGCCGTCATAACAGGCGCCTTCTCGCTCGTGCGCCAGGGCATCAACCTCGGCTTCCTTCCGCGGATGGAAATTCTCTTCACGTCTGAAACCAACACCGGGCAGATCTTCCTGCCGTCGGTCAACACCGTTCTTTTCTTCGGGGTCATCTTCCTCGTCATCAGCTTCGGGACGTCGGACGCTCTGGCCACGGCCTACGGCATCTCCGTTACAGGCGCGATGGTCGTCACCTCGATCATGGCCTTTGAGTTCGTGCGGGTGCGCTGGAACTGGTCTATCCCGGTGGCGACGATCGCTCTTGCGCCGCTAGTCGCGCTGGAAATGATCTTCCTCGGTGCGAACCTCCTGAAGATCCATGACGGCGGTTACATTCCGGTTCTGATCGCGACGGCGTTCACCATCATCATGTGGACGTGGCGCCGCGGTTCCGCGCTTCTCATGGAGAAGACGCGCCATACAGACATCCCGCTGGCATCGTTCGTGAGCTCGATCGAGCGCAAGAGCGACCACTCGCCCGCACACGTCCCGGGCACCGCGATCTTCCTGACCAGCGATCCGGAGTCCGCGCCGGCTGCGTTGCTACACAATCTGAAGCACAACCACGTTCTTCATGACAAGAATGTGATTCTGACGATCCGCACCGTCAACAAGCCGCGTGTCGCCAACTCCGACCGCTATAAGGTCGAGCAGATTTCCGAGCGCTTCTCGCGCGTCGAGCTGCTGTTTGGTTTCATGGAATCGCAGAACGTCTCGCAGGCGCTTGCGACCCTTCGCAAGACCGGGCTGAAGTTCGACATCATGTCGACCTCCTTCTACCTCGGGCGCCGCAAGCTGGTGCCGGATGCGAAGTCGGGCATGCCCTATTGGCAGGATCGTCTTTATATTGCGCTCGCCAACGCGGCGGCCAATCCCTCCGACTATTTCAGGCTGCCGGCAAACCGGGTGGTCGAGCTCGGCTCGCACGTCATCATCTGAGGCCGCCCGGCCTTTCAAAGAGTCTCGCGTTCAAAGAGTCCGGCCATCGCGCCGGGCTCTTTGCGTTTTTACGACAGCTTGGGACCCTGATGGATGAATTAGGATCGCTGCATTAACTAAGCATCAAGGTTAATGAGACATTTTCAACGGCATGTTCATGCGTCTCATGCCGGAGTCTGGTGTTGCGTCCAAATAGCCGTTCCCGTGGCAAGCTGCGTCTCTTGCTTCAAAACTGGAGCTCACCCGCTCTCTTCGGCATCTGCGGATGGCTGATGTTCCCTACCATGGCATCGCACGCCGACCTCGCGGCATTGCTCGCGGGTCTCGATCAGGGCCGCGAAAACTGGCGTATGGTGCTGACCAACTCCCCGGCCGGTTCGATTCATCAGGCCGAACTCGCCTTTTCCGATCCGATCGTGACAAGCACGATTGCCTCTGGCGCGGGCATGGTTCTGCCCGATGGCCGTAAGGTTGCCTTCATGGCAAAGGACAAGGGTCATGAAGCGACGCCCGATGAAGACCGCGTCAATCGTCGCTCCAAGAGGGGCAGGGTGGTGACCGTCGAGCAGGTGCAGCCGCCCAAGGATTTTTCCGCAGGTTCGATTCTCCAGCGCACCCGACTTCTCCTCCAGCCGACCTTCGATCTCAAGGACAGGTCCGCCTTCGTGAAGCCGAAGATCAAGGGCAAGGAAATCCAGATCGCCACGAATTTCTATAAGAAACAGCAGCCGAAGCAGGATCGCGGCGTTTCGCCGATGTTGGCGGGCCTGGTCACCAGCGAGAAGGCCGACGTTCTGGCCGTCGCCTACGCCCCTCCGGCGCCCGATTACTCACGCCAGTCTCCGTTCGATTCCATCCTGACTGACAAGGCTGACGACGGCCGGTTCGTCCCCCAGATCGGTCCTCATGACCACGCCTGGGCGGCGAGCGTGCTCGCGCCATCCGTCTTCTCGGCGACCGAACAGCAGTGCCTCGCATCCGGCATCTATTTCGAGGCCCGCGGCGAAACCGTTAAGGGGCAGGCCGCCGTCGCACAGGTCATTCTCAATCGCGTTCGCAATCCGACCTATCCGAAAACGATCTGCGGCGTCGTCTATCAGAATGAGGACTGGCGCAATCGCTGCCAGTTTTCCTTCGCATGCGACAACATCAAGGATCGGGTGAACTCGCAATATCATTGGAGAGTTGCACGCGAAGTCGCGATGGCCGTAACCGCAGGCAAGATCTGGTTGCCTCAGGTCGGCTCAGCGACTCACTATCACGCCGTCTATGTCCGCCCGACATGGGCAAAGACGATGGAAAAGGTCGGTCGCATCGGTCTGCACGTCTTTTACCGCACCTATGGCGGGGGCTGGAGCTGACAAATCGTCGATCCGGCTCCGATTTTCGTTGGGATAAACGCTCGCCAAAGCGGATTCTTACCGTCGAATTTGCATTATGGTTCAAAACGCGACCTAAGCATATGTTTTTTATGGCTTATTTTATGGCTGGACATAAGTCGCCAACGCCTTGACTATGCTTTTTGCTAAAACTATGTTGCGCGCGACTTCAAAACGGGCCGGAAGGTTCTCAAACCTTGGGGTCGTTGTCCTGAAGACCGGGGTAGCGGGATCGCGGACAGCGGCAAGCGGAGGAGAGCAACATGGCGGATGACCGTGAGGAAAGTCTTGAAAAGCGCCGTGCGCAATTGGGAGCGAAGCTCGCAACCAAGCGCACAGAGGCGGGGAAGGACGAGGCTGGTGAAGCCAGCGCCGAGGTCAGCCGTAAAGGCTATGCCGAGGCGATGAAGCTTTCGAGCGAGTTCATTTCCGCAATCGTCGTCGGTGCTGTTCTTGGCTATGTCTTCGACCGTTTTGTCGGCACGGCGCCTTGGGGGTTGATGGTTCTTCTTCTTCTCGGATTCGGTGCCGGCGTGTTGAACGTTATGCGGGCGGCTGGAAAGGTGGCGACACCGAGACCGGCCGATCTCGACAACGAAAAGAAATAGGATGGAGCGCTCCGGCGTTCGATCCAGTGCAGAAATCCCGTGTCATGCGGGCCAAAGATAGAGAGAACAAGCGGTGTCTAACGATCCGACCCATCAGTTCCTGATCCAGAAGATTGTGCCGATCGAAATCGGCGGAATTGATTTCTCGTTTACGAATGCATCGCTCTTCATGGCCGCATCTGCAGCCGTCGCTGCCGGTTTCCTGTATTTCTCCACGTCGAACCGCGCGATCGTGCCGGGCCGTTCGCAGTCTGTTGCCGAGATGTCCTACGAGTTCATCGCCGGAATGCTGAAGGAAGGTGCGGGTACCAAGGGGATGAAGTTCTTCCCGCTGGTCTTTTCGCTTTTCATGTTCGTCCTGACGGCGAACCTGCTCGGCATGTTCCCTTACTTCTTCACGATCACCAGTCAAATCATCGTCACCTTCGCGCTGGCTATGCTCGTCATCGGCACGGTGCTCGTATACGGCTTCTACAAGCATGGTTTCGGCTTTCTGAACGTGTTCATCCCGCAAGGGGTGCCCGGATTGCTCCTGCCGCTGGTGGTATCAATTGAAATCATTTCCTTCCTGTCCCGGCCGATTTCGCTCTCTGTTCGTCTCTTTGCGAACATGCTCGCGGGCCACATTACGCTGAAGGTGTTCGCGGGCTTCGTCGCCTCGCTTGGAGCATTGGGCGCGATGGGCATCGGCGGCGCCATTCTTCCTCTCATCATGACGGTCGCCCTGACCGGTCTCGAGTTCCTCGTCGCCTTCCTCCAGGCTTACGTCTTTGCGGTGCTCACTTGCATGTACCTCAACGACGCGATCCATCCGGGTGGCCACTAAGGGATACCGACATTGACGCCGATGTGCGTCAGTCAATTCGCCGCAACACAACCATTTCAAAGGAGTTCAACATGGAAGCGGAAGCAGCAAAGTTCATCGGTGCAGGTCTGGCTTGCTTTGGTATGGCCGGTACGGCTCTCGGCCTCGGCAACATCTTCGGCAGCTACCTGTCCGGCGCACTGCGCAACCCGTCTGCCGCTGATAGCCAGTTCGGCCGTCTGGTTTTCGGCTTCGCCGTTACGGAAGCTCTGGGCATCTTTTCGCTGCTCGTTGCTCTCCTCCTGCTCTTCGCCGTCTAAGTCAGACGCGTTGAAGGATCACGGCCTGCGACCCGCAAGCCGTGATCCTTTGCATTTGCAGTACACCTGGAGGTGAGCATGTTTTTTGTGACCCCGGCTTACGCTGAAGAAGCCCCGGCGGGAACCGCAGAAACTGGTGCAGCTACCGGTACAGACGCGCATGCCGCCCCGGCAGCAGGCGAGGTCCACACCGAAACCGGCGTGCCAGCCGAACACCATGGCGGTGTCTTTCCGCCTTTCGATTCGACGACTTTCGCGTCCCAGCTCCTGTGGTTGGCGATTACGTTTGGCGTCTTCTTCGTGCTCATGCAAAAGGTCATCGCACCGCGCATCAGCGGCATCCTCGATCAGCGTCACGACCGCATTGCGCAGGACCTCGACGAGGCCGGTCGCCTGAAGGCCGAAGCCGACGCCGATGTTGCCGCATACGAAGCCGAACTCGCTACGGCTCGGGCCAAGTCGAACGCGATCGGTTCTGCCGCTCGTGACGCTGCCAAGGCGAAGGCTGAAGCCGACCGCCGTGCAGTCGAGGCAGGCCTTTCCGAAAAGCTCAAGGCTGCAGAAGGCCGCATCGCTGATATCAAGGCGAAGGTTTTTGCCGACGTCGGCACCATCGCTGAAGAAACCGCAACCGCCGTTGTCGACCAGTTGATCGGCGGCAATGCCGCCAAGGCTGAGGTCGCCGCTGCCGTTGCAGCTGCCAAGAAGGGGGCTTGACCGATGGAATTTGCACTGGACGCAACATTCTTCGCATTTGTCGGTCTCGTCCTGTTCCTGGCGCTGGTCGTGTACCTGAAGGTTCCGGGCATGATGGCGAAGTCGCTTGACGACCGCGCCGACCAGATCCGCAACGAGCTGGCGGAAGCCAAGCGTCTGCGCGAGGAAGCCCAGCACCTGCTGGCCGAATACCAGCGCAAGCGCAAGGAAGCCGAAGCCGAAGCCGCGCACATTGTGGCAGCTGCCGAACGTGAAGCCGAGATGCTGACCGCCGAGGCCAAGAAGAAGACCGAAGAATTCGTCGCAAACCGCACTGCGGTTTCCGAGCAGAAGATCAAGCAGGCCGAAGCCGATGCGATGAAGGCGGTTCGTTCCGCTGCCGTCGACCTGGCAATTGCCGCTGCCGAAACCGTTTTGGCGAAGAAGGCCGATGCGAAGGTTCAGACCGAACTTTTCGGCAACGCCGTCGGTGAAGTGAAGAGCCGTCTCAACTGAGTTGAGCGGCATGCTTTCGAAAGGCCCCCTCGTGGGGCCTTTTTTGTGCGTGATAGTATTCTCAGGAGAGGCGGACGTTGGTTGTGGAGAGCGGTGATGGGCCTTTCCTACGCGACGGCCTGGTCTGGCGGCGGGCGGCCCCGTGGAGCGCCGGCGTGCGGGCGCTGTTGACCCATCTGCACGCCGATGGTTTCTGCGCCGCGCCGCGGCCTGCCGGTGGGGATCAGGTGTGGGATCGCGTCAGCTTTGTCGACGGCAGGACCGCTGAAATTGAAACTGATGTAGAGATGCAGTCGGCGGCCGCGCTGGTGTCGGCCGCGCGCCTACTCCGCCGCTACCACGTTTGTGCCGCGCCGGTCGCTACAGGATGGGGCGAGCGGATCTGGCAGCTGCCGCCGAGGGCGCCGTTCGAGACGATCTGCCATGGCGATTTCGCGCCCTACAATGTCGTTCTGCGGGACGGGGAGGTGTGTGGGATCATCGATTTCGAGACCGCGCATCCGGGCCCACGCATTTGGGATCTGGCCTATGCCATCTATCGCTGGGCACCGCTCAGCGCGGGCGTCGGGGCACCGTTGGCCGGTATCGACGGTCAGGTCGATCGAGCGCGGCTGTTCCTGGACGAATACGGGTTCGAGAAGGGGCTCCGAGCTGGCATCGTCGATACGATCGTAGAGCGGCTTGAACGCCTCGTGGCATTCATGCAGGAGCAAGCGGCCGCTGGCTCGGAGAAATACCGGGCCAATCTCGAAGCCGGACACGATCGCGTCTATCGCTTGGACATCGACTATGTCCGCTTTCATCGCCACCGCATTTTGGAGGGGATGATGCCGCGCTGACGACCGCTCATTCGCTCTCTACGATCCCAGCCAGTTTTAACGGGCGAAAGGTCATCCGGTGCAGTGAGCAGGGACCATGCGCCTCGATGCCGGCCCGATGCTGGGTGGTTCCGTACCCGGCATGGGCAGCAAAGCCGTAGAGCGGAAAGATCCGGTCGGCCCGGGCCATCATCCGATCGCGGGTGACCTTGGCGACGATCGATGCGGCTGCGATCGAAACCGAACGCGCATCGCCCTTGACGACGGCCTGACCCGGGCAGTGGAGCCCCGGTGGAACATCAAGGCCGTCTGTCAGTACGTAACTCGGCAGGATGGCCAAACTGCAGATGGCGCGTCGCATGGCATCCAGGCTCGCCTTGCGGATGTCTGTTTCGTCGATGCGCCTGGAACTGGAGGAGGCGATGGCGACCGTGGCCGTCGCGAGGATCTGCTCGAATAGCTGCTCCCGTTTCAAAGCCGAGAGCTGCTTGGAATCGTTCAATCCATCAGGAATACGCCTGGGGTCGAGAATGACCGCGGCGGCGACGACCGGCCCGGCCAGCGGCCCGCGCCCGGCTTCATCGGCCCCGGCCACTGGCCAAAGGCCGGCCTTTCGTGCCTTCAGCTCCAGTCGGAAATCGGGTACGAGCGGGACATCTTCGAAAAGCATAGGAGAATCGGGTGGCGTGCGACGTTTCATGCGGCTGAACTTCGCACGCCAACCCGATTTCCTGCAAGTCCCCGGATCAGGGCGGCGGGCCGGGGACTTGAGTGCGGACGGGCAAGGCAGCCATCCGCAAGCTGAATATCAAAGCAGCGACAGCTGCACGCCGCTGCCATCCGGCGGAACGAACAGGTCGTCACGCAACGGCATGCTGCGCCGGGTCATGCCCAGTCGCTTCGTCGCCATCTCGAAACGGCGGGCGATTTGCCAGGCATAGGGTCCGGCTCCCTTCATCCGCTTGCCGAAATCGGCGTCGTAGTCCTTGCCGCCGCGCATCGAGCGCACGAGGGACATCACATGGCGATATCGGTCGGGATAATTCTGCAGCAGCCAGTCCCGGAAGAGTGGCGACACCTCCAGCGGCAGGCGCAAAATGACATAGCCCGCCTCCTGCGCGCCCGCAGCCTTCGCCGAGTCCAGGATGCGCTCCAGCTCGTGATCGTTCAGAGCCGGGACCATCGGCGCAGCCATCACCGATGTCGGGATGCCTGCGTCGCTCAACGCCCGGATCGCCTCAAGCCGACGCTCCGGTGTGGAAGCCCTGGGCTCCATCGTGCGCGCCAGCTTGCGGTCGAGCGTCGTCACCGACAGCGAGACGCGCAGTAGGTTCTTCGCCGCCATCTTCCTGAGGATGTCGACATCCCGCAGGATCATCGCCGACTTGGTGACGATGGATACCGGATGGTTCGCCTTCTCGAGCACTTCGAGAATCTGGCGCATGATGCGCCATTCCTTCTCGATCGGCTGATAGGGATCCGTGTTCGTACCGATCGCGATCACGCGTGGCCTGTAGCTGGGTTTTGCCAGTTCGCGCTCCAGCAGCTTGGCAGCACCCGGCTTGGCAAAAAGCTTCGCCTCGAAGTCCAACCCGGCCGAAAGCCCCATATAAGCGTGAGACGGCCGCGCGAAGCAATAGATACATCCATGTTCACAGCCGCGATAGGGATTGATCGAGCGATCGAAAGGGATGTCAGGCGACTCGTTGCGGGTGATTGCAGTGCGCGGCTTTTCGATCTGCACCTCGGTCTTGAACGGCGGCAGTTCTTCCAGCGTCTGCCAGCCGTCGTCCATTGTCTCGCGCCGCAGGGGCTCGAAGCGTCCGCTTGGGTTCAGGCCGGCGGCGCGGCCGCGGCGGCGGTCGATCTCGATCCGCAGGCCGGAAGAAACGATCATTGCGTCGGCAATATCTGCCGTATTGGCAGGCGCAAATGCGGCCTGCCCTGCAAGGGACTGCTCGTTCATCGGGTTCTCCGTCGACGGAGCGCTTTGCTTCCGTCTGTTTTGATGATTAAATTCCTATCGGCAAAAAGAGAACAATGCAAGAACAAAATTAGGAAAGTGGCGCTGGCAAAGTTTTGTGCGACGCTCTATAGATAGGCAATGTTGACAGTAGTGCTCGAATGCCAGGATCAGGAGCCTGAACTGGCGCAGACTTTATCGGTGTTGGTTGCAGGCGCGGTTGAAGGGCTTGTCAGCGATGTCGTGGTTTTGGACCACGGTTCGCGCGACGGCTCGTCGAAGGTGGCCGATGCGGCGGGTTGTCGTTTCCATTCGCAGTGGGACATCAAGGACGTACTGCGCTCGGCGCGGGGCGAGTGGCTGCTGTTCGTGGAACCCGGCGCAAGGCCGCAGACGGGCTGGATCGACGAGATTGCCGAATATGTCTCGCTCCACAAGCTGCCGGCGCGTTTCACCGCCTACCGCGGATACCGCCAGCCGTTCTACAAGAGGTTCGGACGTTCGAAACCGTCATTGGAGCTTGGGCTCCTGCTGCCGAAAAACCACGCGTTGGCTGCCGCGCGAAGCGGCATGCGGCTGTCTGAATTCGTCAAGGGCCAGAAGCTGCGCAAGCTCTCGAGCGAGCTGATTCCCTCCTGGGTCGCGCGCTCGGCACGGTAGCTGCCGGCACTCCGGTGGCTTGTTGCGCAATTAATGGCGCCCGATACGATTTCGCGCTATAATTTGCGCATGGCGCCGCCCGAGCGCCTCGCTTCGCGACGGTCGACCATGGAACGCCGGTAGACGGCAGAACAGGTCAGCGGAAGTTTCCTCTTCTGCCGGTTTCCGGCAAAACGAGGTGCGTCATGAAACGCAATATGATCCGCGGCCTGCTATCGGCCGCCGTATTGGCGGCATCAATGATCGCGCATCCGAATTCGGCAGCATCGCAGATGATGCGCAGTTGCGCAGACCGATCCGAGGTCGTTCATTTCCTGGACACGAACTTTGCCGAGAAGCTAAGGGCGGTCGGTCTGATCAACGAGAACGCCATGCTCGAGGTCTACGCCGCGCAAAGCGGGACATGGACGTTGCTCATCACGGATGTGCGCGGCGTGAGCTGCATTCTGATATCGGGTGATAGCTGGGAAACCATGCCGGCCCTGCCGGGCATAGCAACATAGAGCCCCAACGCTGCTCGCCGTCGCCGAGGCGGAGCGCCTTGTGTGTCATTTGCCTGCGCCACGCTTTAGATGCTCGTCCAGGCGCGGCATGATCTCCACGAAATTGCAGGGCATGTGGCGGTAGTCGAGCTGGGCCTTCAGAATGCCGTCCCAGGCATCCTTGCAGGCGCCGGGCGAGCCCGGCAACGCGAAGATGAAGGTCGCGTCGGCAACGCCGGCCGTCGCCCGGGACTGGATGGTCGACGTGCCGATCTTGTCGTAGGAAATTCGGTGGAAGACTTGCGAGAAGCCGTCCATTTTCTTCTCGAAAAGCGGCTCCAGGGCTTCGGGGGTGACATCGCGGCCGGTGAACCCGGTGCCGCCGGTGGTAATCACCACATCGATGTCATCGCGGATGGTCCATGCCTTGACCTGCGCTGCGATCGCCTGCTTCTCGTCCGGCACGATGGCGCGGTCGATCAGCCTGTGACCCGCGTCCACGATCCGCGCCGCCAGAGTGTCGCCGGAGCGGTCGTCGGCCGCCGTCCGCGTGTCCGACACGGTAAGAACGGCAATGCCAACGGGAATGAAGGCGCGGTTTTCGTCAAGTCCTGCCATGGCCGTCTCCCGGTAGCGTTTCCGTCGCTTCGAAGTACCAGTCGGGTCGCTCGCTGTGAAGCGTGCGCGCCGCGTCCTCCGCAAGAGCCGCCGTCTCGAATATGCCGAAGCACGTTGCGCCGGAACCCGACATCCGCACGAACACGGCGCCATGCTCCTTCAACATCGCTGAGATTTCGCCGATCTCAGGCAGCAGCGCACGGGCGGGTGGTTCGAGGTCGTTGCGCATGCCATTCAGGGCGTCAAGCCAGGATAGCCCTGATCCCGTTTCAAGTGGCGCATTGTTCTTGGTCGCAAGCCTCCGGAAAACCTCAGCCGTCGACACGCCCTTCAACGGGTTGGCGAGCACCATCGCAAATGCCGGCATGTCACCGACCTCCTCGATCCGTTCTCCGATGCCGCGCGCGATGAGCGGTCTGCTCGTCAGGCACATCGGCACATCGGCGCCGAGGCCGATGGCGATCTCCTCTACGGTCTCCGGCGGCACGGACGTTCGCCACAGACGCATGAGCCCGCGCAGAGCCGCTGCTGCATCCGCCGAGCCGCCGCCGATGCCGGAGGCGACGGGCAGGTTCTTTTGCAGATGAATGCGGACTGGACCGGCGGTTCCGCCCGCGCGAAGCACGGCGGCGCGCAGAGCATCGCGCGCCCTCAGCACCAGGTTGGTGCAGCCGTCCTCTTTCAGCGTGTCGCTGAAGCGCCCCGTCATGACGAACTCATCGGACGACGTCGACATAAGGTCCAACCCGTCGCCATGCCGGGCGAAAGTCACCAGCATCTCAAGCAGATGATAGCCGTCGCTTCTCTGGCCCGTCACATGCAGGGCCAGATTGATTTTCGCAAACGCGTCCTCGCGGATGATCGCGCCACCGCCGATGCCCGTCTCAGGCATCGGTTATCAGGACTTCTTGTCCGCAGGTTTCGGATCGACCGGCGCTGGATCCGGCTGCTTCTTGTCCGCGGCCTTGGAGTTCTCGCCGTCGGCGGGCAGGCCGTTGGCGATCTTTTCCTTGATCTTCGAAATCTCGGCTGCCTCCGGCTCCGAGGCAAGCGCCCGGTTCCACTGGTAGACAGCTTCCAGCTTGCGCCCGACGCGCCAGTAGGCGTCGCCCAGGTGATCGTTGATCGTGGCATCGCCGGCCTTGATCTGGGCGGCCCTTTCGAGCTCGTCCACGGCATCGTCGAACTTGTTGAGGCGGAAGTAGGCCCAGCCGAGAGAATCGATGATGTAGCCGTCGTCGGGGCGGAGATCGACCGCCTTCTTGATCATGGCAAGCCCCTCGTCGAGGTTGCGGTTCATGTCGATCCAGGAATAGCCGAGATAGTTCAGCACCTGCGGCTGATTGGGGTTGAGCTCGAGCGCCTTGCGGAAGCTCGGTTCGGCCTTGTCCCACTGCTTCAGGCGTTCATAGGCAATGCCGCGCTGGAAGAAGACCGTCCAGGTGTTCTTGCCCGGCAACGGACCGATGACCTCGACGGCCTTGTCGTAATTATCTGCCATTGCCGCATAGTCCTTGGCGTCGGAAAGAACGCTGCCATAGGCGAGGTAGCTACGAACATCCTTCGGGTCGGAGGCAATCAGGCCCTGCAGGTGCTTGCGGGCTTCCTCGACCTTGCCGCCTTCAGCGAGTGCCAGGCCGAGCTGCAGCTCGGAGATGCGGCTCATCGGAGAATTGTCCGGAACCTGCTTGTAGATGGAGATGGCGCGATCCAGCTGGTTCTGCTTCTCGGCAATTCCGCCAAGCATCACGAGTGCGTCTGCGCTGTCCGGATCGAGGCTCTTGGCGATCTGCAAATAGAGCGAGACGATGTCTTCCGCTCCGTCTCGATTGAGCGCGCCGGCAAAGGAGAACAGCACTCCGGCAGCACCCTGCTTGGCGGTTTCAACCTGCTGCTTCTGCTTCTCGTCGTTCGTAATGCTCTGGCGCAGTGCATTGAGAGGCGCGTAGTTCGGCAGCAGATTGTCGCCGACGGAGATCGTGTCGAGCGCCTTCTGCTTGTTGCCCTGCGACGCTTCGAGGCGCGCCAGGGCGATAACGGCGCGCATAAACGTATCCGGAGCCGTTGCAGCCCCGTCCTTGTCGAGAACGGCATCGTTCAGATGCCGGCGCGCCGATCTTACGTCGCCATTGACGATCGCGATCGCGCCCGCATTGTAGGCTTGGAAAATTCCGAGCCAGTCGGGGCCCTTCATTTTCTCGACCAGGGCCAAGGCTTCCTTGCCCTTGCCGGCGCCCAATCGCGCCCAGGCGGACATGAGATCGTTCATCACGCGGTCGAGATCCGTCGGACCCGTTGTGCGCAGCGCCGTCTCGGCTGTCTTGTATTCGCCGCGACGGATCGCGTCTGCTCCCCGCACGATGGTCGCCAGACGCTCGATGGTCGGATCGTTCTTCAGATCGTTCGCGTACTTGACGCTGTCCTTGATGTCGCCGTTAAGCAGAAGCGAGATCATCAGCCGCTGGCGGATCTCGGGATTGCCGGGTTCGATCTGCAGCGCCTTCTTGTAGAGCGCAATCGCGGTATCGTAATCGTGATCGACATCGGCGGTGCGGGCAGCAAGCAGTGCGCCGGCAAACGTGTTGACGCTATCGGGATCGAAGATCACGCTGGTGCCGGCTTCATCCTTCTTGGCCGCGTCTTCGGCATGGGCGCCGCCAAGCGCGCCAAGCGACAGGACCGCCGCTAGGGACGCGCTCGAAAGAAGACGAATGGCAAATTTCAGCCGCATTAGAAAACCTCTCTTCCAGGGCAGCCAACCTCGGTCCGGCTGCAAATCAGTTGTAAGGACTGATTCACGGCAGGATGGCTTTTTTGAAGCGGCCCCGCAAGAAATTCAGCCCGCGATCAATGACCGTCGATTAATTGACGCGCTCGATGCAGAAGTCGATGACTTCCATCAATGCTGATTTCCATGGCGTATCGGGGAGCGGCGCGAGTGCATCTCGTGCTATCGTCCCATAGTGGACCGCCCGGGCGATCGTATCGTTCAACGTTCCGTATTTGGTGATCAGCCCAAGTGCCTTTTCCAAATTCTGATCGGTGCTGTCGCCACCCTCGATCGCCTTTCGCCAGAACGCGCGCTCATCCTCGGTGCCGCGACGATAGGCCAGGATCACCGGCAGCGTGATCTTGCCCTCGCGGAAATCGTCGCCGACATTCTTGCCGAGGTCGGCGGCCTTGCCACCATAATCGAGTGCGTCGTCGACGAGTTGGAAGGCGAGCCCCAGGTTCATACCGTAGGACTTCATTGCATTGCGGCCGGACTTGCCGGCATCTGCGACGATCGGACCGACTTCAGCGGCAGCCGCAAACAGTGCGGCGGTCTTCGCGCGGATGACCGCGAGATAATCGTCTTCTGTCGTTTCCATGTTCTTGGCGACGGAGAGCTGCAGGACCTCCCCCTCGGCGATCACGCAAGCAGCCGAAGACAGGACGTCCAACGCATCCAGCGAGCCGACGTCCACCATCATGCGGAAGGCCTGGCCGAGAAGGAAGTCGCCGACGAGGACGCTTGCCTGGTTGCCCCAGATCATACGGGCAGTGGACTTGCCGCGGCGAAGATCGCTTTCATCGACGACGTCGTCGTGCAAAAGCGTCGCCGTGTGCATGAACTCGACGCTGGTCGCGAGCTTGATATGGTTCTCGCCCGCGTAACCGAAAAGCGCCGAAGACGCTAGGGTCAGCATCGGACGCAGCCGCTTGCCGCCGGATGAGATGAGATGATTGGCCACCTCCGGAATCATCTGGACGTCGGAACCTGCCTTTGAAAGGATAAGCTGGTTGACCCGCTCCATGTCCGCCTTGGTTAGATCCACCAGCGGCTTGACGGATGCCAGTTTGTTTTTGCTTTCTTCAAGCGGTATGACCACGCCCAACGACCCGGACTCCTGTTCACTCATTGAGCTTGACAATAGAAAGGGGCGGTAGGCGCGGCAAGGGGTGAAATGGTCGCGTCGCGCAAAATTGAAAGGGATTCCACGGCAAATGCATGAACTTATCCGCGCCAATGATCCTGTGTTGCTCTCCTTCGCCGAGAGCCTCATGAAGGATGCCGGAATCCACTGCTTCATCGCCGATCAGGGCATGAGCATATTGGAGGGCTCGCTTGGCATGCTGCCGCGCCGTCTTCTGGTCGATGAAGACCGGGCCGACCAGGCGCGCCGCATCTTGATCGATGCGGGGCTTGGCGGCGAACTGCGCAATCCGAAGTAGGCGTCCGATGGCGCCCGGTGTTGCCGAAACCATCGATGCGTTCCATCGCGGCCTGTTCCATGTCGTGCAGCCGAAGGGCAGGGGCCATCGTTCCGGCATGGATGCGATGCTGCTAGCGGCCCTGGTCGACGATCAGCGCCCCATCAGGCTTGCGGATCTCGGGGCAGGAGCAGGCGCGGCCGGGCTTGCCGTCGCGTCCCGGCTGCCTGCTGCCGATGTCGTTCTCTTCGAGCGCTCGGAGGAAATGGCCGGCTACGCACGCCGCAGCATCATGCTTGCGGAGAACGCTCACATGGCTGGGCGCGTGTCCGTCGTAGAGGCGGACGTGACCTTGAAGGCCAAGGCGCGCAACGAGGCAGGCCTCGTCGATGAGAGCTTTCATCACGTTATCATGAACCCGCCCTTCAACGATGCGGGCGATCGCCGCACGCCGGATGCCCTGAAGGCGGAGGCGCATGCGATGACGGAGGGACTGTTCGAACGCTGGGTTCGAACAGCCGGCGCGATCACGATTCCCGGCGGGCAGTTGTCGCTGATCGCGAGACCAGAGTCGATCGCTGAGATCATCGACGCCTGCGGCAGGCGTTTCGGGGGCATCGAGATCACCGCGATCCACCCGCGCGAAGGCGAAAACGCCGTGCGCATTCTCGTGACGGCGATAAAAGGGTCGCGCGCGCGGCTTTCGCTACGCGCGCCTCTCATCATGCACGAAGAGGGTACACATAAATTCTCCCCCTTCGTGGATGATCTCAACAACGGCCGTGCGGCCTATTCCCGCCGCTAGCCCGTTTTTCACCCTAGCCCGCGACGAAGTCGAAAAGCAGCTTGATGTTCAGACCGGCAATCACGACCGCGATCGCATAGGCGAGCGCGCTGAGCCAGCGCGGCGCCACGAGCTCGCCCATCTTCGCCTTGTTTGCGGTGAACATCACCAGCGGGAAGACCGCGAAGGAAAGCTGCAGGCTGAGAACGACCTGCGTCAGGATCAGCAGCTCGGCCGTCCCTGCGTCGCCGTACCAGATGGTCACGAAAGCGGCCGGAACGATTGCAATCGCTCGGGTGATCAGGCGCCGCACCCAGGGCCGCAGCCTGATCTTGAGGAACCCCTCCATTATGATCTGGCCGGCAAGCGTTGCCGTAACGGTCGAGTTCAGGCCGCAGCAGAGCAGCGCGATGCCGAACAGTGTTGGAGCAATTGCCAGGCCGAGCAGTGGTGCTAGCAAGGACGACGCCTCGCCGAGCTCGACCACGTCGGTCTTTCCGTTGGCGTGGAAGGCTGCTGCGGCAAGGATCAGGATCGACGCGTTGATCAGAAGCGCGAAGCAAAGCGCGACCGTCGAGTCGATCGTCGCAAAGGTCAGTGCCTCGCGCTTCTCGGGCACTGAATGGCCGTAGGCACGGGTCTGCACGATGCCGGAATGAAGGTAGAGGTTATGCGGCATCACGGTCGCGCCGAGAATGCCGAGTGCCAGGTAGAGCATCTCGGGATTGGAGACGATTTCGGTGGTCGGGAAAAAGCCCCGGATCACCGCTCCCCATTCCGGATCCGCAAGGAAGATTTGCACGCTGAAACACACGGTGATGATGCCGAGCAGCGCGATCACGAAGGCTTCAACCCACCGGAAACCGATCTTTTGCAGGTAGAGAATAAGAAATACGTCAAGCGCGGTGATCAGGACGCCGAGTTCGAGCGGAATGCCGAAGAGCAGGTTGAGGCCGATCGCGGTGCCGATGACTTCGGCGATGTCGGTGGCGATGATCGCGATCTCGGCAAAGGCCCAGAGCGGAAGAGATACGTATTTCGGGAAGGCATCGCGACAGGCCTGGGCCAAATCCCGGCCCGAAGCGATGGCAAGGCGGGCGCATAGCGATTGCAGGACGATCGCCATCAGGTTGGACAACAGGGCAACGGTCAGCAGCGCATAGCCGAACTTGGAGCCGCCGGCGAGCGATGTCGACCAGTTGCCGGGGTCCATGTAGCCGACGGCCACCATGTAGCCGGGGCCGACAAATGCGGCAATGCGACGCCAGCGCGATCCATGCCGCGGAGCCTCTACCGTTCGGTAGACATCGGACAGCGACGCCTCGCCGACCTCTGATCGCCAGCCAATCTTTGCCTTCGGATTTACAATATCCATAAAATGCCTGCCTGTTGAATAATGCGACCAATATGTCTGATTAGAATGATAATGCAAGTCATTCGCAATAAGAAATGCAAACGATGAGTGTTTTAAGCGAAAGCCATTGCGTTTGCCGTTGCGTTGCATACATGAATTGCGTTCGCTCAAGACGATGCAAAGGATTGGAAATGGCCGGATTTTTAAGAAAGCTGATGCCCAAGCGGTTCCGCAAGGAGGGCATCGAGATCCCTGTGGTCCGGCTTCAAGGCGCGATTATGAGCGGCGGCAGCCAGTTCCGGCCTGCCCTCAACCTTGCCTCCACAGCACAGGTTCTCGAGAAAGCATTCAGCTTCAAGGAAGCACCGGCGATCGCAATCTCGATCAATTCGCCTGGCGGATCGCCGGTTCAATCGCGCCTGATCTTCGCCCGCATTCGCGAACTCGCCCGCGAGAAGCAGAAGAAGGTACTTGTCTTCGTGGAAGACGTCGCAGCGTCGGGCGGCTACATGATAGCGCTGGCAGGCGATGAGATCATTGCTGATCCGACCTCCATCGTCGGTTCGATTGGAGTGGTTTCCGGCGGGTTCGGCTTTCCGGAGCTTCTGAAGAAAATCGGCGTCGAGCGCCGTGTATACACCGCCGGCGAGAACAAGGTGATCCTCGATCCTTTCCAGCCGGAAAAGGAAAAGGACATCGAATATCTGAAGACGTTGCAGCTCGAGATCCATCAGGTCTTTATCTCGATGGTCCGGGAACGTCGCGCCGGCAAGCTCAAGGACGACGAGACAGTGTTCTCTGGCCTCTTCTGGACCGGCACCCGTGGGCTGGAGCTCGGCCTGCTCGACGGACTCGGCGACATGCGGCAGGAATTGAAGAAACGCTACGGGTCGAAAACGAAGCTGACGCTCATCACACCCGCCAGGGGTCTTTTCGGACGGCGCATTCCGGGCGTATCATCGGCATCGCTTGAAGGCGTCGCCTCCGGTTTCGCCGCAGGACTTGTGGAGACCGCCGAGGAAAAGGCATTGTGGAGCCGATACGGCTTCTGAGGGAGTGAGAGACAGGCGACATGCCGCAGCTTATAATCTTGGGTCTGCTCGTGGTAGGCGCCTGGCTCCTCTACCGCCGCTTCGTTGCCGAGGCAAATCGGCTTGCCGAAAAAACGCGCCGCGCCCAGAAGGAGCGACAGACCGGCGCGATCGGTACACTGGTCAAGGATCCGGTGACCGGCGAATACCACCTGAAGAAGGACGAGGACGAGTGAGAGCTGCCGACGGCCCGCGTCATGATATACATATCGCGCATGCAATGAGGTGACCCATGCAAGTCGCAAAATGGGGAAATAGTCTTGCGATTTGGATCCCGAGTGTGGGTGTCAATGCTTCGGCGCTGAAGGAGGGCGACGAAGTGGTCGTCCGTGTTGCCGAAGATCGAGCTTTCGAGATTGAACGAAATGATGCCCGGCAGAAGGCGTTTGAAAGAATAAAGGCTTTCAAACTCAGGCTCCCTCCCCATTGGATGTTTGATCGAGACGAAACGAACTCTCGCTGATGCCGCCGGCGCGCAGCTTTCTCGACACGTATATTCTCGTCTACGCTTTTTCCGAGGATGCCCGGGCGGAGGTCCGGAGGTCGCTCAGCCATTGCTGGTTGAGCCGTTCATCCTGAGCGTTTAAGCTATGAATGAATTCGCCAATGTCGGTTGCAAGAACCTGGGCATGAGTTGCACCGACATCCAATACGCTGTCGCGGACCTGATCACTATGTCAGCGACGAGTGTTCCGCTCGACGAACAGATCACAGTGTCGGCGCTCGACCTCGCACAGCGCTACAGTCTCGGATTTCTACGACGCTCTGATGGTTGCTTTAGCGTGCTCGGCCGGTTGCGCACGCTTCTATTCGGAAGACTTGCAGGCCGGCTTGGTCATCGATGGGCGACTGACCATCGTCAATCCATTTCGGTAAGCCTTGACCCTCACGGTGTGTTCGTGGCACCAGTCCCGCCAACAGATCAATCGAACGGCAATCCTCCCATGTCTGCAGCAGCCATCCCCGACCACATGAACCCGAAGCGCTCGTTCCAGGCGCTGATCCTGACGCTTCACAGCTATTGGGCGGACAAGGGTTGTGCGGTCCTGCAGCCATACGACATGGAAGTTGGCGCCGGTACCTTCCATCCGGCAACGACGCTGCGCGCCCTCGGCCCCAAGCCCTGGAAGGCTGCCTACGTCCAGCCCTCGCGCCGCCCGTCCGACGGCCGCTACGGCGAAAACCCGAACCGCCTGCAGCACTATTACCAGTATCAGGTCATCCTGAAGCCGAATCCGCCGAACCTGCAGGAGCTTTACCTCGGCTCGCTGGAGGCAATCGGCCTCGATCCGCTGCTGCATGATATCCGCTTCGTAGAAGACGACTGGGAAAGCCCGACGCTTGGCGCCTGGGGTCTCGGCTGGGAGTGCTGGTGCGACGGCATGGAGGTCTCGCAGTTCACCTACTTCCAGCAGGTTTGCGGCCTCGAATGTTCGCCGGTTGCCGGCGAACTGACCTACGGTCTCGAGCGTCTCGCAATGTATGTCCAGGGCGTCGACAACGTCTACGACCTGAACTTCAACGGTCGCGAAGGCGACGAGAAGATCAGTTACGGCGACGTCTTCCTGCAAGCCGAGCAGGAATACTCGCGCCACAACTTCGAATTCGCCAACACCGAAATGCTGCACCGGCATTTCATCGACGCCGAGAAGGAGTGCCAGGCACTGCTCGCCGCCGGCGCCCCCGGCGACAGCGATAATCGCAAGCTGCACAAATGCGTCTTCCCGGCCTACGACCAGTGCATCAAGGCCAGCCACGTCTTCAATCTCCTTGACGCGCGCGGCGTGATCTCGGTCACCGAACGGCAGAGCTATATCCTGCGCGTGCGCACCCTGGCCAAGGCGTGCGGCGAAGGCTTCCTGCTAACGGACGCCGGCGGTGCCAACGTCGACAAGGCGGCCGCGTGAAGCGTGGTCGTCGCGTTGTTTGACGCTATCGGCAAACCTGCATAGTGTCCGTCTAAACTCTACGTCGTTGGGGGGATTCTCGATGTTAATAGCACTTGGCGTCATCGTCTTGATCGCGCTCTACCTTGTCGTCATCTACAACGGCCTCGTTCGTGCCCGCCAGATGGCCGAGGAAGCGTGGTCCGGCATCGATGTACAGCTCAAGCGCCGCGCCGATCTCATTCCCAATCTGATCGAGACGGTCAAAGGCTACGCGAGCCACGAAAAGACGACGCTCGAGGAGGTCGTTGCGCTCCGCAACAAGGCGCAGGCGGTTCCAGCGGGCGATGTCGCGGGAAGAGCCCAGGCCGAAGGCCTGCTCGGACAGGCGCTTGGTCGCGTTCTGGCGCTCGCCGAAGCCTATCCGGACCTGAAGGCGAACGAGAACTTTCGTGAACTGCAGACATCGCTCGAAACGATGGAAAGCGAGATCCAGATGGCGCGCCGCTATTACAACGGCGCTGCCCGCGATCTCAATGTGAAGGTCGAGAGCTTCCCCTCCAATCTCGTCGCCGGCCAGTTCGGCTTCCAGAAGCGGGAATATTTCGAGATTACCAACGAGGCCGATCGCGCCGTTCCGTCCGTAAAGTTCTGACATCCGCCATTTGCCTTTGCGCAAAAGCTGCTATGAGCAGGGAAAGATCCTGGCCGGAAACGGCCACCGCGCAAAGACGGAAAAGACAAGGCAATGAGTAAAGATCAGCTCACCATCATTCCGCCGGGCAGGCCGCTTTCCGGCCGTGCCGTGCCGCCCGGCTCGAAGTCGATCACCAACCGCGCTCTGCTGCTGGCGGGACTTGCCAAGGGAACGAGCCGGCTGACCGGTGCATTGAAGAGCGACGACACGCGCTACATGGCCGAGGCGCTGCGCGCCATGGGCGTGACGGTGGATGAACCTGATGCGACCACCTTCGTCGTCACCAGCTCGGGCGAACTGAAAGCCCCGGCAGCCCCTCTCTTTCTCGGCAATGCCGGTACCGCGACCCGCTTTTTGACTGCGGCGCTGGCGCTGGGCCACGGCCGCTATGTCGTGGACGGCGACGAGCATATGCGCAAGCGGCCGATCAAGCCGCTAGTCGAAGCCTTGAGGTCGCTGGGCGTCGCCATCGACGCGCCGACCGGCTGCCCGCCGGTAACGATCGACGCCACAGGCCGTTTTGATCGCAACAAGGTCGTCATCGATGCCGGCCTCTCCAGCCAGTATGTCTCCGCCTTGCAGATGGTGGCGGCTTGCGGGTCCGAGCGTTTCGAGATCGAGCTTGCCGGCGCCGATATCGGTGCACGCGGTTACATCGACCTGACGCTCGCTGTCATGCGGGCCTTCGGCGCCAAGGTCACGCAGCCGACTCCATCCTCGTGGCGGATCGAGCCGACAGGTTACACCGCCGCGGATTTCGTCGTCGAGCCAGATGCCTCGGCTGCGACCTATCTCTGGGCGGCAGAAGTGCTGACATCGGGCAAGATCGACCTCGGCGTGGCCGCCGGCGATTTCACCCAGCCGGATGCCCGTGCCTACGACATGATCGCCAAGTTCCCGCATCTGCCTGCCGAAATCGACGGGTCGCAGATGCAGGACGCGGTTCCGACGCTGGCCGTCCTCGCCGCCTTCAATCAAACGCCCGTGCGTTTCGTCGGCATTGCCAATCTGCGCGTCAAGGAATGCGATCGCATCCGGGCACTGTCGACCGGCCTGACGCAGATCCGCGCGGATCTTGCGCGCGAGGAAGGCGACGACCTGATCGTGCAGTCCGATCCGTCGCTGGCAGGCCAGCATTTGCCGGCTGAGATCGACACCTTTGCAGATCACCGCATCGCCATGAGCTTCGCGCTCGCCGGCCTGAAGATCGACGGCATCACCATTCTGGATCCCGACTGCATCGGCAAGACCTTCCCGGCCTATTGGCGGACCCTTGAGGGACTTGGTGTGAGCTATGTGGACGAGGGCTAACACGATCTGACGCGGCCGGGCGCCGCAGGCGGGGGACTAAGATGATCCGGCGGCTTTTCGGCCTGTGCTTCGTTCTGCTTCTGACGCTTGCCGCGGGCTCGTCCTTCGCGGCTGAGGTCATCAACTCCTTTGCCTCCGACATCGTGCTGGACAGGAGCGGCGCGATGACGGTGACGGAGACGATCACCGCCAATGCCGAGGGCAACCGCATCCGGCGTGGCATCTATCGCGATTTTCCGCTGACGCTGAAGGATGCCAACGGCCGTACCATCCGTGTCGATTTCGATGTGGTCTCGATCACGCGCGACGGCCGCGACGAGCCCTGGCACACCGAGTCCATTTCGGGCGGCATTCGCATTTATGCGGGCACGGAAGACGTGATGCTGAGCGACGGCCGGCACCAATACGTCATCACCTACCGTACCAACCGCCAGATCCGCTATTTCGCCGAGCATGACGAGCTTTATTGGAACGTCACGGGCAACGGCTGGATCTTTCCGATCCTGTCGGCGACCGCAGCCGTGACTTTGCCCCAGGGCGTGACGGCGACGGACACGGCTTTCTTCACCGGGGCATTCGGCGCAACTGATTCAAACGCGCGCGTGTCGACAAGCGGCGATCGCCTACTGTTTTCGACCACCCAGCCGCTGGATGCCGGCGAGGGGCTGACGATTGCGGTCAAGATGGCGAAGGGATCGATTGAGCCGCCGAGCTCGAGCGATGCACAACGCTGGTGGCTAAGCGACAACCGCGACTATTTCATCGGCTTCGGCGGGGTGATCCTAGTCTTTCTCTACTACACCCGATCCTGGCTGAAAGTCGGCCGCGATCCGGCACGCGGCGTTGTCGTGCCGCGTTGGGATCCGCCCGAAAGCATTTCGCCGGCGCTGGTGAACTATATCGACAATCGCGGCTTCTCCGGCCAAGGCTGGATTGCGCTGTCGGCCACGGCGCTCAATCTCGCGGTGCGCGGCTATGTCGTTCTGGAGGATCTCAAGCAATCGATCGTCATCCGCCGGACCGAAAAGCCGGTAGGCAAGGAGAAGCTCGAAGCCGGCGAAGCGAGCCTGCTCAACGCCGTGGGCAGCAAGGGCTCGCTGACGATCGACAAGGCGAACGGCGAACGCGTCAAGTCCGTCGGCGACGGTTTTCGCTCTGCCATCGAGCGCGAGCATCGCGGCAAATACTACAATTCCAATTCTGGCTATACCGCAGGCGGCCTCGTTCTGAGCGCCGTTTCGCTCGTCGCCCTCTTCGTCTTCGGGACTTTGGAACCCGAAACAATCGCCCTGATGATCATCCCGATCGTGGTGACCGTCTTTGTTTCCGTTTTCATTGGAGGTTTCGCGAAATCGCTCCGCCCGGGCCAGTCGCTGGGCGGCAAGATCGTTGCGGTGATTGCGATCGCGATCGCGGCCTTCGTCGGCTTCAGCATCCTCTCGTCGCTGGCTCTGGCGCTTTTCTCGTCGCTGGTGGAATTTCATGAGACGCCGATGCTGTTTGCAATTGGCGGTATCGTGCTCCTGAACGTGCTCTATGTCTTCATCATGGGCGCCCCGACCCCGCTCGGCGCGAAGCTCACCGATGGCATAGACGGCCTGCGCCAGTATCTGACGCTCGCCGAGAAGGACCGCATGAACATGGCGGGCGCGCCCGCAATGTCGCCGCAGCATTTCGAAAAGCTGCTGCCCTATGCCGTCGCGCTGGGTGTCGAGAAACCCTGGAGCCAGACATTCGAAGTCTGGCTCGCGGCAGCGGCCGCAGGTGTGGCCGGTGCCGCTGCCTATCATCCGGGCTGGTATTCCGGAAACTTCAGCGGTGGCAGTTTCTCCGATCGAATCGGCGGTTTCTCCTCCTCGATGGCCTCGACCATCGCCTCGACGCTTCCGAGCCCGCCGCCCAGTTCATCCTCTGGCTTCTCCGGGGGGAGTGGCGGCGGTGGCGGCTTCTCCGGCGGCGGCGGTGGCGGCGGCGGTGGCGGGGGCTGGTAAGCACTTGCGCTCGGCCCCGGGCAAGCATTCTCGCTTGACCTTTCTCCTCTCTCCCCTTAACCGCCAGACGGAAACGCGAAAGGGACGGGCATGAAGGTTCTGTTGATCGGATCGGGCGGACGCGAACACGCTCTCGCCTGGAAAATGGCGCAGTCGCCGTTGATGACGGAATTCTACGCTGCGCCCGGCAATCCCGGCATCGCCGATCATGCGAAACTGGTCGCCGTCGATGTCGATGACCATTACGCCGTCATCGCCTTCTGCAAGGAAAAGGCGATCGACTTCATCGTCGTCGGTCCGGAAGCGCCGCTCGTCGCGGGCCTCGCCGACCGGCTGCGTACGGCAGGTTTTGCGGTCTTCGGTCCCTCCGCCGCTGCTGCCCAGCTGGAAGGCTCCAAAGGTTTCACCAAGGACATCTGCGCCCGCTACGACATTCCGACCGGCGCCTACCAGCGCTTCAACAACGCACCGAAGGCCAAGGCTTATATCAGGCAGCAGGGCGCCCCTATCGTCGTCAAGGCGGATGGCCTTGCCGCCGGCAAGGGCGTCACCGTTGCGGTGACTGTCGACGAGGCCCTTGCTGCCGTGGACGATTGCTTCGAAGGCGCGTTCGGCGCAGCCGGTGCCGAGGTCGTTGTCGAAGCCTATCTCGATGGCGAGGAAGCAAGTTTTTTCTGCCTCTGCGACGGCAGGCACGCGCTGGCGCTCGCCACCGCCCAGGATCACAAGCGGGTGGGCGAGGGCGATACCGGTCCGAACACCGGCGGCATGGGCGCCTATTCTCCGGCGCCCGTCATGACGCCTGAAATGGTGCAACGCACGATGAAGGAAATTATCGAGCCGACCATGCGCGGCATGGCCGAAAGTGGCTATCCTTTTTCGGGCGTCTTCTTCGCCGGCCTCATGATCACAGAGAAGGGCCCCGAGCTCATCGAATACAATGTCCGCTTCGGCGATCCGGAATGCCAGGTGCTGATGATGCGGCTGAAGAGCGACTTGCTGCCGATTCTGCTTGCCACCGCCAACGGCACACTGGATCAGGTTGCCGCGGAATGGAGCGACGATCCGGCCCTGACCGTTGTCATGGCCTCGAATGGATATCCCGGCACTTATGACAAGAACACTCCGATCCGCCACATCCCGGATGCCGGAGAGGGCGCCAAGGTGTTTCATGCCGGCACGGCTTTGCAAGACGGCGCGTTGGTTGCCACCGGCGGCCGCGTTCTGAACGTCACGGCAACGGGAAAGACAGTTGGCGAGGCCCAGGACCACGCCTATACCCTGCTGGACAAGGTGGACTGGGACAATGGCTTCTGTCGCCGCGACATCGGCTGGCGCGCGATCGAGCGCGAAAAATCCTGATCCGAAGCGAAATCGGGTCAGTTCTCTAAATTTTTACCCTTTCCCCTGACAGGATGGAAATAAAGCTGCGCTAATTCTGCTCTCATCGTGAGACGGAGTGGTTCCATGCGTCAAATCTTCCTCGGTGCAGTCTGCGTGTTCGTGGCGAGTTCCGCCCTGGCATCCTCGCTCGAGGTGGTTGGGTCGAATGCGCAAACCGATAGCGGCAGCATTCTAGTAAAGCACTGCCAGACCTGCCCGCCGCTTCAGGTCGCCCAGGTCAAGAGGGACTACGTGGTTCCCACGCTTGCTGACGGCACGTTTCAGCAGTCGCAGATCCGCGACGTGGGCGGCGAAAAGAAACTGTACCGCACGGAATCCTGGATGGGTGGTTCGCCCATCGTTTTTGTGACCAAAGCCCCGACCGAAACAATGACTGCAGCAACGCCGACGCCCGATGGCGTCGATCTCGCCGCAACCACGTCCGCCGTACTCAGCGGCGATGCCAAGCCTGTTGCCGCAGGGGTTGCCGGTCCCGCGGTGGAACCAATCGCGCCGCTGGACGTTTCCTCTTTCGAGTTGCGACCCTGATCCGAAGTTCCCTGCCCCTTCCGCCCAAAGTTTCGGTCGATCGGGGTTCCACCCTTGAGGTGGACAAAATGCGTCCCTGAAGAGAAGCAGGGGCGCATTTTCTATTTCAGCGCGAAATCGCGAAATCATTGCGAGACAAGCATTTACAATAATACACCGGTTATTTCTGATAGCCGCGGCGAGCTCGTCTTGGTGAAGTTCTTAAAAGATCATTCAGTCCTTCTCAATAATTTTAGCACTATGCCGGAGGGCGCATGATTGCGGTCGTAACGCGCACGACAGCGCGCAGGTCGGGAGTCCCCGATCCGGAGTTGCCCTTTCACTCCCACTTGCGAGACACCCATGAAAAAACTCAAGATCGCGCATCAGCTCTTTGCCCTTGTCGGCGTTCTGATGGCTGCATTCGCCGTCGCCACGTATTTTCAGATCCGCACCACATCGCAGGCGATCTATGATGATCGCTTCGACCTTCTGCGCACGCAGGTGGAGTCCGCGATCTCCATCCTGGATACCTACAACCAGCGCGAAAAAGCTGGTGAGATGACGCATGAGGCCGCGCAGGCCGAAGCTTTCAAGGTTCTGTCCAGGATCAAGTTCGAACCGAACGGTTATGTTTTCGGCTATGATTACAACGTCGTCCAGAGGTTCCATCCAAGCCCCGTCAATATCGGCAAGGACATGAGCGGTCAGATTGATCAGACGGGCACCTATTTCAGCAAAGACATGGTCCAGAAGGGCAGGGCCGGCGGCGGCCGCACGATCTACTATTGGAGCAAGCCCGGCCAGCCGGAAGATCTGCGCTTCCAGAAGGGCGCCTATTCGGCTGCGTTCGAACCCTGGCAGCTCGTCGTGTCGAGCGGCGTCTATTTCGATGATCTCGAGAAGCAGATCAATGCGGCCATCTGGAAGGCGCTCATCGCCTGCGGCATCATTGTTGCAGCCGGTATCGCCGCCGGCACCTATTTCATCCGGGGCATTACCGGGCCCCTGCAGGACGTCCACAACGCGTTGGAAGCGGTCGCCGACGAAAATGTCAACGCTGACATTCCGCATGCCCAGCTGAACAACGAAATCGGCATGATGGCAAAGGCGACCAAGTCTCTGCAGGAGAAGGTCAGGGAGCGGCACGCGATGTCGGAGCGCGAAGCCGCCCAGCAGATGGCGCTCGACGGCGAGCGGGAAAACAATCAGCGCCTTCAGCGCGACGAAGCCACCGCGCAGACACGCGTCGTCTCCACGATCGGCCAGGCGCTTGAGCAGATCGCCCGCGGCGACCTTACCGTTCGCTGCGGCGATCTCGGACAGAACTATGCGGCACTGCGCGACAACTTCAACGATGCCCTGTCCCATCTCGAGGTGGCTATGTCGAAAGTTAGCGCCAAGGGTAGCGATATCAGCGTCAGCAAGGAGGAAATCCGCCGCGCATCGAGCGATCTGTCGCAGCGCACCGAGCGTCAGGCGGCCAGCCTGGAGGAAACCTCGGCCGCCCTCGATCAGCTGAGCGTGGCCGTTCGCCATACGGCTGAAGGTGCCCATGAAGCCAGCAAGCGGGTTCACGCCGTCAGTAAGGAAGCAACCCTGAGCGATGGAGTGGTCACGCAGGCGATCGAGGCAATGAGCGGCATCGAGAAGTCGTCCGACGAGATCGGCAAGATCATCGGTGTTATCGACGACATCGCCTTTCAGACCAACCTCCTGGCGTTGAACGCCGGTGTCGAAGCTGCCCGCGCCGGCGAATCGGGCAAGGGTTTCGCTGTCGTCGCGCAGGAAGTCCGCGAACTGGCACAGCGCTCCGCCGCTGCCGCCAAGGAGATCAAGGATCAGATTGCCCGTTCGTCCGATCAGGTCGATCACGGCGTCCGTTTGGTCGGCGAGGCGGGCGAGGCGCTGAAGCGGATTTCGGACCAGATCAAGGCTGCCAACGACATCGTCACGAAGATCGCCCACAGCGCCTCCGAGCAGGATACGACGCTTCGGTCGATTTCGTCCTCGATCAACCAGCTCGACGCCGCAACCCAACAGAACGCAGCCATGGCCGAGGAAACTACCGCTTCGGCCGAATCGCTCGCGAGCGACACCGACGAGCGGCTGAACCTGATCCGCGGCTTCCGCGTCGGCGGGTCGGATAACACCGCAGGCCAGAAGCGCCGCGCCGCATAAGCTCTCATAGCTTAAGACAACGAAATACGGCCGCCGGAGCAATCCGGCGGCCGTATTCGTTGCGATGCACGGATGCGGTCGCCGGCAGCGCGCTAAAGCAATCCGGAACTCGCGTCACCGGCTGCGTCGCACGCCGAAAGCCGCGCCGCCAGCCGGTCGATCTCCCGGTCGGAATAGACGGCAATGCCCGCCTGCCTTAGCAGCGCCGCAGTCACGCCCTGCCCACTCCGCCGCGCGCCCGAAAACGAGCCGTCATAGATGAAGCCTGAGCCGCAGGAAGGGCTGCCGTCGATCAGCAGAGCATAGCCGCAGCCGGTTTCCGTGGCGAGCCGCAGGGCGTTCTCTGCGGCTTGCCGGAATCCATCGGTCACGTCCTCGTCTGTGATGTCGACAACGCGCGCGTCGCCCGAGAGCACATCGTCGCCCGTTGCACCGCCCGCGATTTCCGCCGGCGGCCGCGGTACCGGCATGCCGGCTGACATTTCCGGACAGATCGTCACCAGCCGCCCTTCCTCGCGCCACCGGTTGATGGCCGGATGCGCGAGCGGCTTCGACTTGCCGTCGTAGCGAACGGCATGGCCCATGAGACAGGCGCTGACGAGAATCTTCTTCATGTCTTGGGAATAGCGTGCTGGACATGATAGTTACAGCCTGTGGCGTCCTGGAGCGTGCCTTTCGATTGTCGACGCTGCTATAGAAGACCCTCCGCCAGAAGGACCCCCGCCATTTTGAAAACGCGCCGATGTAAGCTCGCAGCACTGTCGGTGAAGCCATGACCGCTCTTGCGATCTACGCCGGGCTGTTTGCGATCTCTTTGATCGCAGCGACGATATTCCCAATGCAATCGGAGGCCGGGCTTGTCGGTCTCGTCCTGACCGGGGAGTATTCCGTCGTGCTGCTGGTCGCGGTCGCCAGCGCGGGAAATGTGCTGGGTTCCGTGCTCAACTGGCTGCTTGGGATCGGCATAGAGCGCTTCCGCGAGAGGCAGTGGTTTCCCGTCGGCGCGGATGCGCTGGATAGAGCGCAGCGCTGGTATCGCCGCTACGGCAAGTGGTCGTTGCTGGCAAGTTGGCTGCCGATAGTGGGTGATCCCATTACCGTCGTGGCGGGCGTGCTCAAGGAGCCGTTTCCAACCTTCCTCCTGCTCGTTACCATTGCCAAGACCGCGCGTTACGCGGTCCTAGCATTCGCCACAGCAGGCGTTGCGGGCTGACGCCCGACGATGGTATCAATCAGCCCGAGATCTTCGAGAAGTCCGCGACCGTGCCCGTCGCCTCCCGGATGAGGCGCAGCAGCGCCAGGCGGTTGGCTCGGATCGCCGCATCCTCGTCGTTGACCAGCACGTCGGTGAAGAAACGATCGACCGGTGCACGCAGCTTTGAAAGCGCTTCCATCGCAGTACGGAAGTCCTCCTTGGCAGTCGCCTCCGAAGCCTCGGCGGAGGCCTTGGTGATCGCCGCAAAGAGCTCCTTTTCGGCATCGAGCTTCAGCAGGGGTTCGGATACTCCATCGGCGACCACGGTGCCCTTCTTCTCTTCGGCCGTCAGCAGCTGCGTCGCGCGCTTGGTGCCGGCCAAAAGGTTCTTGCCGTCCTCCGAGGTGATGAAAGCGGTCAACGCCTCGACGCGGCGGGCGACCATCAGCAGGTCGTCTGTCTCGGGGGTCAGCACGGCATCGATGAGGTCGTAGCGAGCGCCCTGGTCGCGCAGGTAGACCTTCAGGCGGTCGTGGAAGAAAGACAGGAGGTCGAGCTGACGGGACAGGCCAACGCCTGCCAGGCCGTGAGTGGTGAGATAGTCTCCGCCTTGCTTTGCTTCTTTGGCGTTATGTTTTGCTGCGATATCGGCATCGATGCGGCCCATGTGGCTTTCGATGCGCGGCAGCAGCGTCAGGCGGACGCGCCGCTCAAGGAGGATGCGGATGACGCCGAGTGCTGCGCGGCGCAGCGCAAAGGGATCCTTCGAGCCGGTCGGCTTCTCGTCGACGGCCCAGAAACCGATGAGGGTATCCAGCTTGTCGGCCAATGCGACGGTGATCGCAATCTTGTCCTCAGGCACCTGATCGGACGGTCCCTGCGGCTTGTAGTGATCTTCGATAGCGGTCGAGACCGCAGCCTCTTCGCCCTGCAGAACCGCATATTTTCGCCCCATGACGCCTTGCAGTTCCGGGAATTCCCCGACAGCCTCGGTGCGCAGATCGGCCTTCGCGAGCACGACGGCCCGATCGACAAGCTTGTAGTCTGCGCCGACAGGAAAGGCGACCTTCGCAGCCATGGCGCGGATGCGCTCCACCCGCTCGCCTTGCGTGCCGAGCATGGCGTGGAAGGTCACGCCAAGCGCGTCTAGCTTCGCCATGCGCTGGTCGAGCGGCTTCTTCAGGTCGAGACCGAACTTGGCGGCCGACGCTCCGAGCGTTTGCAGATCGGGCATATCGCCCTGGTCGCGCTTCCAGAAGTGCAGCGCGTCAGAGAGACGGGCGCGCACGACCTTGCCGTTGCCGTGGATGATTTCCTTGCCGCCATCGCTGGCTTCGATGTTGGAGATTAGGATGAAGTTGTTGGAAAGCGTTTCGTCGCCCTGTCTGCGGGTCACAAAGCACTTCTGGTTCGTCTTGATCGTCAGCCGGATGATCTCCGACGGGATCGAGAGGTAGTCCTCTTCGAAGCTGCCCATCAGCACCTGCGGCCATTCGACGAGGCCGGAGACCTCTTCGAGAAGCCCCTCGTCCTCGACCAGTTCCAGCCCGTTCGCAAAGGCGATGTCGCGGGAGTCGTGCAGGATGATATCTTTGCGGCGCTCCGCGTCGAGGATCACCTTGGCCTTCTCGAGGCTGGCGACGTAATCTTCGAAGCGCTTGACGGTGATGGCGGCGGGTGCATGGAAACGGTGGCCGTAGGTCACGTTGGAGGCGATGATGCCGCCGATTTCGAACGGGATGACCGTCGTCTCTTCATGCTCGGTGCCGAACATGCAGACGATGGATTGCAGCGGGCGGACCCAGCGCAGCGAGCCGGACTGCGACGACGCCTTGCCCCAGCGCATCGGCTTCGGCCACGGAAAATCGCGAATGATGCCGGGCATGGTGCCGGCGATGATCTCTTCGGCGCTGCGGCCGGGCCTGGCGATGACGGCAACGTAGAACTCGCCCTTCTTCGGGTCGCTCTGAACCTGCGCCTCCGCAATCGAGGAAAGGCCGGCGCCGCGCAGGAAGCCTTCGATCGCCTTTTCGTTGGCGTCGGTGCGCGGGCCCTTGCGCTCCTCGCGCACGTCGGCGGAGCGGGCGGTAAGGCCGCGGATGTCGAGCGTCAAGCGGCGCGGCGTCCAGTATTCGCGCGCACCCTCGTATGAAAGTCCTGCCTCCACGAGCGCGTCTGTGACGAGCTTCTTCAGGTCGCCGGCAGCCTTGCGCTGCAAGCGGGCCGGGATCTCTTCGGAGCGGAGTTCTAGGAGCAGGTCTGGCATGTCACTTTCCTTGCCTTCTCCGGGGAAGGCGCCACAAGGCGGGTCTAAAAACGGTCGCCTCTGCTACCAAAGAATGACGCATCTGCACAACCGCAAAAAGCAGGAGAGGGTGGTGGAAGTAGCGCAATCCGGTGCCGTGTCGCGCCCTCATCCGCCTGCCGGCACCTTCTCCCCGAGAGGGGAAGGCAATCGTGGCACGGTTCTGCTTCATCTTGAGCGGGGGGTTGACAAGAAAAGGGCGGGCGCAGCACGACCCTTCTCCCCGCCTTGGAGAAGGTGCCGGCAGGCGGATGAGGGGGCTTCTGGCACAGCATCGACCCCAAATCCCACCAACCTTCCGCTGTGGAAACCTGGCTTGGGCATTGCCTTGCCGCTTTTCGCCGCTATTGTCCGCCAACTTTTGTGAACGCAGGAATTCTCATGGCCGCCGATCTTCGCTCCCTTGCCGCCGTCATTGGCTCCGAAATCAGCGCCCGGCCCGATCAGGCCAAGGCTGCGATCGAGTTGCTCGACGAGGGTGCGACGGTGCCGTTCATCGCCCGCTACCGCAAGGAAGTGACCGGCGGACTTGACGACACGCAGCTTCGAAATCTGGCCGAGCGCCTCGTCTACCTGCGCGAGCTCGAAGCCCGCCGCGATACGATCGTCGAATCCATCAGCGGCCAGGGCAAGATGACCGAAGAGCTGATGGGCAAGATCACGGGCGCCGCCACCAAGGCGGAACTGGAAGATCTCTATCTGCCCTACAAGCCGAAGCGGCGCACGCGCGCCGAAATCGCCCGCGAACGCGGCCTCGCGCCGCTCGCCGAAGCGATCCTTGCCGACCGCTTGAAGGAGCCAGCGACGTTGGCGGAAAGCTATGTCAGCGCTGAGGTGCCCGATGTGAAGACGGCGCTGGAAGGCGCACGTGATATCGTCGCCGAAGGAATTGCCGAAAACGCCGATCTGCTCGGTAGGCTCCGCGCCCATTTGCGCGGTGCGGCACTTCTGAAGGCCAAGGTCGTCGATGGCAAGCAGGCGGCAGGCGAGAAGTTCTCAGACTATTTCGATCACTCTGAGCGCTGGGCGACTGCGCCGGGTCACCGCGCGCTCGCCATGCTGCGTGGCTGGAACGAGGAAGTGCTGACGCTGACCATCGAGGCGGATGCCGAGACAGCCTCCCCGAACAAGCCCGTCGAACGCATGATCGCTGCGGCCTGCGAGATCGGCAACAGCTGCCCCGGCGACCGCTGGCTGATGGAAGTCGCAAGCTGGACCTGGCGCGTTAAGCTTTCGATGTCGCTGTCGCTCGACCTGATGCGCGAGCTGCGCGAACGCGCCGAGGAGGAGGCGATCCACGTTTTCGCCCGCAACCTCAAGGACCTACTGCTCGCCGCACCGGCAGGCTCTCGTGCCACGATGGGCCTCGATCCGGGCATCCGCACCGGCGTCAAGGTCGCCGTCACCGACGCCACGGGCAAGGTCGTCGCCACCTCCACCGTCTATCCGTTCCAGCCGAGAAACGACGTGCGCGGCGCCCAGCTGGAACTTGCCTCGCTGATCCGCAAGCACAATGTCGAGCTGATCTCGATCGGCAACGGCACCGGCAGCCGCGAGACGGAAAAGCTGGTCGCGGACATGCTGGCAGAGTTGCCCGGTGCCAAGCCAACCAAGGTGATCGTCTCTGAAGCCGGCGCGTCGGTCTATTCCGCGTCGGCCGCTGCTGCCGCCGAGTTCCCGAACCTCGATGTGTCGCTGCGCGGCGCTGTTTCCATCGCCCGCCGGCTGCAGGATCCGCTGGCCGAACTCGTGAAGATCGAGCCGAAGTCGATCGGCGTCGGCCAATATCAGCACGACGTCGACCAGCAGAAGCTATCGCGCTCGCTCGATGCCGTGGTCGAAGACGCTGTGAACGCTGTCGGCGTCGATCTCAACACCGCCTCGGCACCGCTGCTGTCGCGCGTCTCAGGCCTCGGCGCATCGATTGCCGAAGCGATCGTCAAGCATCGTGACGAAGAGGGGCGCTTCCAGACTCGACGCGATCTCCTGAAGGTTGCCCGGCTCGGCCAGCGCACATTCGAGCAATGTGCCGGCTTCCTGCGCATCCGTGATGGCAAGGAACCGCTCGATGCGTCCTCCGTGCATCCGGAAGCCTATGGTGTGGCCAAGAAGATTGTTGCCGCCTGCGGCCGCGACCTGCGCTCGCTGATGGGCGACAGCGTTGCGCTGAAGGCCCTCGATCCGCGCCAATTCATCGATGAGAAGTTCGGTCTGCCGACGGTGAGGGACATCCTCTCGGAGCTGGAAAAGCCCGGCCGCGATCCGCGCCCGAGCTTCAAGACCGCAACGTTCGCCGAAGGCGTCAACGAGATCTCGGACCTTACCCCTGGCATGATGCTTGAAGGGACGGTCACCAACGTCGCCGCCTTCGGCGCGTTCGTCGACATCGGCGTGCACCAGGACGGACTGGTCCACGTCTCGCAGCTTGCCGACCGCTTCGTCAAAGATCCCCACGAAGTCGTGAAGGCGGGCGATGTGGTGAAGGTGCGCGTGGTCGAGGTCGATGCAAAGCGCAAGCGCATCGCGCTGTCGATGCGCAGGGACGATGGCTCTTCCGCGCCGGCGCCCCGGGTAGAGTCACGCGGGAATCCGGCCCCTCGCGCCCAGAACGACCGTCGCCCCGCACCCGCCAAGCAGGAGACGCAGGGAGCGTTCGGCGCGGCGCTTGCCGAGGCCATGAAGCGAAAATAGAGGTTTAGACGCCACAATTGCAGAAATGTCACACTTTGGCAGCCTTGTTGCCAGGGTGTGAAATACGGCGCTTGTAAGGCGGATGATAGCGACTAAGTTGAGTGGGCATCCTGTCACATTGCGAGGCCTAACGTATGGCGTCGACGTTCTTATCGCTTGTACAAAAAATCATCCGCAAGGGTCATCTTAGGCTTACGCTCGCCAATGGCGAAACACATGCGATCGGCGACGGCACCGGCGATCTGGTTGTCGTGCGCATTGCCGACGAGGAGGCGGAGAAGCTTATCCGCCGCGACCCCACCCTCAAACTCGGCGAAATGTACATGGACGGCCGGTTCATTCTTGAACAGGGCGACATCTACGATTTCCTGGCGACGGTGAAGCAGAACACCATCAACGAGATTTTCGACATCCCGATGGCGGCGCTTCTGATCGGACGTATCGCCATTCAGCAAGTGAAAAGCCGACTGCCGGTCAACCGCAACAAGCGCAACGTCGCTCACCACTACGATCTGTCGGAGCGTCTGTTCGAGCTCTTCCTCGACGAGGACTGGCAATACTCATGCGGCTACTACAATCCGCCCGGCAGCAGCCTTGAGGAGGCGCAGCGTGCCAAGAAACGCCACATCGCCGCCAAGCTTCTGCTGGAGCCGAACCAGAGGGTTCTCGAAATCGGCTCCGGCTGGGGCGGGATGGGCATGTACCTGGTGGAATCGACGCCCGGTCTCGAGTTCACCGGCATCACGCTCAGCGAAGAGCAGCTGAAGATCTCGCGCGAGCGGGCACGCAAGCGCGGCCTTGCCGACCGCGTCCGCTTTGAGCTGCAGGACTACCGCACGATGACTGGCAGGACGTTCGACCGCATCGTTTCTGTCGGTATGTTCGAGCATGTCGGCATCGGCAATTTCGACAAGTACTTCAAGAAGGTGCATGAACTGTTGGCCGATGACGGCGTCATGCTCCTGCACTCCATCGCCCGTCCGAAGCCGAGCTTTGCCACCAACGCCTTCATCGAGAAGTATATTTTCCCCCAGGGCTATGTCCCGTCGATCGGCGAGACGCTTCCGCCGATCGAGAAGGCCGGCCTGCTCGTCAGGGATGTCGAAATCCTGCCGCTGCACTACGCCCATACGCTTCGCCATTGGCGTGAGCGCTTCGTGGCGAACAAGGCGAAAGCGGTCGCGCTTTATGACGAGCGCTTCTTCCGCATGTGGGAATTCTATCTGGCCGGATCGGAAATCGGCTTCCGCTGGGACGAGCTTTTCATCATGCAGATCCAGATTTCCAAAAACCAGTTTTCGACCCCTGATAACCGCAACTACATTACGGAGAACGAGGCGAAGCTGAGGGAATTCGAGCTGACCCGCCCACCGCTGGAAAAGGTTATTCTCTGACCGACAAAACGCAGGGCGGGGCATCGACCGCGCCTTCTTCATTTTGGAAGGGCATTTTCATGAGCATCGCATTGCCCGAGATCTGGCTCGTCCGGCACGGTGAAACGGAATGGAGCCTTTCCGGCCGGCACACCGGGCGCAGCGACATTCCATTGACGGCGAATGGAGAGGAGGCCGCCCGCAACCTCGCGCCGAGCCTGCGGGGCCGATCCTTTTCGGCAGTCTGGTCGAGCCCGTCGCAACGTGCCAGAAGCACCTGCAGGCTTGCGGGATTTGGGGCCGACGCGGTGATCGAGCCCGATCTGGCGGAATGGGACTACGGTGCCTATGAGGGCATCACCACGAAGGAAATTCTGGACGGACGCCCTGGCTGGCAGCTCTTCCGCGACGGATGCCCGAAAGGGGAGGTCGCTTCGGAGGTCGGTGCAAGGGCCGACAACATCATCGAGCAGTTGCGCGAAGAAAACAGCACGATCCTGATTTTCTCCAGCTCGCATTTCCTGCGTGTCCTCGGTGCACGGTGGCTCGGTCTGCCGCCGGAAAATGGCGCGCGTTTCATTTTGGACACCGCAAGCGTTAGCGTGCTCGGATACGAGCATGACTTGACGGAGCCCGTGATGCGACGGTGGAATGGGCGTTAGGACATCCCGGCTGGTTTGTCGCGGATTGACGCAGTGTGGATGAGTTCGGGAGCTACAGCTTGACCCGCCCCTCGGCTCGTCGCTAGATGGCCGCATGCAGCAGATCGGCGGAATGAACGGGCGCGTTGCGGATGCGCCTTCGAACAACTGGGTTTATCGGGTTTTGCCCCCGTGGCTTTGGCCCTATGCGCAGCTTGCGCGCTGGGACAGGCCGATCGGCTGGCAGCTTTTGATGTGGCCGTGCTTCTGGTCGGCGGCGATGGCGGCAAACGCTGCGGTCCATGTCGGCCGGTTTTCCGGCGTGCAGCTGGTCTTCCATCTCCTGCTCTACTTCATCGGCTCCGTCACCATGCGCGGGGCAGGCTGTACCTACAACGATCTGGTCGATCACCAGATCGATATGGAAGTTGCCCGGACCCGCTCGCGCCCGCTTCCTTCAGGCCGGGTGACCCGGATACAGGCAAAGATATTCATGGTGCTGCAGGCGTTGGTCGGGCTCGTCGTCGTTCTTCAGCTCAACTGGTTTGCCGTCTTTCTCGGTATCGCGTCGCTGGGCATCGTGGCGCTTTATCCCTTTGCCAAGCGCTTCACCGACTGGCCGCAGTTTTTCCTGGGTCTCGCCTTCTCCTGGGGCGCGCTGATGGGCTGGGCCGCCATCTTTGGCAGTCTCTCCATTGCCCCGGTTTTCCTCTATTTTGCCTCGGTGGTCTGGACGATCGGCTACGACACGCTCTACGCGCATCAGGACAAGGAGGACGACGAGTTGATCGGCGTCCGTTCGACCGCCCGGCTGTTCGGTGACAAGACGCGGCAGTGGCTAATCGGGCTCTATGGCCTCACCCTGGTTCTCGCGTTCTGGGCCTTCTTGGCGTCGGGCGTCGGCCTAGCCGCCTATTTCGGGCTGCTCGTGGCTGCCGGCATGTTCGCATGGCAGATCGTGACGCTGGATATCGACGATGCCGATCAGTGCCTCGCATTGTTCAAATCGAACAACCGCGTCGGCCTGATCATCTTCGCCGGTCTTTTCCTCGCCCTGCTTTTTGCCTTGCCGTAGGCTGAAAACGGGAAAGCCCGGCGGATGTGCCGGGCTCTTTTGTCAGCAAGCGTTCGCCACTTATGTGCGGGCGATGATTTCCTTGCCTTCGATCTTCATCGCAACGCCGAGGGTTCCGGTCGAGCGGCGTACCAGAAATCGCGGACGACGATTGGCGAAGTAGGAATGGCGGCGACGTGGCTTCAGTGAGCTCGTGCGCAGATCGCCGAGATGTTCTTCCAGCGGACGCGCAACGCCATCGGCCTCGACCATCAGCATGGGAATGCGGAAAGCTTCCGACCAGCCGCGCCAGTCGGCCGCGATGTCGGAGAGGTCGTGGGCGACCAGCAACGGCACGCAAAGCTCGGGGTCTTCATGGTGCAGTTCGAGCGTGACGGTGACTTCGCCGTTGCCGTGGTCGATGGCACGTGCAGCGACGCCTTTGAAGGCCCGCTTCGGCAGCGCAATCGAAAGCGGCAGGCCGCTTGAAGGAAGGACCTTGCGGAGAATGGCGCCGCGTTCGTCGATCGTTATGCTGACGTCAGCTGTGGAGTCGTGGATGGCGTAGCTAACCTGCTGGGGAAAGCGCGACGGATCGAGACGCAGTGTCGTTCCAGCCCATGCGGGCTTCATAACGGTATTGCTCATGTTCATTCTACCCTTGTCTTACCTGAGAGCCGGTTTCCGGTCTTCTCCTCGGGGCTTTTCGCCCTCTATGGCTCGACAATAGGCGCCGGCGCTTCCGGACAGCTTAAAAATTTCGGTTAAGAAAACTTTGCCTGCCTGGATGGTTATCAAAAGCGAACGCAGCAAGGTTTCCGGAGGGTGAACGGCCGGTGTGCCAGATTGCGACAACCCCAGGGTAAGTCTCGGGTAAGCTTTTTATTGCAAAATGACGCAGTGCCGATCTGTCATTCTTTAAAGACTTTGCCGAAAAAGGGCGTGTTATGATCTCTGCTTCAATGGCCTACAATATTGTGTCGGGGAACATGCAGAAGAGCCTCGACCGTGTCGCGTCGCAGGCCACCGTCAAGCGCGATGCCGAATACTACGAGCAGAACATCAACAAGGTCAAAGACGTAGACGACTTCCTCGGGAACTACCGCCTCTACAGCTACGCGATGACGGCCTACGGTCTTGATGACATGACCTATGCCAAGGCCTTCATGAAGAAGGTTCTCGAGAGCGACCTGACAGATGCCAACAGTTTCGCAAACAAGCTGTCGGACTCGCGTTACAAGGAATTTGCCGCTGCGTTCAATTTCCATGCGCCGGCCGCCGATGCGCAGAGCGATGCCCAGGAAGACGATCTGATCGGCCTGTATACGCAATCGTTTGCCGATGAGGGCAAGAACGCAGCTGCCGAGACCAAGTACTATGGCACTGCCATCGACAGCGTTCAGAATGTCAACGAGCTCGTTGGCAATACCCGGCTTCGGACGTACGTCCTGAAGGCCTATGGCATCGATCCGACGTATGTTTCCAAGGACTTTCTGACGCAGGTGCTGACTAGCGACCTCAGCGATCCCGCAAGCTTCGTGAATACCAACGGAAATGACAAGTACAAGGCGCTGGCGGCGCAGTTCGGCTTCAACGCCGACGGCACCGTGACGGGTGTGGCTCAGACTGCGACGCAGAAGGGCGCGGTCATGGAGCAGTATACGCTGACTGTTCCATCGGTCGTGACGCAGGCCGCGGCCGACTACAACAAGATCTACTACCTGTCCAAAATCGGAGCGGTCACCAGCGTCGATGATCTGCTGTCCGACGAAAGGCTGACCTCCTATATCAAGACAGCGTTCGGCATGGGCGCCGATTTCAGCAATGCTGCGCTGAAAGAAGTGCTCACAGACAGGAGTTACGCCCAGTCTCTGGATTTCGATGCCGTATACCAGGCGTTCAACTTCAAGTCGGACGGCACCCTTGGATCGACGGTACGTTCCCAGACTGCAGCACAAACGGATGCCGTCGTGGCGCAGGGAACTGCCAAGTCCAGCGACTATGCGAACAAGATCGCCGGCGGGTCCATCACGACGGTCGATGATCTCCTGGCCGACAAGAAGACGATGGCCTACATCAAGGACGCCTACGGTCTGGCTCCGGATTTCAGCGATTCGGATCTGAGAAGCATTCTGACGGATGCCGCCTATGCAACCAGTGTCGGCCATAGCGATGTCAATGCTGCCTTCAATTTTCAGGCTGATGGCACCTTGAACGGCCTGAAAGTCCAGACAGACACGCAGCTCAACGCAACGCTCACGAAAGTTGCCTCGAATGGCGCCTACTTCAGCGGCACCATAGGCGATTTCGGCAATGTCGACGACCTGCTTGCCGACACACGCATTAACAGCTATCTGCGAAACGCTTACGGCGTTTCGTCTGCGACGAGCGATTCCGACCTGAAGACGGTCCTGACTGATGCTAGCGCCGCGGCCACGATGGGCTTCAGCAGCCTGCACGACGCCTTCAATTTCACAGCCACGGGCGGAATTGCCGCATCCTACGACGCCCAGACATCGCAACAGATGTCCGCCATGGCCGACAGGGCCGCGGGAGGGGACAGCTACTACCAGGCCAACATCGTCAAGGTTACCAACGTCGATGACCTGATCGCGAATTCCGGCCTGACCAGCTATATCAAGAATGCCTTCGGCATGTCGCCAACTCTAAGCGATACGGACCTCAGGAGCATCCTGACGGACTCGAGCTATGCCACCCTTCTTGGCTATGACGATGTTCATTCGGCCTTCAATTTTCTTGCCGACGGCAGCCTTCCGGATGACCTCAAGGCGCAGACGACAAGCCAGGCCCTGCTGACACGCAATCAGGCAAGGGAAACGTTGAACTACTTCCAGAACACGATTGTCACTGTCTCGAACGTCGATCAGCTGATCTCCGACCAAAAGCTGACAAGCGTACTTAAATCCGTCTACGGGATGCCGGCCAATACCAGCGATGCGGACCTGAAAAGCATTCTGACGGACCCTACCTTCGCCGCAGCGAACGGTTTCGGCGACGTCAACGCGGCGTTCGGCTTCGCCGCGGACGGCTCGGCCGCACCCACCTCCGGCCCGCAGACCAACGCGCAGCTGATGGATACGGTCACGTCATACGAAGCCGGCTATGCTGACGCTCAGCAAAAGGCGATCGACGATACCGTTGCCAATTACAAGAAGCGCATGACCGACGGAAACATAAAGAAGATCAATGATTTCCTGCGCACGAACGCAACCGCCGACGTCGACAAGAAGAACGATAAGCTCCCCGACCCTTATCAGGTGGCACTCCGCGCGTACGGCTTGACGGAACAGGAGGTGCCGCGCTCGATGATGCGCAAGCTCCTACAGAGCGATCCCTACGACCCGAAAGGCTACGTTGCCTCGCTCAAGGACGATCGGATCACCAATCTTGTGCGGGCATTCAATTTCGGATCCGATGGCAAGATAGCCGCTGAAGTGCAGGCGCTGTCTCCGGCCGTTCTTGCCAAATATGCGACGGACTACAAATCGCTTGCGCTGATGGGAATGAGCGACGGCGCCCTCAAGGACAAGGCGTCCAAGGACGTCAGCAAGGCCGTCGATGATTTTGCAACGGGCATTGCAGACGTGAAGTCGCTCGACGACTTCCTGTCGAACGACAAGTTGACCAGCTTCGTCTTGAAGGCAAATGGCCTCGATCCGAAGAAATACGACGAGGAAACGCTGAAGAAGATTTTCACCTCGGACCCCTCCGACAAGAAGAGCTACCTGAACACGAAGGCAGACTCGATCTTCAAGGAGATTGTCGCCGATTTCAACTTCGACAAGAATGGCGATCTCACGCGTGCCAAGATCGGCACGATCCAGAACACGGGAGCAGAAGACCGGACCCAGCAGAACTATCTCCAACAGACGCTCGAAATGCAGGAGGGTCAAAGCAACGACGGCGTTCGCCTGGCACTTTATTTTGCCCGCAAAGCTCCCGATATCACCTCCCTCTACACGATCCTTGGCGATAAGCCGCTGTTTCAGGTGATTACCACGACCTTCAGCCTGCCCACCAGCCTATCGGGCATGGATGTCGAAAAGCAGGTGGAACTGCTCAAGAAGTTCGTGAACCTCGATGATCTCCATGATCCCAAAAAGGTTGACAAGCTGTTGAAGCGTTTCACCGCGATGTACGATCTGAAAAACAACACCGGCACCTCAGCGGCGTTAAGCATCCTCACCAACGGCGGCGCGTCCTAAGGCGCTTGAAAGGACCGAAAAGAGGCCGGTCGCAACGGTGGAGACCCTCAGCCGGAGGGGTTGTGCTTTGCCGTCGAGGTCGCGGAGATGGATTTGCCATCACCTGTAACCTCTGATTCACGTCCTTATCGCTCGACCTTGGGTCGCTTGCCGAGAAGTTCCCGAGTTCCCTTCCGTGTGAAGGGCTGTCGCAACTTTGCCCAAAAGTTCGTTGCAACGGTACCACTTATGCCGATCTTCGTTGAAGAAGGACGGTCTGGGTTAAAGTAGGTGCCAAGCAACAGATCCCATACGACGAGGTTTTCTCCGTAGTTCTTGTTGCCCTCTTCGAGATTTATCGAGTGGTGCCATCGGTGCAGGCGAGGTGTGCTGAAGACATAGTGCGAGCCCTTCTCAAGCGCGAAGATTGCAATAACATTGCACGGACAAGCGGAAGAGCGCGCCTCTCGCCTGAACTCGGGGGGGTGCGCTTCAAAAGCGATTAAACAATGGGCCTGGCGGCTATTCGGCGTTCACGACCTTGCCGGGGTTCATGATGCCGGCGGGATCGAATGCTCGCTTGATCCTGCGCATCAAGTCGATTTCGATCGGCGGCCGGATCGCGGCGAGTTCGTCGCGTTTCAGCTGTCCGATACCGTGTTCGGCTGAGATCGAGCCGCCTTGGGACAGAACCAGGCGGTGAACGATCGTGTTCATCTCGTGCCAGCGGTCGACAAACGCCTGCTTGTCGGCACCCACCGGCTGGGAAATGTTGTAATGGATGTTGCCGTCTCCCATGTGGCCGAAGGCGCAGATGCGGGCGCCGGGCATGGCTGCCATGACGGCTTCTCCAGCTTCCCGCATGAACTGCGGTACCGTCGAGACCGGCACGGAAACATCGTGCTTGATCGACCCGCCTTCCGGCTTCTGGGCCTCCGACATGCTCTCGCGCATATGCCAGAGGGCCTTCTGCTGGGCGACCGAGGATGCGATCACCGCATCCTGCACCAGGCCGGCGTCGAAACCCTGCTCCAGCAGGGCGGTCATCATCCGCTCGGCGGTCTCGGCGGAATCAGACGTCGAGATGTCGATCAGCAAATACCAGGGATGTTCCGATTCCAGAGGATCCCGCACGCCATCGATGTGGCGGGCCGTAATCTCGACGCCGAAGCGTGGCATCAGTTCAAACCCGGTGAGCGAGGTACCGCAAAGGCTGGAGGCGAGGTTGAAGAGCGCCAGCGCATCTTCGACCGAGTTGAGGCCGGCAAAAGCCACCTGCTTGCCCAGCGGCTGCGGGAAGAGCTTCAGCACGGCGCCGGTGATGATGCCGAGCGTTCCTTCCGCGCCGATGAAGAGATCGCGCAGGTCGTAGCCGGTATTGTCCTTCTTGAGGCGGCGCAGGCCATCCCAGATCTCGCCTGTCGGAAGCACCACCTCCAACCCGAGGCAGAGGTGACGCATGTTGCCGTAGGCCAGCACGGCGGTGCCTCCGGCATTGGTCGACAGGTTCCCGCCGATCCGGCACGAGCCTTCGGAGCCGAGCGAGAGCGGGAAGAGCCTGCCATGGGCCTCTGCAGCTTTCTGCACTTCGGCAAGAATCGCGCCGCCATCAGCAACAAGAACGTTTGCCACGGGATCGATATCGCGGATCTTGTTTATGCGCTCGAGTGAAATGATGATGTCGGACTTGCCCTCGCGCGGCGTCTGTCCGCCCACGAGGCCGGTATTGCCGGTCTGCGGGACGACCGCTGTACCGGTTTCCGTGGCAAGCTTGAGGATGGCGGACACCTCCTCGACGTTCGCAGGCTTCAGCAGAAGCGGCGAGGCGCCATGATAGAGGCCGCGATTCTCGATCAGGTACGGTGCAAGCTCGGCCTCGGTGCGCAGGGCATTCCTGTCACCGACAATGGCTGCGAAACGATCGAGAAGTTCAGGTGAAACGCTGCTCATAGAACCTTGATCCTTCTAAATCACTCTCTGGGTGCCGCGGCGCGCCGCAGCCGGTCGTTGATAGCTTCGCCGAGGCCCTCGTCAGGAACGGCGGAAAACGCGATCGTCACCGCGCCGCTGGCATCGGCTTGCTTCATGTAGTCAAAAAGATTGGCGGCGGCTTCGGCAAGATTGCCGTTTCGGCTGAGATTGAGGACGAGTCGGGCGTGTTCCGATCCGGCAATCGCAGTCGCGCCGAACGCGATCAATGCCTCGCCTTCATTGATGTGCGTTGCATCGAGACGAACCGCAGCACCCGGCGCGTAGTGGGATGCAAGCATCCCCGGGGCCTCGATTGCAGAAGACGCCTTGCCGGAACGCAGCAGCCTGCGGCCGGCAACCCGCTCGATCTCGGATGCGGCCAGTCCACCCGGACGCAGAAGCCGCAGTCGGTCGCCTTCGACTTTGACGATGGTCGATTCTACGCCGACGGCACTCGCGCCGGCATCAAGAATCAGCGTGATCTTGTCGCCGAGATCGGCCTCGACATGGGCGGCGCTGGTGGCGCTGATCTTGCCCGACGTGTTGGCGCTCGGTGCTGCGAGCGGGTGCCCGAAGGCGCGGATGAGCTCTCCGGCAAAGCCCTTGGGCACACGGATGCCGACTGTGTCCAGCCCGGCCGTCGCAAGCCCGTGGATCGCGCTGTGCTTCCTCAGCGGCACCACAATGGTCAGCGGACCGGGCCAGAACGCTTCGGCCAAAGCACGCGAGATCGGGTCGAACTCGGCATAGTCCTCGGCCATATCAAGATCGGCCATGTGGCAGATCAGCGGGTTGAAGCGAGGTCTGCCCTTGGTCTCGTAGATTCTCGTGATGGCAGCCGGGTTGGTTGCGTCGGCCGCAAGCCCGTAGACGGTCTCCGTCGGAATGGCGATCGGCAAGCCTTCGCCAAGCACCTCGCAGCCGGCTTCGATCGCCCGCCGCTTGTCCTTCGTGATGTCGATGATATCAGCCATGTCCCGCCCGGGTTTCTATCAGGCAGTCCTTATGCCTTCCGCGCGCTCCGATCAATATCAGTGTACGCGGATGATCCGATCAGAGTTGGCGAATGATCTCGCGGAGCTGCTCGTTGCGCGCCCCAAGCAACAGCACGTTTTTGATCGCGACTTGGGGATCGTGGGTGCGAAACAAAAGGCCGTTGCCGCGTACCGTCCGATCGATCGTCATTTTCTCCGCTGTGTGTTCTCCCGACCGGATGGCCACGGCGAAATACATGCGCGAATACTGCACGTCGATGCGCTCGAAGAAGTTGTCGTTGTCGCCGATGTCAGCGTAGAAATTGGCGATATAGAATGCCCAGCTGACGGCTTTGTAGTGCGCGAACTTCGTCCGTGCGGCCGTGACGTGGCAGTAGCCGAGATGCGGGCTGTCCTTCAGGGTCCGATGAAACAGCATCTTCGGAAACTGGATCGTTCGGTGAAAGGCGTTGATGTTATAATGTGTCTTTTCCCCCGCGGACTGCAGCTTGCGGCCGGTTTTGTCGGCCACCTCGTCATGGGTCAGATAGCGACGCTCGGCTGCCAGCCAATGCGCCCGGTGCCGCGTAATTTTGCCCGTTCGCAAGAATTCGGAATGCGAGGCGATCGGCTCGACTTTCGGTCCGTCCGTCTCTTTGCTTGCGTCGAAGTAACGAAGTTTCGCCATGTCTCGCATTCCGCATACCGATGATGTGCCCGAAGGATAGGCAGTCATGCTTAAGGAGCTATTAAGCATGGCTGCGGTTGTACCGGAGTGAGAACTTGTAGCGAGACGCGTCGCAAACAGGATGTCGCCTCGAAGGGGGGCGCGCGGCACCGCTATTCCGTATAGGGTTGTCGCCGTGTCGCGATCGGTGTGAATTGCGTCACGTCGTTCGGGAATCGCGCGTCACGCTTCCATTTTGCAGCGTTCGGCTACCTGTCGTCATTTTCGAAGCCGATGTCGCTTTAAAACCAAGGCCCCGGCGTGGGCGGTGGTTAAATGCAAATCATGAAGAATGTCTCCTGACGGGGAGGGAGCATACGCTTCCTGCGGCTTTCGTCTTCCAGCAAGCGGCCGCCCGAATAGACGAGGATGTGCAGATGGATATTCGCAGCAACGTTTTACGGCAGCTCAAGAACCGCCGCGAAGGTTTTAGCCTGGAGCAACCGTTCTATATCGATGAGGATTACTTCAAGCTCGATATGGAGATGATCTACTATCGCGACTGGCTGTTCATGGGCCATGATTGCGAATTGCCCAAGCCTGGTGCCTATTTCACGGTCCAGATCGGCCAGTATCCGGTGGTTATCGTTCGCGGCCGGGACAATGTTATCCGCGCCTTCCACAATAGCTGTCGCCATCGCGGCTCTCGTGTCTGCACTAAGGACCACGGTTCTTCGGTCCGCCTCGTCTGCCCGTATCATCAGTGGGCTTACGATCTCGACGGCAAGCTTGCGTTCGCTCGTCACATGGGCGACGACTTCGACAAGAGCGGCTATAGCCTGAAACCCGTCCACTGCGAAAGCTTCGCGGGTTACATCTTCATCTGCCTCGCCGATAGTGCGCCCGACTTCCAGCCGGTTCGCGACATGGTCGCCCCCTACATGATGCCGCATCACCTGAAGGATGCCAAGGTCGCCTTCCAGAGTACGATCATCGAGAAGGGGAACTGGAAGCTCGTCTGGGAAAACAACCGCGAGTGCTATCACTGCGCCGCCAATCACCCCGAACTCTGCCGTACCTATCCGGAAGCGCCGAGCGTCACCGGTACAGACGGCGGTGCTGACGATCCTGAAATCGCAGGCCACTGGGCACGCTGCGAGGCCGCCGGTCTTCCGAGCAAGTTCCAGATCTCCCCGGACGGTCAGTTCCGCACGGCCCGCATGCCGCTAATCGAGGATGCCGAAAGCTACACCATGTCCGGTAAGCGCGCCGTCGGCCGTCCGCTGTCGGATGATGTGACGATCGACCGGATCGGCGCCATGCTGTTGTTTCATTATCCGACGACCTGGAACCACATCCTCGGCGACCACGCGATCTCCTTCCGTGTGCTGCCGCTCAGCGCCAACGAGACAGCGGTGACGACGAAGTGGCTCGTCCACAAGGATGCCGTGGAAGGTGTGGACTACAATCTCGAGGAACTCACCCACGTCTGGACCGAAACCAACGATCAGGACCGGCGGATCGTGGAAGAAAATGCCTTCGGCATTCATTCGCCCGCCTACGAGCCCGGCCCCTATTCGGCACTGCACGAGGGCGGCGTCATGCAGTTCCTCGAATGGTACGGGAACTTCATGGTCAATCGCCTGCAGGGCGACCAGGCCAAACTTTCTGTCGTCGCCTGATACGCTCGATCCTCGAAAAAAAGTGGCTCCGTCTCCATCTGAGGGCGGAACCGTTCGTTTGCGTATTTGACTTAGAAATCCTGGTAATTCAGGGCGTTGACTTCGTGTTGAGGTACGGACGAGGTAACCATTGCATCAGGCAGGGGCCGCGGCGGAGAAAGCGAAGCAACCGCCGCCGGCGTTTCCTGTGGCACCATCTCGATTTTGGCGAGAATAAGCGGCGGATCTGGATCGCGGGCGGGCAGAAGGTTGCCCTGCGGCCATGCCTTCGCCAGGTCCGCCTTGCTCATCGGAGCGACGTTAACGTCGATATCGGTCAGGGCGCCGGGAACGCGGTAGGGGCAACGGCGCTTGCTGCAATTGAGCCCGGAGGAAAATTGCCAGAGGAGGTACTTGTCCCAGTTTCCCATCGGGAAGACGCCCTTGACATCCGGTTTGTAGCGCGCATACCAAAGTGGCAGGCGCGCCAGCACCGGATAATCGTTGCGGTAGGCGGCGATGTAGCGGGCTGTATCGTGGTTGGTGTAGAGCACCGGGTAGCGGCCGGTGCGCGCCTTGATGTGCCCGGCGAAGATCTGGGCGTCCTCCAGAGACATGAACTTCTGGGGATCGATGCCCTCCAGGTCGAGGATCATCATCTCATCCGGTTTCGGATCGGCATACTCCAGAAAATGGTTCGCCTGGTCGATGGGATTGCCGGGCCGTGCCAGATGATAGGCTCCCCAGAGCAGACCGGCTGCGCGCGCAACGAGCCGCCGCGTCTGGAACAGTTCGCGGCTCACGGCATACTTGCGCCACATAGTCTTGCAGTGTCCGACGGTATCGCCGGCATGATCGCCGTTGCAGGCGAAGCTCTCCGGCAGCCCGTCCGAGGCTTTCGAAATGAAGGCGCCGATCCGCTTATCCGAAAGCAGCGATAGCCAGTCGATCTCGTTCAGTTCGTAGGCGTCGATCACAATCGTATTTGCAGGATTGTTCCATGGAAGCGCGTCGTCGGCCCCGGCATGCCGTGGCATTCCGGCAGCAAGCGCCAGAAGCAGAAGGCGGAGGATAAGACTTCCACGGTATCGCTTCATGAAACGAGCCTGGTGAAAACTGGTTAATGTCCGGTTAATCCGGCACTGTTCATAAACAAAAAGTCAGCCACGGGCACGAAAAAGCGAATCGGAACATTCTCGCGAGCTGTCCGTTTCATGTTACGTTTATTCCAATCCGAATTGGGAGTTTCTATGGTCAGATCATTTAAAAAGGCAGCCATTGCGATTGTGTCGTCGCTGATGCTTCTGACGGGCTTTACGCCCTCACAGGCAATGCAACGACCTTTTGGACCGCAGCTCGATAAATCCGGCGATGTGCAGAACGTGCAGTATTGCCGCTATGGTCGCTGTGGTGGGGCTGGCTATTACCCTGGCTATCGCCCTGGTTATCGTCCGGGCTACTATCCCGGTTACCGCCCCGCTCCTGCGTATCGTCCAGCCTACCGGCCGGGCTGGTACGGCGGATACCAAGGCTACAGCTACTATCGTCCAGGCTATCGCCAGTACAACGGCTACTGGTATCCGCTGGCCGCCTTCGGCGCCGGCGCCGTCATTGGCGGTGCGATCGCCTCGGAGCCCCGCTATGTTGAACCGGGCGGCTCGGCCCATGTTGACTGGTGTGCATCGCGCTACCGCTCCTATCGCGCCTACGACAATACCTTCCAGCCTAACAACGGCCCGCGCAGGCAGTGCGTTTCGCCATATTGAGGCGACATCCGATCTTGATAGCAGGCCCGGCAGCGATGCCGGGCTTTTCGCTTCAGAGAATATCGACGCGTTTGAGCAGCCACCATGCCAGCGCGATCGATGCGATGATCAGGCAGATGGCATATTCCGTGCCGTTGGTGCCCTGGGCGAAGGGCAGGTTTGCTGTGTTCATGCCGAAGAAGCCGGTGACCAACGTCGGCGGCAGCAGGAAGGCCGTCATGATCGACAGGATATAGAGGTGTCGGTTCGTCTCCGAGGAAAGTTTGGAGTCGATTTCCTCGTGCAGGAGTCGGGCGCGATCCTGCAGAGCGTAGATGTCGTGGTCGACGGATTCAAGCCGGCCTGTCAGCCGCCCCGCAATATCCTCGAAGCCGAACGGCATCTCGTCGTCATCAGACGCGGCGACGCGGCGCATGAGGGTGAGAACCGTCCTGAGATGTCGGTGGATGCGGACGACCGTGCGCCTGACCGGCGCCAGCCTTCGTCGCTCATCGCGAGGCGCGTTGTCATAAACGTAGTCCTCGATGACGTTCAGTTCCTCGGTGATCTGCATGACGATTGAAATCAGCGTGCGTTGGAACTCGATCACCAGCATCTCGAACAGATCGACGGGACGCGCGAACTTTGCCGGGTTTTTCTCAAGGAGACCGCGCGCCCGCTCGACGCTGCGCAAGGGCTGCAGCCGCGTGGTGATGATGAAGCGGTCGGATATCGCGAAATGCAGCCAGCCCAGATCAGCGGTCTCGTGGTCGAATTCGCGCTGGCAATCGACAAGGGTGCCATAGAGCATGTGCTCGTCGACGGTGATTGCCGAATGCGTGTCGTGCGTCGTCAGCGCTGCCTTGGCATCCGCCGTCAGGCCGTCGAGCGTCTCCAGCAGCGCCGAAACGCGCGCATCGGCAAGGTTGAGATGCAGCCAGTAGAATCCTCCGCCGTTCGTCAGTTCGACGGGCAGGGCGCTGTTCTGCAGCCGGATCGCACTGCCGCCTTCCGGCGGAAAGCGGTAGGCCCAGACAAGGCCCGGTATGCTGACTGGCATTGTATCCATGGTTCGCAGGTCCTCTTGCGACTGCGGGATGTCCCCGAGCTGAACGATCTCGGGGCATTGCCGACCACGAATGGAGCATGGTGTCGCGCCGAGCGGCGAGACCCTGTTGGGGACCATGCCTTAGAGCTTCTCTATGACAGCTACTTTGCAGTTTCGTGACACTTTGACGCTTCGCCGGAGCGCCGTGTTCGCGACCGGCGGCCCAAGTTTGAAATTGACGTTTACGTAAAAATCAATTAGCTCTGCCGGCGAGGGAGCAGGAAGGGAACCGACAGAACCTATCCGGCCTGCGATGCGAGGAGACACCATGTACAAGGCGCCCGTCGAAGAAATTGCATTCACGCTGAAGCACGTCGCGGGACTGAGGCAGGCGATGGATGACAGCCTGCTTGGCGACCTTGGCGACGATCTGGTCGATGCCATCCTTTCCGAAGCCGGGCGTTTCGCCTCCGAGGAAATTGCGCCGCTTGCCGAAGTCGGCGATCGCCAGGGCGCGCGCATTGCCGATGGCAAGGTGACGACGCCGGACGGCTGGCGCGATCTCTACCGAAACTGGATCGCAGGCGGCTGGAACGGCCTGACAGCCGCGGAAGATTTCGGCGGTCAGGCGCTGCCGCATATGCTGAACGTCGCAGCCCTCGAAATGTGGAATTCCGGCTCGATAGCCTTCGCGCTCTGCCCGACGTTGACGATGGGGGCGATCGAAGCCGTCCATGCGCACGGCAGCGACGCGCTGAAGCAGACCTATCTCCCCAAGCTTGTCTCCGGCGAATGGACCGGCACGATGAACCTGACGGAGCCGCATGCCGGTTCCGACCTTGGGGTTCTCAAGACCCGCGCCGAGCGCCGCGGTGACGGCACGTACCGCATTTCGGGCCAGAAGATCTTCATCACCTGGGGTGAGCACGACGCGGCCGAAAACATCATTCACCTTGTGCTGGCCCGCCTGCCGGACGCGCCTGCCGGAACGCGCGGGATCTCGCTGTTTCTCGTGCCGAAGTTCCTTGTCAACGCCGATGGTTCGCTCGGCGCCCGCAACGACCTGTTCGCCCATTCGCTCGAGCACAAGCTTGGTATTCACGGGTCGCCGACCTGCACGATGATCTACGGCGACGGCAAATTCGGCGGGGCGAAGGGGGCGATCGGCTGGCTGGTCGGGGAGGAGAACAAGGGGCTCGCCTGCATGTTCACCATGATGAACAACGCGCGTCTCGCGGTCGGCATGCAGGGCGTCGCCATTGCCGAAGCCGCGACGCAGAAGGCGATTGCCTACGCCAGGGAACGCACGCAGGGCAAGGCGCCGGGCTGGATCGGCGCCGGCATGAGCCCGATCATCGAGCATCCCGATGTCGCCCGCATGCTGCTGACGATGAAGGCGCTGACGCAGGGTGCTCGCGCTATTGCCTATTCCTGCGCCCACGCGGCCGACATGGCGCGCCGCGCGCCGGATCGAACGCAACATTGGCAGGAACGCGCGGCACTGCTCACGCCGATCGCCAAGGCCTTCGCGACGGATGTCGGCGTCGACGTAGCCTCTCTTGGAATACAGGTCCACGGCGGCATGGGCTTCATCGAAGAGACGGGAGCCGCCCGCTATCTGCGCGACGCCCGCATCGCCCCGATCTACGAGGGCACCAACGGGATACAGGCGATCGACCTCGTTTCCCGTAAGCTGCCGCTCTCCGGCGGCGGACAGGTTCGGGCGCTCATCGCCGAGCTGACCGCGATCGCCGACGATGTCAGCCGATCCAATCTGGACGGCTTCGGGACGACGGCGACAAGGCTCGATACGGCAATTGCCGATCTTGCCGAGGCGACCGATTGGCTGCTGGCGCAACTGGCCGAAGGCAGGACCGTGGATGTGCTGTCGGGTGCCACACCGTATCAGCGTCTGTTCGGCCTGGTGCTGACTGGCTGCTACCTCGCCAAGGGCGGCCTTGCCGATGCCTCCGACGGCGACGGCGCAAACCGTATCGCGCTCTGCCGCTTTGCCGCCGAGAACCTGCTCGCCGAAACGGCGGCACTGAAGGATACCGTCGTCAACGGCGCCGCAAGCCTGGCCGCTGCCAGAGCCGTTCTGGCCTGAGGAGTTCACATGACCGATCACATCATCGTCGAACAGTCTGCAGCCCATCCCGGTGTCCAGATCATCCGCTTCAATCGTCCCGAAAAGAAGAATGCGGTCACCCGGGCGATGTATTCGAAGATGGCCGGTGCGCTGACCGCAGCCGATGACGATACATCGATCCGGGCGACAGCCTTCCTTGGGACAGAAGGCTGCTTTTCGGCAGGCAACGATCTCGGTGACTTCCTGGCCGTTGCCATGGGCGGCGGCATGCCGCGTGAGATCATGGACTTCCTCTATGCCTTGGTGAAGTCACGCAAACCTGTCGTATCGGGTGTCGATGGGCTCGCAATCGGTATCGGTACCACGATGAACCTCCATTGCGATTTGACCATCGCTTCCTCGCGCAGCCAGTTCCGCACGCCCTTCGTCGATCTTGCGCTTGTGCCGGAAGCCGCTTCCAGCCTGGTCGCGCCGCGGATCATGGGACATCAACGCGCCTTCGCGCTGCTTGCGGCAGGGGAGACATTCTCTGGCGACCAAGCGAAAGACGCCGGCCTCGTCTGGAAGGTCTGCGCACCGGAGGACGTTGAAGCGGGGACGCTGGCGATTGCCGCAAAGCTTGCCGCCAAGCCTCCAGAGGCCTTGCGGATCGCCCGCGACCTGGTTCGAGGAGATCGCGACGAGATCATTGCCCGCCTCGACGAAGAAGCCCGCCATTTCTCGGCACGACTGCAAAGTGCTGAAGCGCGGGCCGCGTTCGAAGCCTTCATGCGGCGTTAAGGTTAGAAAAGTTTGAGCTTCGTCAAATTTTAAGCCTGTTTTAAATACCCCTCTAATATTAGGGGTTGGACGGTATGCCTAAGTCGCAGTCGTCCGGGCGCATGAGGCGCCTCGTTCCCTTTTTGCCCCAGCATGTGCCGCATTGAGCTGCCCGCGTCTCCGGATTGCGACGCGGACCGCTCCCCGAAAGGAATTTCCTTGAAAAAGAAGACGAACCTGATGACGCGCATCCTGTTTGCCGCGTCCGCCGTTGTCCTCGCGGCCTTTGCCGCCTTTTCCTACTACATCAACTCCGTCGAGCGAAACACCGCGACTGCCGCGATCGAGGCGAATATTCGCTCCTCGGGCGAGCAGGCCGCGCGCAGTCTTGCCAACTGGATGAACGGTCGCGTGACGCTGACCGCCATGGCGGCCAACGCCGTCGGCCGCGCCGGCAATCAGAAGAGCGTCGAAGGCGTTCTGCAGAACGATATCCTCACCGGCCAGTTCGTCAGCACCTACTTCGGCGACGAGCAGGGCGTCTTCACCATGTGGCCCAAGCTGCCGATGCCGGATGGCTATGATGCGCGCAAACGCCCCTGGTATCAGGATGCGGTCAAGGCCAATGCCAGCATCATGACCGAGCCCTATACCGATGCCTCAAGCGGCGACCTCATCATCAGCGCTGCGGTTCCCGTCAGCCATGATGGCAAGCTTGCAGGCGTCGTCGGCAGCGACTTTTCGCTGAAATCGATGGTCGACATGATCAAGGAGATCGATCTCGGCGGCAAAGGCACCGCCTTCCTCGTCAGCAAGAGCGGCCAGATTGTCATTCATCCGGATGCCAAGCTGGTAACAAAAACGCTCGCCGATGCCTTCCCGACCGCAACGCCGTCGATATCGGGCAATCTGGTTGAGACTGAATATTCCGGCAAGGACGTGCTCGTCAGCTTCATGCCCGTTGCAGGCCTGCCGTCGGTCGAATGGTATCTCGGCTTCGTCGTCGATAGCGACGCCGCTTTTGCCTCGCTGAACGAATTCCGCATTGCCGCAACGATCTCGACGATCCTTGCCGTCGGCCTGATGATCGCCGCTATGGCCTGGCTGCTGCATGGTCTCGTCATTCGCCCGGTCACGGACATGACGGCCGCCATGCAGCGGCTCGCCGCCGGCGACCTGTCCGCGGTCATTCCGGGCGAGGATCGCACCGACCAGATCGGCTCGATGGCCGAGGCGGTCGCGGTCTTCAAGAAGAACGCCGTCGACCGCGAGCGTCTGGAGGGCGAGGCCGAATCGGGCCGCGCGCTGACCGAGCGCGAGCGCCAGGAGCGCGAGGTCCAGAAGAACCGCGAGACCGCTGAGATTCGCCATGCCGTGGACGCACTCGCCGGCGCCCTCGGCGCGCTCTCCAACGGCGATCTCGGCCACCGCATCGAGACGCCATTCGCGGCAAATCTCGACCGCCTGCGCAACGACTACAACACCGCCGTCGGCAAGCTGCACGGCGCTCTGCAGATGGTCGGCAACAATGCTCATGCGATCGACGCCGGCGCCACGGAGATCCGCACGGCTGCCGATGGCCTTGCCCGCCGCACCGAGCAGCAGGCTGCCTCGGTCGAGGAAACCGCTGCCGCCCTCGAAGAAATCACCACGACGGTCAAGGACACGGCACGCCGTGCCGAGGACGTCGGCGGCCTGGTCTCCCGCACCCGCTCTGGCGCCGAGGAGTCCGGCAACATCGTCCGCAAGGCGGTGTCTGCGATGACCGAAATCGAACAGTCTTCGGAAAAGATCGCCAACATCATCAGCGTCATCGACGACATCGCCTTCCAGACCAACCTGTTGGCGCTCAACGCAGGCGTCGAGGCGGCGCGCGCCGGGGAGGCAGGCAAGGGCTTCGCGGTCGTTGCGCAGGAAGTTCGTGAGCTTGCCCAGCGCTCCGCGCAGGCGGCCAAGGAGATCGAAGGTCTCATCACGGCTTCGAATTCCCAGGTCCGCTCGGGGGTGATGCTCGTCGGCGACACGGGCAAGGCACTCGAAGCGATTGTTGGTCAGGTGCAGGAAATCAGCCGCCATGTCGAGGCGATCGTGACTGCGACGCGCGAGCAGTCAACCGGCCTCGCGGAGATCAACACAGCCGTGAACACGATGGATCAGGGCACGCAACAGAACGCTGCCATGGTCGAAGAACAGACCGCAGCGAGCCACGGCCTGGCGCAGGAAGCGGCAAAGTTGATGCAGTTGCTCGCTCAGTTCAATCTGTCGGACAACTCCTACAACGCCGGATCAAATCGCCGCGCCGCGTAATCGGTTACCGGTTCAGAGCCAGACGCCCGCGCTTGCGCGGGCGTTTTGCTTTCATGATTTGGCCGTCTTGGCCTGCCCGCGAGCAGCTACTTTTCGAGGGTCGCGACCACCTCGACATGCGAGGTCCAGAGGAACTGGTCGATCGGCGTCACGCTGGTGATGCGGTAGCCGCCTTCGACCAGGATGGCTAGATCACGCGCCAGCGTCAGCGGATTGCAGCTGACGGCGGCGATCTTCTTCACGGCCGAGCGTGCGAGTTCCTGGCACTGGAATTCGGCGCCGGCGCGAGGCGGATCGAAGACCACGGCGTCATAGACCTTCAGTTCGACCGTCATCAGCGGGCGGCGGAAGAGATCGCGCCTCTCGACGCTGACGGGTTTCAGTCCCTGCGTGTTGCGCGCGGCATGATTGAGTGCCGCAAGTGGCTTCTCTTCGCTCTCGACGGCGTGCACTCGGCCGGCGCGGGCAAGGCGCAGCGAAAAGGTGCCGGCACCGGCAAAAAGATCGGCGATTCGCTTGGACTTGCCGACATGCGCAAGCACGAGTTCGGCCATGGCCTCCTCGGCTGGCTTCGTTGCCTGCGTGAAGCTGCCGGGCGGCGGTGAGACATTCACGCCGCCGAAATCGACCACCGGCTTCGACGGCTCGACGAGAATTTCCCCGTTGAGCGAGACGCGGGCAATGCCGCGAAGCGCCAGCACGGTCTCGATCGCCTTGCGGCGCTGCTGGTCGGAGAGCTTCTTGATGCCGTCGACGGCGATATCGAGGCCGGGCTGCGTTTCGAGAACGGAAATGCGGAAGGCCTCGGCGCTGTTGGCGAGCGCCGCGCCGATGGCCGTGATCGCCGGCAGCCTGGCGATGATGGCTGCCGACGAGATGGGACATTCCTGGATGGCGACAATATGGTGGCTCTCGGCCTGATTGAAGCCGATCAGCATGTCCTTTTCCGTCTTCCGTGCGGCGAAGACGACACGGCGACGTTCGCCGGGATGGGCGGCGATAGTCTCGCCGACCTCAGGTGTCAGTCCCTTGGATCTCAGCGCATCGATGACCAGCTGCCGCTTGAAGGCGCGGTAGGGCGCGTCGCTCATGTGTTGCAGGGTGCAGCCGCCGCAGGTGCCGTTAACACCGTCCGGGCCGAAGTGACGACACTGCGGTTCCTGCCGGTCCGGCGAGGGGGTGGTGATCGACATCACCGTCCCCTGGCTCTTGATCCGAGCGATCGCGACGGTTTCGCCCGGCAGCGCGAAAGGCACGTAGACAGGCCCGTCGGCGCTGTTGACGATGCCGTCGCCGTGCGCGCCCAGCTTCTGAATGGTAACGGTCTCGGTGCTCACGGCTTTGTCCCTGCGAGTAGGAATTCCTGATTGCCATCGCCGCCGGCGATCGGCGAGTCGATGAGGCCAAGGCTCGTCCAGCCAATGTCCTCGACAAGCCAGCGCTCCAGTTCCGCAGCGACTGCGGGTGCCGAGGAGGGGTCCTTCAGCATTCCGCCTTTGCCGATTGCGTCGCGCCCGGCCTCAAACTGCGGCTTCACGAGCAGGACCGCCGTAGCGCCGGGCTCGGCAATGTCGAGTGCGGGCGCCAGCGCCAGCTTGAGGGATATGAACGACACATCGGAGACAATGAACGTAAGGGGATGGCCTATGTCTTCGGCCACCAGATTGCGGGCATTCAACCCCTCGATGTTCGTCACCTCAGGATTGGCAGCGAGCCGCGGATGCATCTGGCCGTGGCCGACATCGACGGCCGTCACATGCGCTGCTCCGCGCTCCAGCAATATCTCGGTGAACCCGCCTGTCGAAGCGCCGACGTCGAGACAGTTGTGGCCCGCCGGATCAAGCTTGAAATGATCGAGCGCCGCCGTCAGCTTCAAGGCGGCGCGCGAGACGTAATCCTGTGCCGGGTCGTCGATTTCGATGACTGCATCCTCGTCGAAAAGTGCGCCGGCCTTGGTCACCACCTTGCCGCCGACCTTGACGGTGCCGCGTTGCACGGCGTCGCGGGCGCGCGATCGGCTGGCGAAGAGGCCAAGGCTGACGAGAAGTTGGTCGAGGCGTTGTGTGTTCTGATCGGACATGGCCTGTCCATGCAGGGCAAAGCCCGCAGTTGCAAGCCTTTTGTTCGATGCTGGCCCGTTGGCGCAGCGTCTAGTTCCACGAGTTGGTGCCAAGATCCTTTTAGCCGACCAGCACCTCGACTGACTTCGGCCCGCTTTTGACCCAAGTCTCGCAAGTTTCCTTGCCGGCATCGCGGCCGTCTTTCCACGTACGATAAAACGCCTTCGATCGGGATAACGTCGCTGCTTTCGAGCTTGACTGGGCCCTTGCTGGTGCCATCGGCAGCGAGCACGAGACTGCCGGCATACCCTTCCCGGGACCACCCAGGATCAGTTCCTTGCCTTCCGGAGCAGTGCCGTGAGCTCTTTTCCTTTCATCTTTTCCGCAGCCGCGGCCGTTGCGCAGGTGAGCAATGCAATGGCGATGACGCCGATGGCAACGCGCATGTTTTTCTCTTATGTGATTTATCGCTAATATAAATCTCTGGCGGAAAACGAAAAGATAAATACTCATCACAGAGTTGAGGCGGCCGGGCACGAATGCGGGAGCGGCGCAAAGCCCGCGGGCGCGGATTGTTGCGACGCACAAACTTAAGCAATTTTAAAGTCTCGCCCAATAAAGTCAGTCGAATTGCAGCGGTTGATGGTAACCGCATCCGCCATGATGGCTCGATGCCCGCAGCTGCAGACGATGTTCCCCATCCACGAATTTTGCAGGCATGCCTTGCATGCCCGATTTCCCATGGCTTGAGCCGTCAGGAGAGACTGACTGATGTTTGCAAGAAACATGTCCTTGAACGGTAAGCTTGCTGTGACTTTCGCAGTGCTGATCCTTATCTTTCTGTCCGTTTCCGCCTTTGTGTACTCAAAGGCGAGTGCCGTCGCCGCAGCCTCCGAAGAGCAGAAGAGATCGGAGCGCCTGGTCAATCAGATCGACGATGCGCTGCAGGCCATGCTCGAGCAGGCCGTGAACCTGCGCGGCTTCCTGCTCTTCCGCAGCGACAGCACCTATGGCGATATTTTCGCCAATCGCGAGCGTATGCTGAAGGCGATCGCCGCCGCCAGGGAAACGGCAGCCGGCAAAAGCGATTTCGTCCAGCAGATCGACGGCATGCAGAAGGCGGCCGACCTCTTTTTCCACCAGCTGGCCGAGCCGCAGTCGAAGGCGCGCAAGGAAACAGACATGCCGGTCGACCAGATCGTCAAGATCGGCGTAAACGAGACCAAGGGGCAGCTGGACGGCTTCCGTCAGGCGTCGACCAAAATAAAGGCGGCCGCGCGCGATGAATCGAATGCGCTTGCCGCCGTCCAGGCCGATGCCGGCGGCGATCTCAGCATGACGCTCCTCGTCGGCGGCATCGCCGCTGCGCTCGCCGCCGTCGCTCTTGCCTGGCAGCTCTCGCGCAGCATCGTCCACCCGATCGTGGGTATGACAACGGCGATGGGCCGTCTGGCGGGCGGCCAGAACGACATCGACGTTCCGGCGCTTGACCGCCACGACGAAGTGGGCCGCATGGCGCAATCAGTCCTGGTCTTCAAGGACGCCGCGATCGAGAAGCTGCGCCTTTCCGGTGAGACCGACCGCATGCGCAGCGACGCCGAACGTCAGCGTCAGGCCGGCGACGAACAGAAGGCGCGCGAGGAAGGCGAATTGCGCTTCGCCATCGACGCGCTTGCCGGCGGTCTTTCCGATCTTGCCAACGGCAATGTCGCCATTCGTATCTCCACGCCCTTTGCATCGCCGTTCGACCGTCTGCGCAGCGACTTCAACAATGCCGTCGAGAAGCTGCAGGCGGCCCTACAGTCGGTCGGCCACAATGCTTCCGCAATTAATGCAGGTGCCGGCGAAATTCGCACCGCCGCCGATGATCTCGCGCGTCGTACCGAACAGCAGGCCGCAGCCGTCGAGGAAACCGCAGCAGCCCTCGAACAGGTCACGACGACAGTCCGCGATTCCGCCAAGCGCGCCGAGGATGTCGGCCAGCTGGTCGAGCGCACGCGCCTTGGTGCCGAGAAGTCCGGCGAGGTGGTCCGCAAGGCCGTTACCGCCATGCAGGAGATCGAAAGGTCCTCGGGCGAGATCAGCAACATCATCGGCGTGATCGACGACATCGCCTTCCAGACCAACCTGCTGGCGCTCAATGCAGGCGTCGAGGCAGCGCGTGCTGGCGATGCAGGCAAGGGCTTTGCCGTCGTCGCGCAGGAAGTGCGCGAGCTCGCGCAACGCTCCGCCAACGCGGCCAAGGAGATCAAGGCGCTGATCAACACATCAGGCACCCAGGTCAATGCCGGTGTCTCGCTCGTCGGCGAAACCGGCAAGGCACTGACCGAGATCGTCGGCGCCGTGCAGGAGATCAACAAGCACGTCGGCGCCATCGTCACCGCCACGCGCGAACAGTCGATCGGCCTGCAGGAGATCAACACCGCCGTCAACAACATGGACCAGGGCACCCAGCAAAACGCCGCGATGGTCGAGGAACAGACCGCAGCCAGCCATTCTCTCGCCCAGGAAGCAGGTGCGCTGGACGAACTGCTGCGCCAGTTCAACCTCGGTCAGCAGCGTGTCGAGGTGCCGAAGACAAACATCGCCAATAGCGGCTCGCGTCCCGTTGCGTCCCCGGCTCGGGCTCTGACACGGACGGTCGCCAGGGCCTTCGGCGGCAAAGCCGCGATGGCGGCGGCTGTTCAGGAGGACTGGACGGAATTTTGAGCCGTCCCTCCGAGTTCAGCGACAACAGAAGCGGGGCGGTTCGGAAGAGCCGTCCCTGAGGAGGCTCCGCGAGGGGCCTTTCTTTTTCTGTAACCCCTGCCAGCAAGTTGCGGGAGTCCGATCGGTGCTGTTTGATTTGAGGTGTGGATTTGGCATCTTTTATATCCCGTATTGGTGCACGTGGCCGACAGGTCCGAGGGCATCGCTTGGTATCAACGTGCGTTTCCCTAGGCCTTCGAGACCAGCCAGCCCTCCGGCTTCGAAATCCTGAAGATGGGTGAGGCGCAGCTGGAGCTTGTTCCCGCAAAGAGCAGCGCCGCCGGTTCGGTGTCTATTGATGGGTGGACGATTTCGAACGATCGCTTGCCCACCTGCGGGCGGTGGGACCGGTGTTCTACCGAGGGCTGATGGAGATCGGCGGGCATCTCTGGATGTGCCAGTTCCGCGATCCCCGGGGCAACTGCATCGGCATCCGGAAACGTCTTGCGGCAGATACGAGGTCCGCTCGCTCCCCGGACTAACGGTTTCCTGCGACAGGACGCCACCGGCACCAACTCCAGCGACGGACGTTAACGGAATCAGCCGGGCAGCGGTCTTTGATCTATCCGGCGACGCCGACGACGGCCGGACGGCCGAGCGCCTTGAAGACCGTGGAGACGATGCCCGCCCGGTCAAGCCCGGCTTGTGCATTCATCATCTCGGGCTTGGCCTGCTCCACCCAGATGTCGGGCATGACAAGCGAGCGAACTTTGAGGCCGTTGTCGAGCAGGCCTTCCGTCGTGAGGAACTGCAGCACGTGGCTGCCGAAGCCGCCCACGGAGCCTTCTTCGACGGTAATCAGCATCTCGTGGTGGCGCGCCAGCTGGCGGATCAGGTCGTGATCCAGCGGCTTGGCGAAGCGCGCATCGGCGACCGTCGTCGATAGGCCGGCGGCGTCGAGATCTTCGGCTGCGAGCAGGCAGTCCGCCAAACGCGTGCCGAAGGAAAGCAGGGCGACCTTGGATCCTTCCTTGACGACGCGGCCCCTGCCGATCTGCAGGATTTCGCCGCGCGCCGGCATGTCGATGCCGATGCCTTCGCCGCGCGGATAGCGGAAGGAGATCGGGCCGGCGTCATAGGCGGCAGCCGTGCGCACCATGTGCTTCAGTTCCGCCTCGTCGGCCGCACCCATCACCACAAAACCGGGCAGGGCGGCAAGGAAGGTTGTGTCGAAGGAGCCCGCATGCGTCGGCCCGTCCGCGCCCACGAAGCCTGCACGGTCGATCGGGAAGCGCACCGGCAGGCCCTGGATTGCGACGTCGTGCACGACCTGGTCGTAGGCCCGCTGCAGGAATGTGGAGTAGAGCGCGATAAACGGCTTGTATCCTTCTGCGGCGAGGCCGGCGGCGAAGGTCACAGCATGCTGCTCGGCAATGCCGACATCGAAACAGCGCGACGGAAACACGCCGGCAAGCTTGTCGAGGCCAGTTCCGCTCGGCATTGCCGCGGTAACACCGACGATCTTGTCGTCGAGTTCGGCTTCCTGCACCAGCGCTTCGGCAAAGACGCTCGTGTAGCTCGGCGCATTCGGTTTCACCTTCGCCTGCGCGCCGGTGATGACGTCGAACTTGTTGACGCCGTGATACTTGTCGGCGGCGGCCTCGGCGGGTGCATAGCCCTTGCCCTTCTGCGTCACCACATGGATCAGGACCGGACCATTGGCATTGTCGCGGACGTTGCGAAGCACCGGCAGCAGGTGATCGAAGGAATGCCCGTCGATGGGGCCGATATGATAGAAGCCCATCTCCTCGAACATGGTGCCGCCGGTGACGTAACCCCGGGCGTGCTCGACGGCGCGGGTGATGGCACGGTCGACCTTCTTGCCGAGATAGGCCGTGAGCTTCTTGCCGAAGTCACGGAAGCCCATGTAGGTGCGACCCGAGGCAAGACGCGCCAGATAGGCGCTCATCGCCCCCGTTGGCGGAGCGATCGACATGTCGTTGTCGTTGAGGATGACGATCAGCCGGGCATCCAGCGCGCCGGCGTTGTTCAGCGCTTCGTAGGCCATGCCCGCCGACAGCGCGCCGTCGCCTATCACCGCGATCACGCGGCGGTCCGTCTTGTCGAGCTCTGCGGCAACAGCCATACCGAGACCGGCTGAAATGGATGTCGACGAGTGGGCGGCGCCGAAGGGATCGTATTCGCTCTCGGCGCGGCGGGTGAAGCCGGAAAGCCCGCCTTCCTGGCGAAGCGTGCGAATGCGGTCGCGGCGACCGGTGAGGATCTTGTGCGGATAACACTGGTGCCCGACATCGAAGATCAGTCGGTCGTTAGGCGTGTCGAAGACGTTGTGGATGGCGATCGTTAGTTCGACGACACCAAGTCCCGCCCCGAGATGGCCGCCGGTGCGCGACACGGCATCGATCATTTCGTCCCGGACCTCGCGCGCTAGCTGCGGCAGGTCGCGATCCTCCAGCTTTCGGAGGTCGGCTGGATAGGTAACCTTATCCAGCAGCGGCGTCTTCGGCGGTTGTGTCACGGGTGGGCACTCTTTCTTGTCATTCTTGGGCGGGATGCCTTTAAGGCATAAATTGCTGTTAAAAAAGTCGATTTCAAGAACCTCAAGATTTCCTTTCTAAAGGAGATCAGCCTTCCGGCAAAGGTATGAATTCCTCCTCGTCCCCCGGAACGATGTCGAAGCGGCCGGTCCGCCATTCCTCCTTGGCCTTCTCGATCCGCTCCTTGGAGGACGAGACGAAATTCCACCAGATGTAACGCTTGGAATTGAGCGCCGCTCCGCCGAACAGCATCAGATGACAGCCCTGACTGCCCGCCTCCAGCGTGATCGCATCGCCGGGATGGAAAACGAGCAGCTGATCTGCCGCAAATGTGTCACCGGCGATCACGACTTCACCGGACAATATGTAGGTGGCCCGTTCCTCATGCGCCGCCGCGAACGGAAATTTCACCCCGGCTTCGAGATTGATGTCGGCATAAAGCGTATCCGAGAAAACCTTCACCGGGGACGACATTCCCCCGAAGGCGCCGATGACGACGCGACCGCGCACGCCGCGTTCGTCGATCACCGGCATGTCGCTCTTTTCCGTGTGGGTAAAGGAGGGGTCGATTTCCTCCTTGTCGTCAGGCAGCGCAAGCCACGTCTGAAGTCCCGACATCAGCAGCGGATGGCCGCGCAGGTTGTCCGGCGTACGTTCCGAATGCACGATGCCGCGTCCCGCCGTCATCAGGTTGATGTCGCCGGGTCGGATGACCTTTTCGGTGCCGAGGCTGTCCAGGTGCCGGATCTCGCCGTCGAAGAGGTAGGTGACGGTCGAGAGCCCGATATGCGGATGCGGCCTCACGTCCAGCGCCTCATCCGGCTTCAGGATCGCTGGCCCCATGCGGTCGAAGAAAATGAACGGCCCGACCAGTCGCCGTTGCCGGCTCGGCAGCGCTCGCCGCACCTGAAACCCGCCAAGGTCGCTGGTGCGCGGAATAATCAGGTTCTCGATCGCATTGCAGGCGAAGGCATCGCCGGGTAGTGGGTCTTTACCGGGAAAGAAGGACATGGTGGATCTCCAATCGATCGCTGAAACTAGCCATAAACGCCCGCAAGAGCCAGACGCAGTTTTTATGTCGATTGAAGCCACATGCCGCACGATGACATAGTGGGCGCATGAAGGCTCAGATTATCATCCGTGAGGCATTGTTTTCGGTGATGAAGCTATTCTGGAAATGAAGGTGTGGCGCTTGCCCGGCACCTGCACTGTTATCCGCAAGCGAGCATTTCCGCGCTCGTGAAAAGCTTGAAGCTCGAGGATATGGAAATTCTCTCGCGGGCTGATCGAGGGGTGCGGCGACGGATTGCGCGCCGCTATGACGAAATTCGAACCGTAATAGCACTCTGAGTTCACGCCCCGTCCAGTGGCTCCACGCCCTGCGGCTTGCCGGCACGGTCGAGGCGGATCTTCTCGATGCGGTTCTCGGCGGCCGAAAGCAGCGTTTCGCAATGCTTCTTCAGCGCTTCGCCGCGCTCGTAGATGTCGATGGATTCGTCCAGCGCCACGTCGCCTCGCTCCAGGCGGGCAACGATGCTCTCGAGCTCGGCTACCGCCTTCTCGAACGAAAGACCGGAAACCTCCGGCTTGACGCTGTCTGTCATACTCAACCCTTCATCATTCTGAGAATATGCAGGCCTGCCGATTCGGCCAGTCCTTCGAGATCATAGCCGCCTTCCAGGAGGCTGACGACCCGGTTTGCGGCACTTTTGTCGGCCACTTCGAGCAGCCGTCCGGTTGCCCAGTCGAAATCCTCGCCGACCAGATTGATCTGCGCCAGCGGGTCGCGGTGGTGCGCGTCGAAGCCGGCCGAGATGATGATCAGGTCCGGCCGGAAGTCGAACAGCGCCGGCAGCACCCGAGATTTGAACGCCTCTCGAAAATGGTCGCTTCCGACATTGGGGGATAGGGGGGCGTTGACGATCGTGCCGTGCTTGCCCGTCTCGTCCTTTGCACCACTACCGGGATAGAGCGGCATCTGGTGCGTCGAACAGAAGAGCACGGAGGGGTCGTCCCAGAAGATGTCCTGGGTGCCATTGCCATGATGCACGTCCCAGTCGACGATCGCGACGCGTTCGGCGCCATGGACCTTCTGCGCATGGCGGGCGGCGATCGCCGCATTGTTGAAGAAGCAGAAACCCATCGCCTTGGATTTCTCGGCGTGGTGCCCCGGCGGTCGCGAGGCGACGAAAACATTGTCCGCCTTGCCGGTAAAGACGTCGTCGACCGCCGCCATCGCAGCGCCAACACCCGTCAGCGCCGCCTTCAGGCTCTTCGGGCTCGCATAGGTGTCAGCTTCGAGCTGGTTGATTTCGTCTTCGTCCTCCGGGATCTGCCGTATGACTTCCAACAGGTGCTCTTCAGGATGGGCGAGCAGGACAGCGTCCTCGTTTGCCTGCGGTGCTTCCTTCCGATCCAGCTTCTCAAAATTCGGATGGCCGAGTGCGACGTTGATGGCGCGCAACCGGTCGGAGCGCTCGGGGTGGCCGGAGGGCGTGATGTGTTCCAGAAAGATCGGATGCTCGTAAAGGCGGGTGCTCATGGAGTCACTCTATCTGTGCGTCTCATTGTGATCCACAGCAGATGGGGCTCGGAGCGATGATTTCAACAAGCATGCGGCATCAGGGGGCGGCATGTTTCTGGCTTGGACCAACGCTGGTGCCGGGACTTTCCGCAGCGCCGGTCTGAAACATGAATTCGGCTCCAAATCAAGGAACTGCGCCATTCGGCTGCGCGAAAAGCGCTTACACTTTGCGGCATCATGTTCTACTGTTTTGCAAGGGGAGCAGGGGGTGGATAGATAGATGAACGAGATGCAGCGCTCGAATACAGTGCACATGCATGTGCCGTTTCGCGATGTGGATATGAACGGCCAGATGTTCCTGGGTTCATATATTTCCTATGCGGAGTCGGTCCTCGCCAGTTTCTGGTCGCTGCGGCCGGAAGTCGAGGATGAACCGCTCTACATCGCCTCGAAAGTCACGTGTATCCTGCACCGGCCGCTGCACTACGACGAGAAGGTCGTGTTCACCGCCGCCGTCGACAAGATCGGTGTCCGGTCTGTCGGCTTCATCGTCGCTGCGGACACCGGCGGCGAGCGCGCCGCAGAAGTCGAGATCATCTGGCAGGCGCGGGCGCGTGGAGATCGCGCGCCAGTCCCCCTTCCCGAAATCACGCGAGACTGGCTTTATCGTTTCGTGAACTAGCTTCTTGCCGGCAGCAGCGGATAACCAGCCATCACGGCACGGCCGACCAGGGCTGCGACAAAAGCCTTCATGAGGTCGCCGGGGATGAAGGCCAGCGAACCGACGAAGGCCTGCTTGAGGCCGATCTGCGCGGCGACTGCCAGATAGGCGATACCGAAGGCGTAGAGCACGATGATGCCGCCGATCATAGCGGCCACGAAAAAGCCGACCAACTGCAGGGCTGCAGGCTGTTCCGGTTTCGCCAGCCGCTCGCTGAGAAAGCCGGTCGTTAAAGCTGCAAAGACCCAGCCGATCAGAAAGCCGGTGGTGGGGGCGGCGAAAGCCGCAAGCCCGCCGCGTCCGCCCGACAGAACGGGCAGGCCGATTGCGACGAGCACCAGCACGATTAGCACTGCGATCGTCGCGCGCCGGGCGCCGAGGACGACGCCGGCCATCATCACGCCCAGCGATTGCGCCGTGATCGGCACCGGGATGAAGCCGAGCGTGATCGGGGGAAGAATCCCGAGCGCGACGATGATCGCGGCAAAAAGGGCAGAAAGAACGAGGTTGCGGGTGCTCATGACGGCTCCGTGTTTAACAACTGTTAACTGACATGCCGCCGAACGCCGCGTGCGTCAATCGCCGCAGCGATGCTATCTGCATCCTTGAGCGTCAGAATGATCAGCGGCACAAGCACAGTCGTCGGCCGTACCTTCAGGCCGCGGGCTGCATGCGCCTCGCGAATGGCCTGGTAGCGCCCGAGAATATCGGGCACGAAGCGGACGACGAGCCCGACCGCGAGACCCACGTCGCCTGCCCGCACGAGCCCGATGCGCTCCAGTGGCCGCGCGAGAAGCGTGATCTCGTCGATGAACTGCGTGATCGTGGTGGTCGCGGTAACGCTCGCGGCAAAGAGCATCAGCGCGGTCAGCCGCAGCAGGGCGACGACAGCCCCGTGCCACGGATTGAAAGCGAGGCTGAAAGCCGCAACGACGAGGATCGTCAGGAATATAGGCTTCAGACGTGCCAGGGCAGCCCGCACGGGGAGCCCGATGCTCAGATAAAGAGCCACGGCGGCAAGCACCGCAACGGAGAGAATGGGAATGTTCGCCGTGGTGAAAAGGACGACGCCGAGTCCGGCCAGGGCGATCAGCTTAGCTCGCGCCGATAGGCGATGCAGGGCGCTGTTGCCTTCGACGAAAAGCGATTGCATCACGCGGCCAGCTCCCTGTAGCACGACACGGCTTGCGACGCGGGCGCATCGGCGACAAGCCGGCCTTCATGGAACACCAGCACGCGCTCGTAGTCCGCGATCAGATCGAGATCGTGGGTGATGACGATGGCGTTCTCATGGAGACTGTCTATCAACGCCTGCACGAGGCTCCGGTTGCGAAGATCGAGCTGATTGGTCGGCTCGTCGAGAATAAGGATGTCCGGCCCTGTTGCCAGGACCGAGCAGAGGGCCGCGAGCTGCAGTTCGCCGCCGGAAAGCTCGTGCGCGCGGCGATCGGCAAGATGCCTGGCGTTGAAGCGCTGCAGCACGTCCTCCACCTTCTCCTCGATCTCTGCTTTCGTGTAACCCCGGTTTTTGAGGCCGAACGCTATGTCGTCGCGCACGATGGGCAGGATGATCTGGTTCTGCGGCGATTGGAAGATGAAGCCGACCTCGGTGAGCTCGGCCTTCTCGTCTGTCGTGTCGCGCCCGTTGACGATGACGCGGCCGGTCGTGGGCTTCGTCAGGCCGTTGATAAGTCGCGCAAACGTCGTCTTGCCAGAACCGTTTAGTCCAATGATGCCGATGCGCGCTTCAGCGAGATCGAGCGTCAGCGGTTGCAGCGCGACACGCGTTCCGTAGCTCACACCTGTGCCTTCGAAGCGGATGTTCAATCGATCCCCCTTGCTTGAACCGCCGTTTTATAAACGAATCCTGCGTATTGAAAGATGAAAATCCGGCCCCGGCGGCAAGGGGATCGCCCTATCCGAGAAAGGCCGTCTATAACGGGTGGCTCGGCAAATTTTCCGGCTTATGATGCCTGCCATGACGAATCTCATTTCGAATTCCGATGCTCGCCGCGTGTTCCTTGCCAAGCAGGGTCTCAGCGCACCGCCAAACAGGGCCCTGACCAAGCCGGGGCTGCTCCAGCTCATCCATGATATCGGTTTCGTCCAGGTGGACAGCATCCAGACGGTCGAGCGCGCGCACCACCAGATCCTCTTTGCCCGTAACCAGACCTACCGGCGCGAACACCTGACCGCGCTGCTGGAAAAGGATGGCGCGCTCTTCGAGCACTGGACGCACGATGCCTCGATCGTGCCGAGCGCCTTCTTTCGCTACTGGAAGCACAAGTTCCGCTACGAGGAGGAGGTGCTGGTCGAACGCTGGCGCAAATGGCGCGGCGAAGGCTTCGAGGACGTGTTCGACGAGACCTACGAGCGCGTACGGCGGGACGGCGCCATCATGGCGCGCGAGATCAAGGCGGATGGCCACGTCTCCGGTGGCTGGTGGAACTGGCATCCGAACAAGACGGCGCTTGAATATTTCTGGCGCACAGGCAAGTTCGCGATTGCCGGGCGCTCGAATTTCCAGAAAGTCTACGACCTTGTCGAGCGTGTTATTCCGGCAGAGTTCCACGAGCCGGAAGTCAGCCGCGAGGTTTTCGTGGATTGGGCCTGCCGCAGCGCCCTTACGCGCCTAGGCTTCGCCACCCATGGGGAGATCGCCGCTTTCTGGGATCTGCTCTCGCCAGACGAGGCCAAGGCCTGGGTGGGGGCGCACCGCGACGAGCTGACAGAGGTGCTGGTCGAGCCTGCGCTTGGCGGCAGGTCGCGGCCGTCGTTTGCCTTTGCGGACATCCTCCCGTCGCTCCACACCTACCCAGAGGCACCGGCCCGAGTTCGCGTGCTTAGCCCGTTCGATCCGATGATCCGTGACCGCAATCGCACAGAACGCCTGTTCGGTTTCTTCTATCGGATCGAGATCTTCGTCCCGGAACCGAAGCGCGAATACGGATACTATGTTTTTCCGCTCCTGGAGGGCGACACGCTCATCGGACGCATCGACATGAAGGCCGACCGCAAGCGCGGAACCCTCGATGTCAAGCGGTTATGGCTGGAGCCGGGCGTGCGGGCCTCCGCCGGGCGGCTGGACCGTCTGGAGGCCGAGTTGGAGCGCGTCGCGAAATTCGCGGGCGTTGAGAAGGTAATATTTGGAGAGGGCTGGCGGGACTAAAGCCTGCTTGCGGTTAGGCGGACGCAGGATTTTTCGGCGCAGAACCGAGCTCCCTTGTTCGAGTGGGATAGGACCGTGCCGCAGGCAAGGTCCGACGCTTTGGGCCTTAATTCTGAGGAGGCTGTTCCTCACCCGATCTCTGTCTTGGTGATCTTGATGCCGAAACCTTCCAGGCCGACATAGTGCCGTTCGCGGCTGGTCAAGAGCTTAATCGAGGAGACGCCAAGGTCCTTCAGGATCTGCGCGCCAAGGCCGATTTCCAGCCATTCGCTTTCGCGGTTTTGCGCTTCGGCATGTTCTTCGCGGCCCTGTGAACGCGCCTTCCTTCCGTTGTCGTGATGGCCGACGCCAACCGAACCCTCGCGCAGATAGACGATCACGCCGCGGCCTTCCTCGGCAATCCGCTTCATGTATTGATCGACGGGGCGCCGCTTGCCGAAGATGTCCTCGGCCACGCTTTCGGGATGCAGGCGCACGGGAATGTCGATGCCGTCGCGGATGTCCCCGAAGACGACGGCCAGATGCTGCATCGGATCCCAGGGAAGCGAATAGGTATGGGCCTTCGCCTTGCCGAAAGGCGTTTCTATGTCGAAGCTGGTGCCGAGTTCGATCAGCGTTTCCTTGCGTTGGCGATAAGCGATGAGGTCTGCGACCGAGACGAGCTTGAGGCCATGCTGTTGCGCGAAGTCGACGACCTCGGGGCCGCGCGTGACGGTACCGTTGTCATTGACGAGCTCGCAGATCACACCGACCGGCGGCAGGCCCGCGAGCCGGCAGAGATCGACCGCAGCTTCGGTGTGGCCCGAGCGCATGAGAACGCCACCTTCGCGCGCAATCAGCGGGAAGATGTGGCCGGGGCGAACGAAATCCGCCGGGCCGACATTCGGATTTGCGAGGTTGCGCACGGTTAGCGTCCGGTCATCGGCCGAAATGCCGGTGGTCGTGCCGTGCTTGAAGTCGACGGTGACGGTGAAGGCCGTGGTATGGGCGGAATCGTTTTCCGCTACCATGGCGTTGAGGTTCAGCCGCTTGGCTTCTTCCTTCGGCATGGGAGTGCAGACGATGCCGGATGTATGGCGAACGATGAAGGCCATCTTCTCCGGCGTGCAATGCACAGCCGCGACGATCAGGTCGCCTTCGTTTTCACGGTCATCGTCGTCCATGACGACGACGATCTCGCCGGCTTCGAAGGCTCGGATCGCATCCACGACGCGCTTCTGGTCATAAGGCATGGTTCGTTCCTATTTCAGCCGGCCGGTCTGGCCGCGGTCTCGAAGATAATGGTCGGCGATGGCGCAGGCGACCATGGCCTCACCGATCGGCACGGCGCGAATGCCCACGCACGGGTCGTGCCGACCCTTGGTGCGCACATCGACGTTGCGGCCGTCGGCGTCGATCGACTGCCGCTCGGTGAGGATCGAGGAGGTCGGCTTGATCGCGAATCGGGCAATCACTGGCTGGCCGGTGGAAATGCCGCCTAGGATGCCGCCCGCATGGTTCGAAAGAAACAGCGGCGTGCCGTCGTTGCCCATGCGCATCTCGTCGGCGTTTTCCTCGCCGGTGATTTCGGCGGCTTCGAAGCCATTGCCGATCTCGACGCCCTTGACGGCGTTGATCGACATCAGCAGCGAAGCGATATCCTGGTCGAGTTTGCCGTAGATCGGCGCGCCCAGCCCTGCCGGAACGCCCTCGGCCACGACTTCGACGACGGCGCCGATTGAAGACCCCTTCTTGCGTATGCCGTCGAGATAGTCTTCCCACACAGGCACGATCTCGGGATCGGGCGCAAAGAACGGGTTCTTGTCGATCTGTGCCCAGTCCCAGTTCTGCCGATTGATCTTGTGCTTGCCGATCTGCACCAGCGCTCCGCGCACGGTGACGCTGGGCGCGACGAGGCGGGCGATGCCGCCGGCTGCGACGCGCGCCGCCGTCTCGCGGGCCGAAGAACGCCCGCCCCCGCGATAGTCACGGATGCCGTACTTCAGATCGTAGGTATAGTCGGCATGGCCCGGACGGTACTGGCGAGCGATTTCGCCGTAGTCCTTGGAACGCTGGTCGGTATTCTCGATCATCATCGAGATCGGCGTGCCTGTCGTAATCATTGTCTCGCCGTCGGCGTCAATCATGACGCCCGAGAGAACCTTGACGAGATCGTCCTCGCGCCGCTGCGTTACGAAACGCGACTGGCCGGGCTTGCGCTTGTCGAGCCAGACCTGGAGGTCTTCGAGCTTGAAGCGCAGGCCGGGAGGGCAACCGTCAACGACGCAGCCGAGCGCCGGTCCGTGGCTTTCGCCCCAGGTGGTTACGCGGAAAAGGTGACCGAATGTATTGTGCGACATATGTTCCGACCGGATCGCGCCGGCCGGTCGTCACCGGCCGCGTCATTCTCTTGAAAGGCGCGACACTCATAGGCCAAAAAACAGCGCGGGCAAACGCCTTTCTTTGCGCGAAATCGCCACTTTGAGGAAATGGTGTTTCCGCAAATTGAGAACAGTCGGCCTATGACGCGATGCGCCATGCCGTTCCGGTGGCTGCCGCTGTAAAGTCGTGGAAGGAAAGCGGACGTGCGAAAGCGTAGCCCTGCAGGAGATCGCAACCGAGTTCATGGAGCAGCGTGGCATGGGCAGCCGTCTCGACACCCTCCGCGACGGTCTCGACACCAAGCGAGCGGGCAATGTCGATGATCGAGCTGACAAGCGCCCGTTCCTGCTGCGAGGTTACGATCGGTTGCACGAGCTGCCGGTCGATCTTCAACCGCTTCGGCTTCAGCTTCAGCAGGCTGACGATCGAGGTGTGCCCGGTGCCGAAGTCGTCGATCTCGATGTCGATTCCAAGCGCCTTGATGCGGTCGAGGTTGTGAGCGGCGATGTCCTCGCTTTCATCGAGAAAGATGGACTCCACGAGTTCGAACGATATCTCTCCCGGTCGGATCTGCAGGTGGCGCAGAGACTCGATGAGGCTTTCGTCGTGCAGGCGTCGAGCTGAAACATTGACCGAGACTTTGGGAATGGAAACGCCGAGCGCAGCCCAGCGCATCTTGTCCTTGAGTGCCGTTTCCAGAACGATGCGGTCGAGGGTCTGCATGACGTTGATCTCCTCGGCGACCTTGAGGAACTTGTCAGGCGTCAGCAAACCCTTGGTGGGATGGTGCCAGCGCACCAGCGCCTCGACACCGGTCAGCCGCATGGTCTGCGCGCTGAACTGAGGCTGATACCATGCAGTGAACTCGTTGTTCTCGATGCCGGACAGGATTTCGTCCGCCAGCCGCTTGTTGTTGATGATGTCTGCCTGCAGGTTGTGATTGAAGAACTGGTAGCGGTTGCGGCCCTGGCTCTTGGCGCGGTAGAGCGCAATATCGGCATTGATCAGAACTTTCCGGGCGTCGACATGGACGCCATTCGCAAGCGCGATGCCGATCGAGACGCCGCAGCGGCATCCGAAGCCTTGGAAATCGACCGGCTGGCGCATTTGTTCGATGATGCGCCCGGCCAGGCCCGACATCTCCGCATCGCTGGCATTGTCGGCAAGGATGACGAACTCGTCGCCCCCGATACGCGCGACGATGTCATCGTTTCTCAAGTTCCTCGACAGGACTTGCGACGCGTGAACGAGCATTGCGTCGCCCGCCGCGTGGCCGAGTGTATCGTTGATATCCTTGAAACGATCGAGATCGATGTGAAGGATCGCGAATTTTTGTCGCCCGTTCCGGCCGTCCTGGGTCAGACTTTCGAGTGCCATGTCCAGCTTTCGGCGATTGGCGAGCCCGGTGAGGGGATCGTGCAGCGAATTGTGCTCGATACGGTTCTTGGCAAGTTCGAGCTCGATGTTCTTGGCGATCGCCTCGTCCTTGGCAGCCTTGAGCTGCGCCGTCATGAGCGCGTCTTCCGTGATGTCGAAGGCGACGCCGATGATTTTCAACTGGCCGCTCGGCGTCTGGTGGACTTTGCCGGTGGAGCGGACGTAGCGCACCGTCCCGTTGTTCGCCGGCACGCGGCAAATGAGCGTGTGCGTGTCGCCAATCTGCTCGAAGTGCCGTGCGCTTTCTATCGCCAGCGGCCGGTCTTCCTGAACGATGCAGGAGAGCCAGGTCGGCTCGGTCATGAAGCCCGTCCGCGGTGCAAGGCCGTAGAGTTCGTGCATCCGCTCATCCCATATGGAGCCGCCGTCGTCCCCGAGTGTCGCTTCCCAGATGCCGCACTGATAGGAGTCGAGCGCCAGGTCGAGCTTGCCCGACAGTTCGGCGAGTTCGGCTTCGCGACGGGAGAGTTCGTCGAGCGCGAGTTCCAGTTCCGCGTTCTTGATGTCGCTCGTATCCTTTGCCTTTCGCAGCGTGTCCGCCGCCTCCGCATCGGTCGTCACATCCCAGACGATGCCGATGGTCTTGTTGGCGCCAGCTGCGTCCGTGTAGGCCGAGCCGACCGAGCGCAAGTGCCGAAGACTGCCGTTTCCGAGACGAATCCGGTATTGCGCCGTGTATGACGAGCCGGAGGCATTCTCGTTGAGCAGGTGCACTTTCGCGGTCCCGTGGTCTTCGGGAACGATTGCAGCAAGCCAGTCATCAATGGAATGCCCGCCTTCCAGCGGCGGCCTGCCATGCAGCATGGAGGCGCGGCTGTCCCAAAACAGGGTGCGCCCCCCCTCGTGGAGCTCCCAAATCCCGATGTTCGATGAATCCAGCGCCAGATCGAGCCGCTGCGACAGCTCAAGCAGTGTCGCTTCGCGCTTCTCCAGTTGCGCAATGTTGCGGTTGCGCTCGCCGAGTAGCAATGTAGCAAAGAAGATCGGTATGATCGTCGCGCAGCCGGCGGCAAGAATGATTAGACGCAGAGAGAGCTGATTCTCCGGAACGGCTTCCCAGCCCGTCTTCGGTATGGCGGCGATCTCCCAGCGCCCGCCGGCAAATCCAATCCTCCGCGTTATCGGCTGTTGTACGAGCACTTCCGGTGAACCGAAGAAAGGAGCCGTTGCCTGATCGGCCGTGATCAGGTCGCGAACCGCGATCTTTAAGTGATCGAGGTGCGGATACTTTTCCTCGTTTTCGGCGTTGCGCGCCGACTTCAGCCCGGTGTTCCGGTAGAACACGTCCGCGTCGATCGTGACCTCGACCGCACCCCAGACGCGACGCTGTCCGTTTTCCTTGACGAAGACAGGAAAGAAAATCGCAAAGGCTTCCTTTCCGTCCGGATTCCCGATCGGACCATAGAAGCGTGCCTGCTGATTGCTTGTGTTGCGGGTGGCAGGTTGGCGCGCGAGCATCGGCTCGCGCACGTCCTTTCCGAGCCTGGCCTGTGCCGTGGGCAACGGAAAGACAGAGTTGACGATGAAGTCAGGGGCGATTGCAATGCGTACGAAATGGGGGTTCTGGATGAGCAGCCAGTTTATCTGGCGCTCCATCTCCTCGGCGTTCACGCTGGAATTGATCGCCACCATGTTGGCGAGATCGCGGACGACCGTGATGTCCATGTTGATCTGTGCCATCACGCGCGCCCGAATGAGGTTTGTCTCGTTCTCTGTTCGGATGGCCGATTCTCGAAGGTGGGCCGCAGTATTGGCACGGTCGAGGCTGAATCCGACCCAAATGACAACAACTGCGACAAGGCAGGAGACCAATATCGAGACATATGTATTCCGCAAAATGCGCCTTGACGTGCCGATGTAGTTGATGCGGAATAACAAAATGAGGTCTCCCTGTTCGGAATGACCTTAGATTGAAGCGGTTAATTTACGATTTCCCGGAGATCACCTTGGGACCGGCGGGGCGCCGGCGGGATTGCTAACGGGCAGTGTTGATTTTAGTTAAAATGCTATTCATGAATTGGGCGCGGAAGGTCACTCTTCAGGGCAACTTTCGCCATATTCGGGAGATTATCTGTGCGCAATTGGATGTTTGAGTCGCGTTTTCGAAGGAATGCCGTCATGCGCTTTGTAGTAGCTACGCTTATGGCCACAGCGAGCTTTCTGTCGCCGATCAGCGGCTTTGCCGAGAGCGCGGACGTGGAGGCAACGATCAAGAAGGTCGACATGGCTAACCTCAGCCTGACTCTCGACGACGGAAAGACCTATCAGGCGTCCGAGGAGTTCAATTTCGAAGGCCTGAAAGCCGGCGTGAAGGTTATTGTCTTCTATACCGAAGTGGACGGCAAGCGCGTTATAAACGACCTCGATATCGTCCAGTAAGGAGATATTCCTCGAGGAGCGGCGGATCAGATCCAGCCTATCAGCCTGTCTCTGGTTTCTATCTTCAGAATGCGATCCTGCGGGATTTCGCCTTCCGCGGCTTCGTTCTTCGGCACATCGGCAATCGTTCGAAAAAGACTGCGGATCACGCCGCCATGCGTGACGCAGACGGTGGGTTGCTCGACGGAATTCAGCCACGAGGCAACACGCCACGACATGATTTCGTAGCTTTCGGCATCGTCGCCCGGCGGGATGAAATCCCATTTGTTGAGATTTCGCTCAGTAATGCGATCGCGAACCGTTGCCTTCAATTCCTTGACCGTGTGGCCCTCCCAGTCGCCGAAGGAAACCTCCACCAGTCGCGGGTCGGTGTGGTAGTCCCGCGCGGGCAGGTTCATTGCCGCGCGCATGATTTCCATGGTGGCACGGGTGCGCCCCAGCGGACTTGCAACGAAATCGAAGGACACAGCCTCGATCTTCAGGATTTCCGCAAGGTCGATGCCGTTTTGCCGGGCCTGTTCACGGCCGATTGCATTCAGCGGAATATCCTTCTGACCCTGCAGACGGCGCTCCGCGTTCCAGTCTGTCTGGCCGTGTCGGATAACGTAGATAAGCAACGATCGGCTCCGTTTAGCACGCTCGGCCCTCGAAATGCTGTCGCGTTGGGGGAGGGGCCGCGAGCACGACGCAGTAAAAGGAGTGCGATCAGTCTTTTATGACGGAAATATCCGGTGCGTCCACAGCCTTCATGCCGATGACATGGTAGCCGCTGTCTGCATGGTGAACTTCACCCGTGACCGAACGCGAGAGATCCGACAACATGTAGAGGCCGACGTCGCCCACTTCCTCGATTGTGACGGTGCGGCGCAGCGGTGCGTTGTACTCGTTCCACTTCAGGATGTAGCGGAAGTCGCCGATTCCCGACGCTGCGAGCGTCTTGATGGGGCCTGCCGAAATCGCATTCACGCGGATGTTCTTCGGTCCGAGATCGACCGCCAGATACTTGACGCTCGCCTCGAGCGCGGCCTTTGCGACGCCCATGACGTTGTAGTTCGGCATGACCTTTTCGGCGCCATAATAGGTCAGCGTCAGCATGGAGCCGCCGTCCGTCATTAGCTTCTCGGCGCGGCGAGCGACCGAGGTGAAGGAATAGACGGAGATCTGCATGGTCTTTGCGAAGTTGTCAGCCGTCGTGTCGACGTAGCGGCCCGTCAGTTCGTCCTTGTCGGAAAAGCCGATTGCATGAACGATGAAGTCGATCTTGCCCCAGGTCTTTTCGATATTGTGGAAAACCGTGTCGATCGATGCTTCATCGCTGACATCACAGTGGCCTGCGAGAATGCCGCCGAGTTCGGCCGCCAGCGGTTCGACCCGTTTCTTCAGCGCATCGCCCTGATAGGTAAAAGCAATCTCGGCACCCTGTGCATGAACAGCCTTGGCAATGCCCCACGCAATCGAACGATTGTTGGCAACGCCCATGATGACGCCGCGTTTGCCTGACATGAGGCCTGATGCCTGAGCCATATTTCGCCCCCTAAGGAAATTGATCGGTCCTGCCTATGGCATAGGCTGCTAACCGGTTCAAGATTGGCAGCAATCATCAACTGTTAGGGAACGTAACAAAGGGTGCTCTTGTCACCAAAATTTCACAGAAACAGCCCATTCTTCAAGCTGCGCATGAGATCTGTCACCTTGGCGTCAGGCTTTTCCCACAGAATAATCCGCAGTTCCACGACAAGATCGCCCTTGCCGCCTTCGCCGTTGGCAAGACCCTGACCGGGGATTCGGATCGTCTTGTCAGAGCCTGACCAAGCCGGAACTGTCACCGTCAGTGAACCGTTCGGGCCATCGATATGTGCCTCGGTGCCGAGAACCGCGTTCTCGATCGTCACGGGCAGAACCGCGTGCAGGTCGAAGCCGTCCACCGTGAAGCGCGCATCGGCCGCGATATGGATATTGATGACGGCATCCCCGCGCTGCATGCCCGCCAGCTTGTGTCCCTGGCCCTTGAGCCGCACCTGATGACCTTCGGTCGTGCCCGATGTCAGCGCAAAGCCCGCTTCACGGCCCTCGCCTAGATCCACGCTCGTCCAGCTGCCCTTGAGGATATCGTCGATGGTCACCGTTGCGGTGGCAATCTGATCCGGAGCCTTTTCGGGCAAGGGAGCGCTGCCGGTGAAACGGCGAACGAGCGACGTGAGCAGGCTGAGCGGTTGCAGAATCGCAGACGCCGCGGCAGCGGCCTCCTCAACCGTTGGCTCGCCTTCCGCCGCCCTGGCCGCGTCAGTCTGCGCCTCGGCGTTCGACGCCTCTGTCTCGGGCCGCCTTGTCGCGCTTGCCGAAAAACTTTGAGCCCGTCCGCCTCCTGCACTTGCAGTGCGCGCCTGTGCCCCGAAGATCCGCTCGATCATCTCCTCGGCGGGTTCGGCGGCGCCCGTCTGTTGCTGCTGGGTCTGCTGTTGCTGAGCCGGCTGCGGCTTGGCCGCGTCGGCTGCTGCCTTTTGTGCTGCCGCTCGGGCGAGTTCTTCCATCACGCGCTCGGCGTTTGCCTGTGCTGCCTTGGCGCGCATCGCCGCTTCGCGGGCCACCTGGCGCTGCTGCATGATGGTGTTTTCGTTCTGTTTAGCTTCCGCCATACGCAGGGCGGTGTCGAAGAGACAGCGCTTCTTGGGGTCTTTCAGCGTCTCATAGGCACGGCCGATCTCTGCGAAGCGCGCGCCCGCCGTCGGATCGCCCTGATTGTGATCAGGGTGCACGGCCTTGGCCATATTGCGCCAAGCCGCCTTGATTTCGTCCTGCCCCGCGTCGCGCTTGACGCCTAAGATCTTATAAGGATCGCGCATGTTTCAAACCGCCGGTGTTCTAATGCGGTGTGCTTGTCCTCTGTCCAGCACCCCGAAGCCCACATACAACTCATTTGGTGCGTTCAGGTTCGCTTCCCAAGCGGAAAAATGAACGTACTTATGGGAACGATCTTCCGGTAAAGTTGCTAATCAGTCCTTATTGCACGGGGAAAGGAGCGGCGGTTTCATGCCGAATGGTTATTGTTTTGCTAAATTTCGAAGGAAAATGGGACCGAGCGCCAAGCACGGTCCCAGGCTCGCTCAGCTTTCGGGCTGAAAGCTCAACAGCTGCCAGTTGCCGCCGCCGACGAGGCAGGTCTTGCCGTAGAATTTTGAAATGCCGACATAGGAATGGCGGGTCGTGCGGAACTGGCGGCAGACCTGGCCCGTGTCGGTGTTCTCGACGATCGTATCGATAACCCCGGCGCTTCCGGTCGATGCGTTCGCCCACGGGAGGGGACGGCCTTCCAGTCGCTGGATATCGGCCGAGGTCACGGCGTTGCCGACGGTCATCTCGTCGGAAATTGAATCGCTGGTAGGGACAGGCTGCGGCACGGTGCCGGTCGCGACCGAACGGTCGACCTTGGTGCTGCTGAACATATCGATACCGCTGGAGACGCAGCCGGAGAGGGAGAGCACCGCCATGCCGACAATGCAGAAGGCCGCGCATTGCCGCAGCAGACCCTTTGTATCACGATCTGACTTTGCTATGACTTCCACCCTGCGTCCTGTCCAGTAGCGTAAAGCTGGGCAATCTTCGAATAAACCCGGGGCATTTGAGCTAATATGTCGGCAAATGAGTTAACAAGCGGTGACTTCACCGAGCGAAACGAACCGTTCGATCTCTTTGCAGATTGGCTCAACGAGGCGGAAGCCTCCGAGATCAATGACCCGAATGCGGTAGCGCTTGCGACGGTCGACGAGGACGGCCTTCCCAATGTCCGCATGGTTCTCCTTAAAGGATTCGATCAAGACGGTTTCGTGTTTTACACGAATTTCGAGAGTCAGAAAGGCCGCGAGGTCCTCGGACAGAAAAAAGCGGCCATGTGCTTCCACTGGAAGACGCTGCGCCGGCAGGTTCGCCTGCGTGGCCCTGTGGATATCGTCAGCGACGAGGAGGCCGACGCCTATTTCCAGACGCGTGCCCGCGGCAGCCGCATCGGCGCGTGGGCGTCAAAGCAGTCGCGCCCCCTCGAAAGTCGATTCGCATTGGAAAAGGCCGTTGCCGAATACACCGCCCGTTACGCGATCGGCGAAATCCCGCGTCCCGCGCACTGGTCGGGCTTCCGCATCCGGCCGGTCTCCATCGAATTCTGGAAGGATCAGAAATTCCGCCTCCATGACCGCATCGAGTTTCGCCGCTCCTCGCCCGACGGCGATTGGTCGAAGGTGCGGATGTATCCTTAGGTCTTGAGACAGGGCAACCGGCATGTGGCCCCCATAGCGCGGCTTGATGGCCTGCGCCGTGGTCATCCCAGATTGCCGATTAACTTCAGGGGGATCCCCGAGGCCAGGCCCGAGACGTAGCGGGCCTTTTGATAGAGACCGTTGATCGAAAGCCTGGGCAGGTAGGTGATGCTGGACAGCGCGCGCTGCGCCACCACGCCGGGTTGCGTCGTGACGGCGATCGTGAAGCCGAGGTCACGGGCGATCTCTGCCTGGCGCTGGGTGACCGCTTCCCGCGTGCCATAGGGGTATGCGAAGGAGTGAGGCCGCTTGCCGGCAATTGCGGCAACGTATTCGCAGGACTCTTCCATCTCCGCGCGGACCTCCGCATCGGTGAGGCGCGAAACGGCCCGGTGGCTGACCGTGTGGGCTCCGAGGGATGCCAGCGGGCTGGCGTCCAGCAGATTGAGCTCGGCCGGACCCATGACGAGGTCGTCGACGATCTCGACGGGATCGAGCTCGTGGGCTCGTGCGACGCTGTCTATCTTCAGAACAGCCGCTGCTTCATCGCTTCGATGCAGATACTGCGCAAAGCGTTCGAAAGCCCGATGCTTGGCCGCGGGCGTCGCAAGATCGACCATCTCGTTTCCGTTGCCGAAATCGAAGCCGAGCCTTTCCTCCTTGCGCAACAGGGCTGCCAGCGTCTCCCACCAGATCGTGTGGGTGCGTTCCGCCAGCCCCTTGGGCACGAAGATGGTAAAAGGCGCCCGGTGGCGCTCGAAGATCGGCAACGCATAGACGAGATTGTTCCGGTAGCCGTCATCCAGCGTAAAGGCAGCGAAGGGTTGCTTCGGCTCGGGTTCCGACAACAGGGCGGGAATGTCGCCAAGCGATATGAACCGATAGCCGTCTGCCTTCAGTTGCGTGAGCACGGCGTCAAGAAAGCCCGGCGTGATCTCCAGGTGAGCATTGGGCGCGAACGATGGCGTTTCGTCAGGCCGAACATGATGAAGCGTGAAAACGGCGCCACGACCGCGGGCGCCGCGCATCAGACCCGCCGCGCGCAGCAGATTAGCAGCCTCGAGCCCGCCCGTAATGGCGATTCGCCTCGCAAGCATTCTGGCGCTCGCCGTCATTTCCGCCCCATTTGCCGGTTCCAATGAGCGCGGAAACTAGCAGGCCTGAGGTTAAGTCTTACTGAATGCTAACTTTTCGCGTGGCGCTTTTACCGTTCTTTCACTATGAAGGATAAAACTTGGCAAAAATAGTGCCAGTTGCCGCAATGTCGCGCCACATTGAGCCCTTCTGTAGCGGAACGGGACAATTCCGGATGACGACGGTCGTTCGATCTCTGAGGGGAAGTGCATGAATAAGCTGGTCGCCGCGTTTCTGACCGCAACGCTCGTCGTTGCGGCGCCTGTAATGGCGATGGCGGGCAATGCCTCCCTGATCCTCGACGCGCGAACCGGCCAGGTTCTCTCCTCTGAAAATGCCGACGAGTTGAACCATCCCGCGTCGCTGACGAAGATGATGACGATCTATATGACGTTTGAGGCCATGAGCCGCGGGAAGATCAGCTGGAATACGCCGATCACGGTGTCGAAATACGCGGCTTCCCGACCGCCGACGAAGCTCGGCGTACGCGCTGGCGGCACCATCACGGTCCGCGAAGCGGTCCTCGGCATGATCACCAAGTCCGCGAACGATGCCGCTGCCGCGATGGGCGAGACGCTCGGCGGATCGGAAAGCAATTTTGCGCGCATGATGACGCAAAAGGCTCGCCAGCTCGGCATGAGCCGCACGACCTTCTACAATGCCTCCGGCCTGCCGGACAGCCGTCAGCTGACGACCGCCCGCGACATGTCCACGCTCGCCATCGCACTGATGCGGAACTATCCGAGCGAGTACCGCCTCTTCGCCACGGCGAGCTTCAATTTCCGTGGCAAGACGATCCGCGGGCACAACAACCTGATGTACCGATACCAGGGTATGGACGGCATCAAGACCGGCTATACCAACGCCTCCGGCTTCAACCTCGTGAGCGCCGTCAAGGACGGCAACCGCCGCGTTGTCGGCGTCGTGCTCGGCGGCCGCACCGCCCGAAGCCGCGACGACAAGATGGCGGGTCTGCTCGACAAGTATCTGGGCCGTGCCTCCTCATCCGGCGGCGCCAAGCTGGTGGCCAGCGTCAATTCGCGCCAGCCGGTCGAGGTTGCCTCTGCCGCGGAGGCGAGCGATCTCCCGGTTCCGGCAACGGCACCGCGTTCGAACGATCTGGCGCCAAGAGCATTGGGCTATTTGAGCGACACGGCCGTACCGATGGAGCGACCCTCTGCGATTGAGGAAATGGCGAACATCGGCAAGCCCGCCTCCCAGCGTGTGGGCGCTGCACCGGCGTCGGGCGATTGGCAGATCCAGATTTCCGCAGCTCCGAGCGATGATGCCGCCCGCGCACTGCTGGCGCTGGCCAAGTCCGAAGGCGGTGCTGCGCTGAAGACCGCGTCTCCGTACACGGAAGCTGTCGGCAAGGGCGCCAATAGGGTCTTTCGGGCCCGCTTCGTCGGCTTCCAGAGCCGCGAGGCCGCGACATCGGCTTGCGATGCGCTGAGGCAGCGCTCCTACGATTGCGTGCTTCTCCCCGATCGCGGCTGAGTTCTGGACATGGGCCGGGAATCAGCGTTCTCCTTCGTAAGCAAAAGGAGAACGTCATGCTGGATGAACTCACCGAGAAATTTGAGTTGGCATCCCGCGCCTATGCGCAGACGAACGGCATAGAACACGATGCCGACTGGTTTTTGTTAAAGCTTCAGGACGAAATGGGCGAGCTCACTCAGGCCTGGAACCGTATCAGCGACCGCGGTCGCCGCAAGGGGCGTTCCGACGAGGAAATGTCATGCGATCTTGCGGACGAGACGTCCGACGTGCTCGGGCAAGTCCTGCAGTTCGCCCACAGGAACCTCCTGGATCTCCCGGCCGCCATCAAGCGCAAGGGGCTGTTCTGGCCAAACGAAGCATAGACCCAGCCGTCGGGATATTCAGCTGCTTGAAATTTGCTTCAGCCGACACCGACGGTCTCATTGCCGCTCCTGCGGGTCAGGCCTTGGTTCCCCCGACGGTCACCTGATCCATCCGCAAATGCGGTTGGCCGACGCCGACCGGGACCCACTGTCCGGCCTTGCCGCAATTGCCGATGCCGGTGTCGAGCTTCATGTCGTTGCCGACCATGGAAATGCGCTTCATTGCCTCGGGCCCGTTGCCGATCAGCATCGCGCCCTTGACCGGTGCGCCGATCCGGCCGTTCTCGATCAGGTAGGCCTCAGTGCAGCCGAAGACGAACTTGCCAGACGTGATGTCCACCTGGCCGCCGCCGAAGGAGACGGCATAGATGCCCTTCCTTACAGAGGCGATGATCTCGTCCGGCGTCTTGTCGCCGCCGAGCATATAGGTGTTGGTCATGCGCGGCATCGGCACGTGAGCATAGCCCTGACGCCGGCCGTTGCCGGTCGGCTTCAGGCCCATGAGCCGTGCGTTCTGCCGATCCTGCATGTAGCCCACCAGCTTGCCGTCTTCGATCAGCACGTTGTAGGCCGAAGGCGTGCCTTCGTCGTCTATGGTGATCGAGCCGCGTCGGTTGTCGATCGTGCCGTCGTCGACGACGGTCACGCCGGGAGCGGCGACCATCTGGCCGAGCAGGCCCGCGAATGCCGATGTCTTCTTGCGATTGAAATCGCCTTCGAGCCCATGGCCGACGGCCTCGTGCAGCATGACGCCCGGCCAGCCGGAGCCAAGCACGACGTCCATCGTGCCAGCAGGCGCCTCGATTGCTTCGAGGTTGACGAGAGCCTGGCGCAGCGCCTCGTCGGCGCCGTACTGCCAGCTGCCTTCTGCAATGAAATCGCCGAAGCCGATGCGGCCGCCGCTGCCGTAGGAGCCGGTTTCCTGCCGCTCGCCTTCGCCGACCATGACCGAGATGTTGATGCGCGTCATCGGCCGGATGTCGCGGACGCGGTGGCCGTCGGCACGCAGGATGTCGACCACCTGCCAGCTTGCGGCGACGGAGGCCGTCACCTGCCGCACCTTGTCGTCCTTGCCGCGCAGATAGGCGTCGATGTCCTGCAGCACCTTAACCTTCTCTTCGAAGGTCGGGGAGCCGATCGGGTTCTCGTCTGAATAGAGCTTCTTGTTGGTGCGCTGGGGAGCGGCGGCATAGCTGCCGGAATAGCCGCGCGTCACCGCTCCGACCGCATCGGCTGCGCGCTTGAGTGCCGCCACCGACAGATCGCCCGCATGCGCATATCCGACCGCTTCGCCCGCCACTGCGCGCAGCCCGAAACCCTGCTCGGTGTTGAAGCTTCCGCCCTTCAGGCGGCCGTTGTCGAACATCAGGGATTCCGCCTGGGCGTGTTCGATGTAGAGCTCGCCATCGTCAGCGCCGGAAAGCGCTTCGGCAACAAGCGAACGCATCTTCGCTTCGTCAGCGTCGAAAAGCGTCAGGAGATCGGTGTTCATATCTTTATGCTCCGCTGAAGCAGAAATGCTTTCAGCCGATGTAGGTCCCGTGGACGGTTCGAGCAAGCCCCCAAAATGGTGACGATCAGGGCAGGGCGTCGTAGCCTTCGGCAAAACCCTTGAGATCGACGGGGATGCCGATGCCTTCTTCCGGTGTCTGGAAGACGATGAAGGTGGCGCTGGCGCCGCTGCGGAAGGTTTTCAGCAGCTCGTCTTCGAGCACGACTTCGGCATAGCAGCCGTCGGCGAAGCAGCGGACGAAATAGGCGCGGCCGATATCCTTGCCGTCGACATTGAGGCCAAGGCCGTTCGGCAAAAGCACGCCGAGGGGCGCAAGCACGCGCAGGATCTTCGACTTGCGGTCGGCGGTTTTCAGCACGACCACCGAGAGGCCGACTTCAGGCCGGTCTTCGGCGATGACGTTCTGCATCAGCGCGCACTGCTCGGCCGAAGCGCCGGCAGGCTTGTCGCACACGACCGACCATGCGCCGTGGTTCGATTTGACGGTGCCCGGCGCCTGCGGCTGCGTTTGTCCAGGCGTTACCGGCGTCGCAGGCGCGGCGGGAACGGGGGCGGCGGGTTGCGCCGGTTGCTGCTGGGCGAACGCGGGAGCAGTCGCTGCGGCCGCAATGCACGCTGTCAGCACAAATGGCCGTGCGAGGGAACGGAAACCCATGAAAACCTCTGCAGTTCGAATCAGTGCCGCTAAGTTGGGGCTCGTCGTCCGAAATGAAAAGCCCTACTCGCTCAAAAGCCGGGGACTACGGCGGAAATGGGACCTTTGCTAAAGAATGTTGCCGCCGCTGACTGGCCTGCGGCTGCCTTTTCCGTATCATGACGAAAAAGATGGAACGTTTCTTTGTGCTTGGAGGAATGCGTCTTCAGGCAAAAATGCCGCACAGACAAATGCTTTGGCCTGTTGCGGCGGATGCCAAACTGTGGTTTGAAGCGCAGAAGATGGCAAGGATTCTGCGCGCATTTTACGCAGATCAGCGCTCGAGGGAGATATAAACGTGATTAAGAAGGCTTATGCAGCTCTGACCGCGCTGGTCTGTCTGCTTTTTGCTTCCGGCAGTTATGCCGACCAGCCGACGCCCTGGCAGGCGACTCTGCAACCGGCGGCGACGCCGATCATGCGGGACATCCATTGGTTCGAACAGTATACCCTTTGGTTTATTGTTCCGATCACGCTCTTCGTTCTGGTCCTTATTCTCGTCGTCTGTTTCAAGTTTCGCGCCAGCGCGAACCCGGTGCCTTCCAAGACGAGCCACAACACGCTGATCGAAGTCGCCTGGACCGTTGGGCCGGTTCTGGTTCTTCTTTTTCTGGCCGTTCCTTCCTTCAACCTGCTGACCGCCCAGCTAACGCTGCCGGAAAATCCGGACGTGACCATCAAGGCGACGGCGACCCAGTGGCAGTGGAACTACGAATATGAAGGCACCGGCGACAGCCCGCTCGCCTTCGATTCCTTCCTGCTCAAGGATCAGGATCGCGCTGCGGCCGGCAAGGAAGACAAGGCGATCTATCCGCGCCTCCTGACCGTCGACAACGAGCTTGTTCTGCCGGTCAACAAGACGGTGCGTGTCCTCGTGACAGCCGCTCCGACCGACGTCATCCACGCATTCGCGATGCCGTCCTTCGGCGTCAAGATCGACGCCGTGCCGGGCCGTCTGAACGAGACCTGGTTCAAGGCCGAGCGCGAAGGTCTCTTCTACGGCCAGTGTTCCGAGCTTTGCGGCAAGGACCATGCGTTTATGCCCATCGCCATTCGCGTTGTCTCCCAGGACAAGTACAAGCAGTGGCTGACCGCCGCCGCTGCCGATCTGCCCGGAGCCTACAAGGCCCTCATCGCTGCAACCGATGGTCCTGCAAAGACCGTCGATGTTGCCGAAAACGTCGCACAGTAAGGGAAGAGGGAACGGGACTATGGCTGGACCTTCCGCACACGACGATCATCATTCGCATGATCACTCTCATGGCGCACATGCCCATGACGACCACCACGACCACTCGCACAAGCCAAGCTTCATCAACCGCTGGTTCTTTTCGACGAACCACAAGGACATCGGCACGCTCTACCTGATCTTCGCGATCATTGCCGGCATCATCGGCGGTGCGCTTTCCGTTGCCATGCGCATGGAGCTGCAGGAGCCCGGCATCCAGATTTTCCACGGTCTGGCATCGATGGTTTACGGCTACGAAGGCGACGCCGCCATCGACGGTGCCAAGCAGATGTTCAACATGTTCACGACCGCGCACGCGCTGATCATGATCTTCTTCATGGTCATGCCCGCGATGATCGGCGGATTTGCCAACTGGATGGTGCCGATCATGATCGGCGCACCGGACATGGCATTCCCACGCCTGAACAACATCTCCTTCTGGCTCATCGTTCCGGCCTTCCTTCTGCTCATCATGTCGATGTTCGTCGAAGGCCCGGCGGGCGCATACGGCGCCGGCGGTGGCTGGACGATGTATCCGCCGCTCTCGAGCACGGGAACGCCGGGTCCGGCAGTGGACCTTGCGATCTTTGCACTCCACATCGCCGGAGCGTCCTCGATCCTGGGTGCGATCAACTTCATTACCACCATCCTCAACATGCGCGCACCGGGCATGACGCTGCACAAGATGCCGCTTTTCGCGTGGTCCGTTCTGATCACCGCGTTCCTGCTGCTCTTGTCGCTGCCGGTTCTTGCTGGTGCCATCACCATGATGCTGACCGACCGCAACTTCGGCACGGCCTTCTTCTCGCCTGAAGGCGGCGGTGATCCGATCCTGTACCAGCACCTGTTCTGGTTTTTTGGTCATCCGGAAGTGTACATCCTGATTCTGCCCGGCTTCGGCATCGTCAGCCACATCATCTCGACCTTCTCGAAGAAGCCGGTCTTCGGCTACCTCGGCATGGCCTACGCCATGGTCGCGATCGGCGCCGTCGGCTTCGTCGTCTGGGCGCATCACATGTACACTGTCGGCCTCTCGCTCGACGCGCAGCGCTACTTCGTCTTCGCGACGATGGTCATCGCCGTTCCGACGGGCGTGAAGATCTTCTCCTGGATCGCGACGATGTGGGGTGGCTCGATCACTTTCCGCACGCCGATGATCTGGGCGATTGGCTTCATCTTCCTGTTCACTGTCGGTGGCGTCACGGGCGTCCAGCTCGCCAACGCCGGCCTCGACCGCTCGCTGCATGACACCTATTACGTCGTGGCTCACTTCCACTACGTTCTGTCGCTTGGCGCCGTGTTCGCCATCTTCGCTGCCTGGTACTACTGGTTCCCGAAGATGTCCGGCTACATGTACAACGAGTTCCTCGGCAAGCTGCACTTCTGGGTCATGTTCATCGGCGTCAACCTGGTGTTCTTCCCGCAGCACTTCCTCGGTCTCGCAGGCATGCCGCGCCGCTATATCGACTACCCAGATGCATTTGCCGGCTGGAATTACGTCTCCTCCATCGGCTCCTACATCTCGGCTGTCGGCGTGCTGATCTTCCTGGTCTGCGTTTTCGAAGCTTTCGCCAAGAAGCGCGTTGCCGGCGACAATCCCTGGGGTGAGGGCGCAACGACGCTCGAATGGCAGCTGTCTTCACCGCCGCCGTACCACCAGTGGGAACAGCTCCCGCGCATCAAGTAAGATGCAAGAAATTGCGATCGCCGCGTGTTAGAGTGTGGCGATCGCCTTCAAGTTTGCAGGACGAGATAATGACAGTCATCGGCAATCGCAAAGCTCTTGCACACGACAGCGAGTTTCGCCTGTCGGAAGCAAGCGCGCGCGATTATTTCGAACTTCTGAAGCCGCGGGTCATGTCACTCGTGGTTTTCACGGCATTTGCCGGCCTGGTGCTGGCGCCGGGCCACATCAATCCCGTCATCGGCCTGATCGCTATCCTTTGTATCGCTGTCGGCGCCGGCGCTTCGGGTGCGCTCAACATGTGGTACGATGCCGACATCGACGCCATCATGACCCGGACAGCCAAGCGCCCAATTCCGGCCGGCCGCATTGCCCCGAGGGAGGCACTCGCCTTTGGCCTGGTTTTGTCCTGCTTCGCGGTGACGATCCTCGGGCTCGCCGTCAATTGGCTGTCTGCATCGATCCTCGCCTTCACCATCTTCTTCTACGCTGTGATCTATACGATGTGGCTGAAGCGCTCGACGCCGCAGAACATCGTCATCGGGGGCGCTGCCGGTGCGTTTCCGCCCGTCATCGGCTGGGCCTGCGTCACCGGCACGGTCCCGATCGAGAGCGTCGTGCTCTTCATGATCATTTTCCTCTGGACGCCCGCGCATTTCTGGGCGCTCGCTCTCTTTAAAATGGGCGATTACGAGGCTGTCGGCGTCCCGATGCTGCCGAACGTCTCGGGCGAACGCACTACCAAGCATCAGATTGTAGCCTACGCCATCTTGACGGCCCTCTGCGCCGTGTTGCCGACCGTGCTTGGTTTCGCCAGCGTCGGCTACGGGCTTGTCGCCGCAGCGCTCGGCGCGATCTTCATCTACTGTTCCATCGCCGTCTGGCGGATGCCGGATGGCGATCAGAGGATGGTTCCCGCGAAGAAGATGTTCGCCTTCTCGATTTTCTACCTGTTCGCGATCTTCTCCGCGCTGATGTTCGATCGGCTGGCTGCCGTGCTGGTTTCTCACACCGGAGGGTGGCTCTGATGGATACGATCAAGCTTACCGATGCGCAGCGCAAGTCGCGCCGCAACCGCAACGTCGCTCTTGGCCTGGTGCTTGCCGGCCTTGTCATTCTTTTCTACGCGATCACAATCGTGAAGTTTGCGGCGGGACACATGTAGATGAGCGAGTTGCAAAGCACGCCCAGAAAGCCGCGCAACAACGGCGCCGTCGTTTTCATGTGCCTTGCCTTTGTCGTGGGCATGGGTGCCGCAAGCTATGCGGCCGTTCCTCTTTACAGGATGTTCTGTCAGTTTACCGGCTACAACGGAACGACACAGCGTGTCGAACAGGCGTCCACCGTCGTTCTCGACCGCAAGATGCGCGTCACGTTCGATGCCAACGTCGCTCCCGGCCTGGAGTGGGAGTTCAAGCCGGTCGAGCGCGAAGTCAACCCGCGGATCGGTGAGACCATTCAGGTCAATTTCACTGCCGTCAACAAGTCCAACGGGCCGCAGCGCGGCCAGGCGGTCTTCAACGTGACGCCGGGCGAGGCGGGCGCCTATTTCAACAAGGTGCAGTGCTTCTGCTTCAACGAGACCGTCCTGAAGCCAGGCGAAAAACTTGAAATGCCGGTCGTCTTCTATATCGATCCGGAAATTACCAAGACCGTGGAATCCAAGGATATTCACACGGTCACCTTGTCCTATACATTCTACCCGAAAGATGGTCCGAAGCCGCTGGCTTCGAACGAGGGTGGAACGGTAAAGCTTGAAAAGAAACTTTGATTGAGGGTCGTTTCCGGCTAAGCCGGGACGAAGAGGAAGAGACCGGGGATAGCTTACATGGCTGATGCGCATCAGAAACATCACGATTACCACATCATCGACCCGAGCCCATGGCCGCTTCTGGCCTCGATCGGCGCCTTCATCATGGCGTTCGGTGGCGTCGGCTTCATGCGCTACATCAACGGCGGTTCGCTGCATATCTTCGGCATCGAGTGGGCTCATCCGTGGCTGTTCTTCATCGGCCTGGCGCTGGTGCTCTACGTCATGTTCGGCTGGTGGTCGGACACCGTGAAGGAAGCCCACGAGGGCTCCCACACCCGCGTCGTGTCGCTGCACCTGCGCTATGGCATGATCATGTTCATCGCTTCAGAAGTGATGTTCTTCGTCGCCTGGTTCTGGGCCTATTTCGACGCCAGCCTCTATCCGCATGAGGCCATTCAGGCATCGCGCCTTGCCTTCACCGGTGGCCAGTGGCCGCCGAAGGGCATCGAGGTTCTCGACCCGTGGCACCTGCCGATCTACAACACCGTCATCCTGCTTCTCTCGGGCACAACGGTTACCTGGGCGCACCATGCCCTGCTGCACAACGATCGCAAGGGTCTGATCCAGGGCCTGACGCTGACGGTTCTGCTGGGCATTCTGTTCTCCGCCGTGCAGGCCTACGAATACGCGCATGCTCCCTTCGCCTTCAAGAACTCGATCTACGGCGCGACCTTCTTCATGGCGACGGGCTTCCACGGCTTCCATGTCCTTGTCGGTACGATCTTCCTGATCGTCTGCCTTATTCGCGCGATGCGTGGCGACTTCACGCCGAAGCAGCACTTTGGTTTCGAGGCGGCCGCCTGGTACTGGCACTTCGTCGACGTGGTCTGGCTCTTCCTGTTCTTCAGCATCTACGTCTGGGGCGGCTGGGGCGCGCCGCTCGCAGCCGGCTGACCGACGCGAAACTCCAATGAAAAAGGCGGGTGCCACGGCGCCCGCCTTTTTCTTTTGCAAGTCAGCGTGCCTCGGCGATGCGCTCGAACGCGGAAGGATCCGGGATGCCGATATCGAGCTGGTGACGGATGGCTTCGGCGCATTCGGTCGGCGTCAGCACGGAGGTATCGACCTCCAGATCGTAGATGCCGGGAATGTGGACCTCCTCTTGCCAGCGCCCCACCGCCTGCGGGACCGTCTCGGCATTGCTTGCCGTAGCGTACAGCATCTCGCGACCGGGAACCCCGACCTCGCGCCGCTTCATGATGACGTCGAGGGGACATTTGACGCCGACGAAAAGCACTGGCAAACCCTCCAGCCGCCGCGCGCAATCGGCCAGAATGCCGAGCGGCCGGGAGTAGGCGTCATGGTGTCCGAGATCGGCGACGACGTTGAGGCCGAGACCTGCGTGAATGGCGATCGACTCGTAGAGCGCCGCGTAGAAGAACGGTATGACGTCCTCGAGATCCGGGCGCTCTCCGCCCGGACGCAGGCCGATGCCCGGCAGATAGCGCTCGGGCGTCATATCGTTGTAGGAATCCACGCCGAGGTTCATCCACGCGCCTTCGAATTGCTCTTGGATTACCTTGGCTATCGTCGATTTTCCGCTTCGCGGCGCACCGTTCAGAATGACGATCTGGGCGGCAGAGCTCTCGTTGGTCATCAGTTTTCTTCTTCTGTTTGGCGCGAATCGGTGAGGCGAAAGCGCGCAGGCATTTCCTTTCGTTCTGCGAATACATTATGGGTGAGTTATGGCGTGGCTCCTGGGATTCACAGCCAATTGGAAGGATAACATGAACGACGACAATGCGCATTTTCCGCCTGTCGATCCGGTGAAGACCGGCATCAAGGGCTGCTGCCCGCGCTGCGGCCAGGGCAAGCTTTATGATGGCCTGTTGTCGCTGAAGCCGTGCTGCGCCGCCTGCGGCCTCGACTATTCCTTCGCAGACGCCGGCGACGGACCGGCGGTGTTCGTTATCCTGATCGTCGGCTTCATCGTCATCGGTTCGGTGCTCTGGCTGGAGGTGAACTATTCGCCGCCGATCTGGCTGCATATTCTTCTCTTCGGTCCATCGACGGTCATCCTCTCGTTAATTTCGCTGCGCTGGTGCAAGGGCGTTCTGATTGCCATGCAATACCGCCACAACGCCCGCGAAGGACGCCTTTCCCGTGACTGACACTCGACACTCGGCGCCTCGCCGCAAGCTGCCGGTCCTGACGGGCGTCGCGGTCGCAGTCGCGCTCGCCATCCTCGTCACGCTCGGCACATGGCAGCTCGAGCGTCTGCAATGGAAGGAAGGCCTGCTCGCCGACATCGCCGAGCGTCGCGAGACGCCGCCGGTTCCGCTGGCCGATATCGAGGCCATGGCGGCGAAGGGTGGCGACATCGAGTACCGCCGGCTCACCGCAAGCGGCGTCTACGACAACAGCAGGGAGCGGCACTTCTTCGCCACTTGGCGCGGCCAGACCGGCTATTACATCTACACCCCGCTACAGCTTGCCGACGGTCGCTACCTCTTCGTCAACCGCGGCTTCGTGCCCTACGACAACAAGGAACCGGAAATGCGCATGCAGGGTCAGTTGACCGACCAGCAGGCGGTTGCCGGCCTTGCGCGTGCCAAGCTGCCGGGCAAGCCTTCGTGGGTGGTGCCCGACAACGACATCCCCAAGAACATTTTCTATTGGAAGGACCTCGACGTGATGGCGTCGAGCGTCGGTCTCGACAAGGCAAGCGTCGTCCCCTTCTTCGTCGATGCCGATGATACGCCCAATCCCAAGGGGTTTCCGATCGGTGGGGTGACCGAGGTCGACCTGCCGAACAATCACATGCAATATGCCTTCACCTGGTATGGATTGGCGGCGACGCTGGCCTTGATGGTCGCAGTTGCCCGGTTCCGCAAGCGTCGCGACCCGCCTGCGCAATAGTATCGCTTCAATTCTTGCCCATATTGGGCTAGAGGATCAACGGATCCCTGAACCCGGGGGCCGCCTGCGGCTGGATTCCTGTGACGACACAGGAATGAGGGAATATAAGACGGAACAGACATGAACATCGCAGCGAAACCTCCTTTGACGATCAGGCTTTGCGGACCGCGCGGCTTCTGTGCCGGGGTCGACCGCGCTATCCAGATCGTCGTCCTGGCGCTGAAGTCCTATGGGGCGCCCGTCTATGTCCGCCATGAGATCGTGCACAATCGCTATGTCGTCGAAGGGCTGGAAGCCAAGGGTGCCGTCTTCGTCGAGGAACTGAACGAGATCCCGGAAGAGCATCGAGCCCAGCCGGTCGTCTTCTCCGCCCATGGCGTTCCGAAGTCAGTTCCCGAGGATGCGAGCGCCCGCAATCTTTTCTATCTCGACGCCACGTGCCCGTTGGTCTCCAAGGTCCACAAGCAGGCCATGCGTCACAACAAGCTCGGCCGCCATGTGATCCTGATCGGCCACGCCGGCCATCCGGAAGTAATCGGCACCATGGGCCAGCTGCCCGAGGGTTCCGTCTCACTGATCGAGACCATCGAGGATGCCGACGTCTATGTGCCTGTCGACCCCGACCAGATGGGCTATGTGACGCAGACGACGCTTTCCGTCGATGATACGGCAGGCGTGATCGCGCGCCTGCAGGAGCGCTTCCCCAACCTGACGGCGCCGGCGGCCGATTCCATCTGCTATGCCACGACGAACCGCCAGGAAGTCGTGAAGCAGGCGGCGCCCGGCTGCGATCTCTTCATCATCGTCGGGGCGCCGAACTCGTCCAACTCCAAGCGGCTGGTTGAAGTGGCACTACGGGCAGGGGCGAGGAAGTCGATCCTAGTTCAGCGCGCCTCCGAACTCGATTGGAACGAGATCGGCGCGATTTCGACGCTCGGCCTGTCGGCCGGCGCCTCGGCTCCGGAGGTGATCGTCAACGAGATCATCGAGGCATTCCGCACGCGGTTCGATGCGAAGGTCGAGCTTGCCGAAACCGTCCAGGAAAACGAGCATTTCCTCGTCAACCGCGAACTGCGTAGTATAGAGCTGACATCGGCCGACATGGCGTTTGTGAATGGCTGAGGGATAGAGTTCGTTCGGCGGCAAGCCAGATGCACCTTCATTCCTTCACAGGAATGAAGGGCGCCCAAGTCCTTGGGCGGGAAACATCTGGAATCTCCGGCGTTCTCCATTTTTCTTCCTTCACGGCGCGGACGTGCAGTGGCTGGATTCCTGTGACAAGCACAGGAATGAGGTATACGAGACGGCCCTCGTACGCGATATATGCTACCGCAACCCGCTGTTCCTTTTCGTAAGCTACCTGAGAGCCCGCCTTGGCAGTCTACACCGATATTTCCGAAGACGATTTGAAGTGGTTCCTGACGGAGTACGATACCGGCACTCTGCTCTCCTACAAGGGGATCGCCGAGGGCGTGGAGAATTCGAACTTCCTCCTCCACACCTCCAAAGACCCGCTGATCCTGACGCTCTATGAAAAGCGCGTCGAAAAGAACGATCTGCCTTTCTTTCTCGGGCTGATGCAGCATCTTGCAGCGCGCGGCCTCTCATGCCCGCTGCCGCTCCCGCGCAGGGATGGCGCGTTGCTGGGAACGCTCTCCGACCGGCCCGCCGCGCTGATCTCCTTCCTGGAGGGCATGTGGCTGCGCAAACCCGAAGCCAAGCACTGCCGCGAAGTCGGCAGGGCGCTGGCGCAGATGCATGTCGCCGGCGAGGGCTTCGAACGCAAGCGGCCGAATGCGCTATCCATCGACGGCTGGCAGGAGCTCTGGGACAAATCCGAAGCCCGCGCCGACGAAGTTGAAAAGGGCCTGCAGAACGAGGTTCGCGGCGAGCTGGAATTTTTATCGGCCCATTGGCCGAAGGAGCTGCCGGCCGGCGTCATTCACGCCGATCTCTTTCCGGACAACGTGTTTTTCCTCGGAGACGAACTCTCGGGCCTGATCGATTTCTACTTCGCCTGCAACGATCTGCTCGCCTATGACGTCTCGATCATCCTGAACGCCTGGTGCTTCGAAAAGGATGGCGCCTACAACATCACCAAAGGCATGGCGATGCTCGAGGGATACCAGAGTGTCCGGCCGCTGAGCGATGCCGAACGTGCAGCTCTGCCGATCCTCTCTCGCGGTTCGGCGCTGCGCTTTTTCCTGACGCGGCTCTACGACTGGCTGACGACGCCGGAAGGCGCCATGGTCACCAAGAAGGACCCGCTTGAATATCTGCGAAAGCTGCGCTTTCACCGACAGATTGCCTCTGCTGTCGAATACGGGCTTGCCGCATGAAGCACGTCGATATCTTCACTGATGGAGCCTGCTCCGGCAATCCCGGTCCTGGCGGCTGGGGTGCTGTCCTGCGCTACGGCGACGTCGAAAAGGAACTCTGCGGCGGCGAAGCCGACACGACCAACAACCGCATGGAGCTGCTGGCTGCGATCTCGGCCCTGACGGCGCTGAAGAGCCCTTGCGAGGTCGATCTCCACACTGATTCCAAATACGTCATGGACGGTATTTCGAAGTGGATCTTCGGCTGGAAGAAGAACGGCTGGAAGACCGCCGACAAGAAGCCAGTCAAGAATGCGGAACTCTGGCAGGCGCTTGAAGAAGCGCGCAACAGGCACAAGGTCACGCTCCACTGGGTCAAGGGCCACGCCGGCCACCCCGAAAACGAGCGCGCAGACGAGCTTGCCCGCAAGGGTATGGAGCCGTTCAAGAAGCGGTAGAATTTCGGACGGAACTACGCAAAAACAAAGATATAGAGCGCTTCCCCGAATCGATCGGGAAAGCAGCTCAGCTGCTGATACGGGGAGGGACGCGGTGCGCATAATCTCGTTGAACGCCTGGGGCGGCAAGCTGCACGCGCCGCTAATGCCGTATCTGAGGAATTCCGATCCCGACGTGCTCTGCCTGCAGGAGGTGACGCGCTCTGTCGCGGTGTCGAGCGATTGGCTGGAGTATCGAGACGGCAGCCATGTCCTGCCACAGCGCGCCAATCTCTTCGACGAAATCAAGGCCATTCTACCCGAACACGACGCCTTCTTCGCGCCGATGGCACGCGGCAAGCTGTTCGAGGGCGAGGCCGAAGTCTGGTCCGAATTTGGCCTCGCGACGTTCGTGCGCCGAACACATCCGGTCATCGGCCATGCGATGGATTTCGTGCACGGCGATTTCTCCGGCGACGGCTATGGACCGCATCCCCGCGCCCGCAACGCGCATTGCATCCGCCTCTTCGATTGTGATGCCGATGGTCCGGTAACGATCGCCCACCTTCACGGCCTGCGCGATCTCGCCGGCAAGGGCGATATGCCAGCGCGCCATGCGCAGGCGGAACGCCTCGTAGACCTGATATGTCGTGTCTGGCGCCAGGGCGAGCCGCTCGTGGTTTGCGGCGATTTCAACGTCCTGCCCGGCAGCGTCATGTTCGGTGCGCTTGCCGAACTCGGCCTGAGCGACCTCGTGGTGTCACGCGGCCACACGGACACGAGAACGTCGCACTACGTCAAGGAAGGGCGTTTCGCAGACTACATGCTGGTCACAGCGGATGTGGCTGTCGTCACGTTCGACGTCGTCGCGCAGCCGGAGGTCTCCGATCACCGCGCGCTGCTGCTGGAGATCGCGTAGCTGGTTCTTCATCAAAGTGACGCGGCGGATGCACTGCGCACCCGTCGCGTCGTGCCTTGGGAGGCTTAGTCTCACGCGGCCTTCGCTACGTCCCCATGCGGATCGAGCACGAACTTGGTGGCGGCGCCCTGGTCGAACATCTCATAGCCCTGAACCGCGTCTTCGAGCGGGATCACCTTGGCGTTGACGATGTCGGCGATCGGCAGGCGGTCGTGCAGAATCGCCTGCATCAGCTGGCGATTGTACTTCAAGACGGGTGTCTGGCCGGTGTGAAAGGACTGCGCCTTGGCCCAGCCTAGGCCGAAGCGCAGCGCGAGATTTCCGTGCTTGGCCGCATTGTCGACCGCACCGGGATCCTCTGTGACGTAGAGGCCGGGAATACCGATGGAACCTGCGGCACGGGTGATATCCATCATCTGGTTGAGCACGATCGCCGGCTGTTCGCCGCCGTTATGGCCTCGCGCCTCAAAGCCGACGGCATCGATGGCGCTGTCCACCTCGTTGCTGCCTGTCACCTGCGCAATCATGTCGCCGAGACGATCGCTCTTCGTGAGGTCGATCGGCTCGAAGCCGACTTTGGCGGCGTGGGCGAGACGATCCTCGTTGAAGTCGCCGATCATGACGACAGCGGCGCCGAGAATGCGGGCCGAAGCGGCGGCCGCGAGCCCGACCGGGCCGGCTCCGGCAATGTAGACCGTCGACCCGACGCCGACACCCGCCCTGACGGCGCCGTGGAAGCCGGTCGGCAGGATGTCGGAGAGCATGGTGAGATCGCGGATCTTCGCCATCGCTCTGTCGCGATCCGGAATCTTCAGAAGGTTGAAATCGGCATAGGGGATCGTGACGTAACGGGCCTGGCCGCCGATCCAGCCGCCCATGTCGACATAGCCGTACGCGCCGCCGGCGCGCGACGGGTTGACCGTCAGACAGACGCCGGTGTCCTGCTCCTTGCAGCAACGGCAGCGGCCGCAGGCAACGTTGAAGGGCACGGAGACGATGTCGCCGACGGCAAGCATCTCGACGTCGACGCCCTTCTCGATGATCTCGCCGGTAATCTCGTGCCCGAGAACGAGCCCCGGCATGGCGGTGGTGCGGCCGCGCACCATGTGTTGGTCCGATCCGCAGATATTGGTCGAAATGACCTTCAGGATCACGCCGTGCTCGATGCGGCGGCCATTGGGCGCCTCGAGCTTCGGATCGTCGATATCGTGGATCTCGACTTTGCCGGGTCGCATGTAGACGACGCCTCTGTTCTTGCTCATTTTCGTCTCCTCCGTTGAAAATGCTGCAGGCTGTGCACGGCTCCTCTTCCGTGCGCAGTCGATCGCCACAGCTTAAAGCAGAACGGACGGCGCGTCGTTCCGTTTACGACGGTTTGGACGCCGGAAATGGCCGCGACGCATGTGGCCCGTGTGCCTCTTCGCGCTCGCGTTGCTGGGCCTTTGCTGCTTGCCCTGTCATGTTTTCCCTCTATTGTGCCCGAGATATCATTCGGGAGGTCACCATATGATCCTGCACTGCGTGCTGATGCGGCTGAAGGCCGCTATGTCGGGCGAAGAGAAGCAGTCCTTGTTCGAATCAATAGTCGCGCTGAAGCAGCTCATCCCAGGCATTCTCGACATCAAGCACGGACCGAACGTGTCGCCGGAAGGCCTGCATGGCGGCTTTGTCGATGGATTTGCCGTGACCTTCGAAAGTCCCGAGGCCCGCGATGTCTATCTCGTCCATCCCGAGCATGTAGCCGTCGGCGAGCGCATCGTCTCGTCGACGGACGGAGGCTTGGGTGGTCTTATCGTCTTTGATCTCCAGGTATAGGGATTGGCCGATCGTGATCCCTGGCGTCAGCTGGACTTCGCCATGGCGGCGGAGATCTGGTTGACGTTATAGCGGAACATCTTCTCGTAGGTCGATGCCGGTCCCATGGCGTCGGACAGTGACTCGACATAGAGTTCGCCTCCGGGCTCCGCGCCGGTCGCGTTGGCGACTTGCTTGACGAGACGGGGATCGTTCGAGTTCTCGAAGAAATAGGTCTTCACGTGCTCCGCCTTGATCTGCTCGATCAGCTTGGCAACGTCTGCGGCCGAGGCTTCGCTCTCCGTCGAGACCCCGAGAGGCGCAAGGAAGCCGACATCGTATTCGCGGCCGAAGTAGCCGAACGCGTCGTGGCTGGTCAGCACCTTGCGCCGGTCGGGCGGTATCGTGCCGAATTTCGAACGCGCATAGGCATCGAGCTCATCGAGCTTGTTCGAATACGCTTCGGCCCTGGCCTTGAAGGCGCCTGCATCGGCCGGGTCGGCGGCGGAAAGTGCCTTCTCGATATTGGCAACCCACACCTTGACGTTGACGGGGCTGTTCCAGACATGCGGATCGGTGACGGTCCGGCCATCCTCTTGCATGGTGCGGGTGTTGATCCCTTCCGAGACGACGACCGGCTGTCCCTTGTAGCCGGAGGCATCGATCAGCCTGTCCATCCAGCCTTCAAGGCCCTCGCCGCTGACGAAGGTGACCTTCGCTGCATTGAGGCTCCTGGCGTCGGCAGGCGAGGGTTCGAACTCATGGGGGTCGCCGTTCGGTCCGACGAGGCTGATGACCTTCACATGCTCGCCGCCGACCTGCTTGACAACATCGGCAAGCACGGTGAAGGACGCGACGACCTTCAGCGTATCGGCCGAAGCCGGCATGGCGGATAGACCCATCAGCACGGGAAGCGCGACGGACAGAAGCAGCCTGCGGGAAATCATGGAAGTCTCCTGAGTGTTAGCCCTTCAGATGCGGGCGGGGGAAGTGGCGCCGGACAAGACCCGACGGTGCGAAGAAGATGGAAAAGCCGTAGATCGAGGCGGCCGTCATGATGATCGTCGGCCCGGAAGCAAGCTCGAGATGGTAGGACGCGACGAGGCCGAGATAGCCGGACGCCGTCGCGCTTGCGGCGGCAACGGCCATCATCGAGGGCAGGCTGCGCGACCAGAGCTGCGCGATCGCCGCGGGCAGCATCATCAGCCCGACTGCCATGAGCGTTCCGAGCGCCTGAAAGCTCGCAACGAGATTGAGCACCACGAGCAGCAGGAAGAGGAAATGGTGGAGCGGGCCGCGCCCTCCGATCGCGCGCAGGAAGCTCGGATCGAAGCACTCCACGACAAGCGGCCTGTAGATGACCGCGAGCGCCAGCAGCGTCAGCGAGGTGATGGCGCCGATCTGATAGAGGGCAGGGGCGTCGATCGCCAGAATGGTGCCGAAGAGAACGTGCAGGAGGTCGATATTCGAGCCACGAAGCGAAACGATCAAAACGCCGAGCGCGAGCGACGCCAGGTAGAAGCTGGCAAAGCTCGCATCCTCCTGCAGCAACGTGGCCCGGCTCACAGCGCCCGACAGCAGCGCCACGGCGAGCCCTGCCACGAGCCCGCCGATGCCCATCGCTGTCAGCGACAGCGAGCCGGCGACCAGGTACCCGATTGCCGCGCCCGGCAGGATGGCGTGGCTCATCGCGTCGCCGACGAGGCTCATCCGCCGCAGCAGCAGGAACACGCCGATCGGCCCTGACCCGAGCCCCAGGCACAGGCAGGCGACAAGCGCCCGGCGCATGAAGCCGTAATCGGCAAAGGGAGCGAGAAGCAGGTCGTAGGCGCTCATGCCGCCGGCTCGCGGATGCCTGCGTCCTCATCCCAGCGTTCGGCCATGGCGCGGGCTTTCAGCAGGTTTTGCGCTGACATTACATCGGTCGTTGCGCCCCATTCGATCATCTCCCGGGCGATCAGTAGTGTCTGCGGAAAATGGTCCCGGATCTGCTCGAAATCGTGAAGCACCGCGACGATCGTCCGGGTCTCGCCGTGCCATCGCAGAATGATGTCGATCAGGTCGCGTGTGGTGCGCGCGTCGATTGCAGTGAAAGGCTCGTCGAGCAGGATCACCTTCGCGTCCTGAAGCAGCAGCCGGCCGAAGAGCACGCGCTGCAACTGGCCGGCGGAAAGCGTGCCGATCTGCCGTGCCTCGAACCCCTCCAGCCCGACTGCCGAAACGGCCTCAAGCGCTTTCGCCATCTCGCCTTTGGCGATCCGACCGAAACCGCCCGCCTGTCGCCAGGCGCCGACCAGCACTGTGTCGAGCACCGAAATCGGGAAGTGGCGATTGATATCGGCGGCCTGCGGCAGGTAGCCGAAGTCTGTTTGGTGCAAGCGGTGCTCGACACGCCCTTCGGCGGGACGCAATTCGCCCATGATCGCCTTCAAAAGCGTCGACTTGCCGGCACCGTTCGGCCCGGCAATCGCTGTCAGGCTGCCCGCGGCGATGCTTCCGGAAATATGGCGGACCGCCGGGTGCCTGTTGTAGGCGACAGTCAGGTTGGAGAGCCGGATCAGGTCCGGACTCATGGCAGTCGCGCCGCCCAGGCGATCGCCGCCCAAAGTGCGGCGATCGCCAGCACCGCGCCGCACAAGCGGTTGGCGGCGGAATAGCCGACCAGCCCCGTTGCGATACGTCTTCCCCGATTGTCCATTTCACCCTCAATAATGTAATAACATTACTGTTATGTTATAACGATTGTGGCGAAATGGAGGCGCGATCATCGTGCGCGGACAAGAAGAAGTGGATTCCCCGCGCTATGCTTCCAGCCGCATGGCCGAGCACCGTAGGCGCTGCGGGGCGGCTTTGGCTGTAAGGGGCAGCAAGAGGAAGAATTGCTCAAAGCCCATAAGTTAGGATACAAATTTGGCCGCATTTTCTCGCCATCCGATTGCCCCCAATCTTTTACGGAGCTCCCAAACAAAGGAGGTCGCCATCGAGATTAAGATAACACCGGACAGTCGTACCTGCAGTGAGACATTTGCGCATTCCGCACATCAAGCAAGCTGCCGCCGAACGCGCTTCCTCGATCGAACGGCAGATCGCCGAGGCCAATTGGGAGATTCCCGCCCCTGGCTATTTATCGCGCACGACCTTCCGAAAGACATCAAGACATTTTTCGATTGGCAGATCTGCCGCCCGGTGAGGAAGGCCAGTGAGCTCAGCGGCTCGATCCAGCTCTGCATCTGGCGCCCATCATGGTTGCAAGCAAACTGCATCAAGGTTCATTGGGGTCCTTGTTCACGCAAGGCTACGCGCCGCTCGTCGCCGAAATCGAGGTGTCGCGCCATGATTTTCGGGTGAGGGCCGGGACGTCGATCACGACTGGAAAGGACCGGGGGCACCCTACCACAGAATTGAAATTCAGCTCGGGTTGTCGCGCTGATCGGCCACTCGACGACCATCGCGCATTGCCGCTTCCAACCAGCGTAGGAATTTTGCTGTCGCCTCGGGGATAGTGTCGAGGTTTCTTGCCACGATCCAGTACGCGCCATGCGAAACCGTCGTGGCAAAAGGCTGGATCAATCGACCGGCGGATATCTCCTCGCGGACAAAGAACTCATCGATAAGGCCTACACCCTGACCGCGCAGGACGGCTTGCAATACCAGGCCGCTGTCGGGATAAACCATCCCGCGTTCCGCCGCGGCAGGGGTATCTGCGTCTGCAAGATCGAACCAGGATTGCCATAGATTGCGATTTTCCTCGTGAATGAGGGGGTAGAGCAGCAGGTCGGACGGCTTTGTCAGCGGCGCGTCCGGCTTGATCGTTGCCGGGGCAATGACGGGGACCATGGTCACGCCGATCAGATGCCGGGACTCCACCCTCGGCCAGTTTGTGTTTCGAGCGCTGTGGCGAATAGCGATCGTGGCCTGATTGGTCCGAAACTCTATCAGGCGTGGGTCGACGTCGAGAACGATGTCGATGTCAGGGTGAGCCCGCTGAAACCGGGGTAAACGGGGGAGCAACCAGCACGCCGCGAAAGAAGGCTCCGAGCTGACGATGACGGCTGAGGAGACATCGCTGTTTCGAATGCTCTCCAGGCCGTCCCCGATCTTGTCGAAAGCGTCCGTCAGGACGGAAAGCAACCGCTCTCCATGGGGCGTCAGCGCAACGCTGCGATGCTTCCGCTCGAACAGCGCATGCCCCAGGGCTGCCTCCAGTTCGCGAACCTGCCGGCTGACGGCTGCTTGAGAGACGAACAGCTCGTCCGCCGCGGACGTGAAGCTTCCCAGGCGCCCGGCAACTTCAAATGTCCTTAGGGCCGTCAACGGCAGGCGCCCGCGCTTCATTCATAACCTCAGGTTATCCGAAGCTGACGATAATCTCGTTTGAAAGACTTGGGCAAGTGGATTCAATGGTCACAAAGGAGACGTGACAATGTGGCAGGAGATCTGGGAAGTCCTTACCGAGGCCCTGTGCCTTGCGACGTTTCAGTCGCGAAACGAGCGTATCGAGAATATTTGCAGAAGTACAAGCGCGCCCTCTCCCGTCAGGGGCCGTGGTCGAGCACGGCCCCTCGTTAGGTCTGCTGTCGTGGCCGCCTATAGCTGTTCGATCATCGTGGCGGCGCTCGAGACAGTCGCCTGGCCCGGATTTTCTTCGACGTTGAGCGATTTGACGACACCGTCTTCGACCAGCATCGAGTAGCGCTTGGAGCGAACGCCGAGACCGCCGCCGGAAAGGTCGGCGTCGAGGCCGAGGGCCTTTGTAAAGCCTGCGTCCCAGTCGGCGAGGAAGTGGATCTTGCCAAGGCCGCCGGAAGACTGCGCCCAGGCACCCATGACGTGCCAGTCGTTGACGGCGATGACGGCGATGTCATCGACGCCCTTCGCCAGAAGGGTGTCGCGGTTTTCGAGATAGCCCGGCAGGTGGTTCAGCGAGCAGGTCGGCGTGAAGGCGCCCGGCACCGCGAAAAGCACGACGCGCTTGCCCTTGAACAGCTGCTCGGTCGTTGTTTCAACTGGGCCGTCCGCCGTCTTTTCCTTGAAAGTGGCCGCAGGAAGCGTGTCGCCGATTGCGATCGTCATGGCTTTCTCCTCGTTCTGGGGTTGCGGCGCGAGGCCGCGGATCGTGGGTGGACTATAGGATGCGGCTATTCAAAGGCAAGCGGGCTTTCGATCGCGCGCGCGCCGTCGATGACGAGTGCACCCCAGGTCTTGCCGCGAACATCGTAGTTCTTCGGCAGCTTGGCGATGGCGATGGTCGTCGTGAGAGCGGTGCCCACGCGCCTGCTGCTCAGCTGCCGCGTAAACACGTAGCCGCTTGGGCCGGAGACGATCACCTCGGGCCTAGTCCCCCCAGGTTCAGGCAGGGTGATCTCAAGCGTCAGTTCCTTCATGTCTTCGGAGAGCGCGTGTTTCGTCACCTCGAACACGGAGGAGGGGGCTTCGGGCAGCTTTGCCTCCGCCGCGGCAAGGATCGTTTCCTCTTGCGGGCGCGATTGTGCCACAGGCGAAAGCTTGATCGCGAATTGCGCCTGGAACGGTACGCAGATGTCCTTGCAGATGCCAATGAACGCATCCCCCTTGATCTCGCTCGCCACCCCATTCTTCGCGGACAGCCTCAGCGGGAACGTCACGGGAGCATCGTAGGCAACCTCGTCGACCTTCCCGTCGGTGATGTGTTTCGGAACGGGGAAATCCATGTGGTCGAGCGTGATACCAGTGTCCGGTGGGAACGTGATGTGGGGCGGGATCCCGCCGCCTCCCGGTTCCCGCCAATAGGTGATCCATCCGGGCTTCGGCTCGATCTGCAAGGCGGCGCGGATCCTTCCGCTCGCATCCGGCGGCAGCGCGATAAGCCGCATCCGACCGCCTTCGTTGTCGGCCCACGCGCTCATCTCCGCACGCACTGCGGACCAAGTCGAGAGCGAAAGGGTCGATGAAATGGCGATCACCAGAATCCGGCGTATCGGAAGGGAAATAGAAGTCATGGAACAAAGGCTTATTGAAAACAGTAGGCTTCGGCCAGAAGCTTCGCTCAATTAAATTCTCATTTTCGGTTGATTGATCCCGGACATTGGCTCATGCTTCCCCTGTCGGGGCCTCGGCGGTCTGGCAGCAGGAGGAATAATGTCCTTATCGACGCTGAAGAACAGACGTGAACGCGGTTTCTTCGATGGCCAATTCCTCATTGCCATGCCAGGCATGATGGACAGCAACTTTTCAAGAGCCGTTATTTATATCTGCGCCCATTCGGACGCGGGCGCCATGGGGTTCATCATCAATCGCCCCCAGGACCTTACCTTTACCGATGTATTGCTGCATCTCGATATGATCAAGGATGACGAGGCGATCGTTCTGCCTCCCCATTCGCGCGACCTGCCGATCCAGGCCGGTGGCCCTGTCGAGAGCGGTCGCGGTTTCGTGCTCCACTCCGACGACTACCTCTCGGAGTCCAGCATCCCCGTCAGCGACGATATCTGCATGACCGCGACGCTGGACATCATCCGTGCCATTTCCAAAGGGATCGGCCCGAAGCGCGCGACCATGCTGCTTGGCTATGCGGGCTGGGGGGCCGGACAACTGGAAGCGGAAATCGGCAGCAACGGGTGGCTCAATTGCCCGGCGAACGAGGAATTGATCTTCGATCGCGGGCTCGACGACAAGTATGAGCGCGCCCTTGCCGGGATGGGGGTAAGCGCAGCCATGCTCTCGACCGAGGCCGGCCACGCATAATCCTGCCTCCAGGCGATCACTCGGTTTCCCCAGTGCATTTTATGAGGCGATGTACACCGACTGTCAGTCGGAGTGTTGGTGCTATCAAGGATGCTGCAGCGGATAATTATCGGAACGATTTAAGCTGGCGGGTGTTTCCCTTTGGCAAGCGGCGACCAAGTCCGCTGTAAAAAGGAGCCATTTTGATGGGAAGCACCACCGACAAGATTTCCGGTAAAACCAATGAGATCGCCGGCAAGGCGAAGCAGGCGGTCGGCAATGCGACAGGTGACGATGCGCTGCGTGGGGAAGGCGCTGTTCAGGAAGCCAAGGGCAAGGTTCAGGTTGCAACCGGCACCGCCAAGGACAAGCTGAAGGACGCCGTGGATCGGCTTTGATGTCTGCTTTCCGGGTTTAACTATCGCCCGCTACGCATTGCGTGGCGGGCTTTCAGGTTGTGAATGTCCATTGATTGGAGACGTGCGATGAGGCTGTTTGCCTGCGACAACTGCGATCAGGTCGTTCATTTCGACAACCGCCAGTGCATGCGCTGCAGCCATCAGCTGGGCTTCCTGCCGGACGACCTTTCGTTGCACGCCCTTGCTCCTCGGGACGGCGGGGGCTGGCGGCTTTTGGCTCAGCCGCATCGCGATGTTCGCTTCTGCGCCAACGCGGTGCTCGATATCTGCAACTGGTTGGTCGCCGACGACCACCCAAGCGGTTTTTGCATTGCATGCCGCTACAACAGACTGGTGCCGAACATCGACACGCAGGACGGGATAGACCGCTGGCGGCGCATCAGCCAGTCGCAACGACACCTTTTTTACTCCCTGCTGCGCTGGCATCTTTCGCCCCCGGATCGTCAAAGCGATCCTGTCAGCGGGCTTATCTTCGATTTCCTTGAGGACAGCGTCCAACTGGACGGTAACGTCGTTCCCGCAATGACCGGACACGAGGAGGGATTGATCGCAATCCGCGCCGCCGAAGCCGACGACCTGACCCGCGAGCAAGCCCGCGCATCCATGAACGAGCCATATCGCACTCTGCTTGGCCACTTTCGTCACGAGACGGGGCATTTCGCCTGGAACAGGCTGGTCCGGGACCGTGGCGGCTTTGAAGGATTTCGCGCGGTCTTCGGAGACGAACGCCAGGACTATGCCGCAGCGCTGCAAGATCACTATTCCAACGGCGCGCCGCTTGGATGGCAGCAGAGCTTCATCAGCGCCTACGCCGCCTCGCATCCCTGGGAGGATTTCGCCGAATGCTTCGCGCACTACCTCCATATCGTCGATACTCTGGAGACCGCGCGCAGTTTCGGCATCGCAATCGACCCGCGCGGCCACGAGGAAATGGCCTCGGAAGTCGATTTCGATCCTTATAGGGCCGGTAGTGCGGAGCAATTGGTCAACGCCTGGGTCCCGCTGACGGTTGCTGTCAATGCCATTCAGCGCAGCATGGGACAGCGAGATTCCTACCCCTTCGTCCTGTCGGCGCTCGTCGTCGTGAAGCTCGAATACCTGCATCGCCTGATCCAGAACGCAGCATCGGGCCAGCGACAAGTCGCGGCCTGAGCCTTGCTAAGCTCGCTTCGTCAACGGGAAGCGCTCCTTCAGCAGCCGCAGCACGGACTCGGAAGCCATGGGCGGCCCAAACAGATAGCTCTGGCCATAGGTGCAGCCCATCTTCGCAAGCTCGATTGCATCGTCGTTGGATTCGATACCCTCCGCCACCACCTTCATATCCAGTTCGCGCGCCATCGAAATGACCGCGCGGAGCACGGTCGACTTCCTGTCGCTGGTGTCGCACACCAGCGCCTTGTCGAGCTTGATGGTGTCGAACGGGAAACGCGTGAGGTAGGCGAGCGACGAATAGCCGGTGCCGAAGTCGTCGAGGGCGAGGCCGAGTCCGATGTCCTTTAGTTTCTCCAGCACGAGACGAGCCTGTTCCGGATTCTCCATGACCATGGATTCCGTCAGTTCAAGCTTCAGGCGCGAAGGATCGCAATGCGTCTTTGCCAGAACCGAGCGCACGTCGTCATAGAGTTCGTTGTTGAGTAGCTGCGCGCTCGACAGGTTGATGGAGACGAAGATCGGCAATTCGCCGGTCTGGTTTTCCCAGCCCATCAAGTCGTTTGTTGCTCGCTCGAGCGCGAAGACGCCGAGCATGTTGATGATGTCGGAGGCTTCGGCGATGGGAATGAACTCGGACGGCGGAATGCTGCCGCGCTTAGGATGATCCCAGCGCATCAGCGCTTCGAAACCGGCGATCTCCACGTCTTCCAGCCCGGCGATCGGCTGGTAGACCATCGAGAGTTCCTTTCGCTCCAGGGCGCGGCGAAGGTCCGATTCCAGCTGAAGTCTGTCGGCGCCGAAATCTCGGAACGCCGGCTGAAAAGGCTCTACGCGATTGCCGCCGGCGCGCTTTGCGCGGTACATCGCAAGTTCCGCATCGCTCAGCATGCCGGATGCGTTTTCCTGCTGGTCGACGAAGGACGCAAGGCCAATCGACGCCGTCAGAATGATCTCGCGGTTGGCGAAATTGATGGGCACCATGATCGCCTTGCTGACAGCGTCGGCAAAATCGGCAATTTTCGTCGGATCGCGTTCGGACGTCAGAATGAGACCGAACTGATCGCCGGAGAGGCGGGCGAGCGTATCCTGCGGCTTGAGCAGCCGACGCAGGCGGCGGGTAAGCGCAATCAGGATGTTGTCGCCGGCGGCAATGCCCAGAGCATCGTTGACCAACTTGTAGCGGTCTATGTCGATCACCATCACCGTCGGGCGAAGCGTGTCGCCGCCGGGAGCCAGCGCCAGCACACCCTGCAGCCGGTCGAGGAACAGCTGGCGGTTGGGCAGGCCCGTCAGGTTGTCGTGAAGGGCATCCTGCAGCAGGCGGTCGATGGAATTCTTCTGTTCCGTCACATCCACCACCGTGCCGACGCAGCGGATGACCTCGCCGTTCGAACCAAGCACCGGACGGGCGCGAATCAAGAGCCAGTGGAAATGGCCGTCCTCGGCACGGATACGGAATTCGTGGTTCAGCCGGCCACGGCGATGCTCGAGCAGCACGTCGAGCGTGGCGCGGAACCGGTCTCGGTCGTCGGGATGCAGCCGTGGCAGCCAGTTGCGCGCCGCGCCGTGCATGGCGCCCGGCGAGAGGCCGAGCTTGACGGAAACGTCAGGAATGGTGACGACTCGGTCGCGCGCCACATCCCAGTCCCAGACCATGTCGCCGGAACCGGTCAGTGCAAGAGACTGCCGCTCCAGATCGGAAAACAGACCCTGCTGGAACGCGCCGCCGGCAAAGGCATGCTGCATCACCGTGAAGCCGATAAGGAGCACGATGAGAACGAGGCCGCCGCCGAGCGCCGGCTGGATGATGTCGTTGTCGAGCCGGCCCGTAATCGTTAGCCACGCCCCGAAGATCCAGACGAGAATGAGCGCCCACGCCGGAACCAGGAGGATGGCCCGGTCATAGCGGTTGAGCCCGAGATAGATGATCAGCAAAAGGCCGAGCGTCGCCGTGAGGGCAAACGACAGCCGAGCGACGCCGGCGGCGATCGACGGGTCGTAGATTGCCACGCCGAAGAGCAGAGCAAGGCCGAGCACCCAGGCAAGCGTCAGGTAGCCGAGATGCGTGTGCCAGCGGTTCAGGTTCAGGTAGGTAAACAGGAAGATCACGAAACTCGACGCCAGCGCCACCTCGGCGCAGGCGCGCCATATTCGCTGGTCCGCAGATGCGATGCTGACAAGCTTTCCAAGAAAGCCGAAGTCGACGCAGATATAGCCGAGCACCGCCCAGGCGAGCGCCGCTGTCGCCGGCAGCATGGACGTTCCCTTGACGACGAACAGGATCGTCAGGAACACGGCCAGCAGGCCGGCGATACCGAGCACGATGCCGCGATAGAGCGTGAATGCGTTGATAGTGTCCTTGTAAGCGTTCGGTTCCCAGAGGTATATCTGCGGCAACTCGGGGGTGGCCAGTTCCGCGACGAAGGTGATCACAGCGCCGGGGTTGAGCGTGATACGGAAGACGTCCGCTTCATCGCTCGGCTGCCGATCGAGCGCAAAGCCTTCGCTCGGCGTGATGGCGATGATGCGCTGCGAGCCGAGATCCGGCCAGAAAAGCTTGGAATTGACGAGACGGAAATGCGGGGCGACGATCACGCGCTCCAGCTGCTCGTCCGAGACGTTGGCAAGCGCAAACACCGCCCAGTCGCCCTGATGGTTGTCGGAGCTGGCACGTACCTCAATACGGCGGCGGATACCGTCGGCGCCGGCCGCGGTTGAGACCTGGAAGGCCTCGCCTTGGTTGGCATAGATTTCGGTGGTCGCCGTCAGATCGAGCGCCGTGTCGTCACGGGAAATCTTCACGGGTTCGGCTGCCTGCGCCGCACCTGTCATCAGCGCCAAAGCCGACAGAAAAAGAGCTGCGATCACCGCGATATGTCGTCCGGCCGGTGATGAGGGCAGCATGCGGTTTTTAGTCATCGGCTGTCGGTTGTCCTGCCTTTATCCGTGTCGGTGGCCAGTAGTGAAAACATCACATGGTCATGCCACTGACCGTTGATTTTCAAATATCCGCGCAGATAGCCCTCCCGCTGAAACCCGGCTTTTTCAAGTAGGCGGATGCTCCGAGCATTGTCTGGAATACAGGCTGCTTCGATACGGTGCAACTCAAGCCCAGCGAAGATATAGGGTATAACCAACCGAAGTGCGGCGAACATATGGCCTTGGCCGGCATGGGCTTCGCCCATCCAGTAGCCGATCATGCAGCTCTGAGCGGCACCCCTTCGGATATAGCCGATGGTGATGCCCCCGAGCAGTGTCATGCTGTTCCTGTGAAACAACAACAGCGGGATCGCCTGTCCCGAAGCGTATTCCTGCTTGCCGCGAATGACGCGGGCGCGGTAGGCGCCCTCCGTCAGTTCGTCACGGCGCCAGGTAGGCTCCCAAGGCTCGAGAAACTGCCGGCTTGCAGCCCGCAGCTTGTGCCACTGATTGAAGTCCTGGTAGCGGGGCAGGCGGAGCACATAATGCTCGTTCTCAAGCTCCACTGCTTCCGGCTGCCGCGACAGGAACCGAAAAACCGATTTGGGCATCGATTACTCCCGGCAGGATGGAGGTGGGTTCAGAGTACGGCCTGTTTGCTCTGAGGGGCGGGCGATGAAAGCGACGCGGCGATATCTTCCATCGGAGCAAGATGTTCGAGCGGGCCGATCGCCGAAAGCGTCGGCACGGTGTCGAAGAACAAGCGCCCGGCCAGGTCTGTCAGTCGTTCGACGGTGATGCCCTCGAGGCGCTCCATCATTTCCGGATTGGAGATTGGTCGGCCGTAGAGCATCATCTGCCGTGCGATCTGGCCGGCCCGTGCTGCCGGGCTCTCCTGGCCCATCAGCAGCTGCGCGCGGATCTGCGCGCGAGCACGCTCGATTTCCTTCTGGTCGATTTTTGCCGCCGACTTGTGCAGTTCTTCGATGATGACGGGCACCAGTTCCGGCAGGTTCTCGCCGCCGGTCGCGGCATGGATGCCGAAGATGCCGGTGTCGGAGAAGCCCCAATGGAACGCATAGATCGAATAGCAGAGGCCGCGGATTTCCCTCACTTCCTGGAACAGCCGGGACGACATGCCGCCGCCGAGGATGTTGGCGAGGATCTGCGAACAGTAGAAATCGCGGGCGTGGTAGGCCTTGCCCTCGAAGCCGAGGAGGATCTGCGCGTCCATCAGGTCACGCGTCTCGCGGATGTTACCACCGATATATTTCGCAGCTTCCATGACCGGCGGTGCGTTCGGGGCCGTCGGCAGCGATGCAAAGCGGTCCTCGACCATGCGCACGAATTCGTCATGCTGCACGGCGCCGGTCGCGACAACGAACATGCGATCGGTGGTATAATTGCGGCCGAGATAGCCGCGGATCTGCTGCGGTGTGAAGGAGACGACGGTCTGCGGCGTGCCGAGAATGGCCCGTCCCAGTGTCTGGTCGCGATAGGCTGTCTCCGAAAATTTGTCGAAAACCACATCGTCGGGCGTGTCGTTCGCAGCGTTGATTTCCTGCAGGATGACCTGCTTTTCGCGCTCGAGTTCTTCTTCCTCGAAGGCGGATTCCGTCAGGATATCGGCAAGAATATCGACAGCAAGCGGAACGTGGTCTTTCAGAACACGGGCGTAATAGGACGTTGTCTCGGTGGACGTCGCGGCGTTGACTTCACCGCCGACATCCTCGATTTCCTCCGCGATTTCGCGGGCGCTACGGCGCGCTGTCCCCTTGAACGCCATGTGCTCAAGCAGGTGCGCAATGCCGTGCTCGTCTTCCGTTTCGTTACGCGAACCCGATTTGATCCACACGCCGAGCGCAGCGCTTTCGAGATGCTGCATCGTTTGTGTGACTACTGTCAGCCCGGATTTGAGCCGGGTGCACTCAACTGTCATTGGCTATCTTTCTGCGCCTGCCGTCTCTCAGGCCCGGACATGCTTGCCGATGAAGGTTTCAACGGCCTTGAGCTCGGGTTTGATGATCTGGAAACGCTCCTCCTTGTGCATCATATCAGCAAGCCACGTTGGAAGCGCGGGGTCAATACCGGAGGCGGATTTTACGGCCGCCGGGAATTTTGCCGGGTGAGCCGTGGCGAGCGTGACCATCGGCATGTTCGGCTTTTCGTGCTTTTCCGCAACGAAAACGCCGATGGCGGAGTGCGGATCGAGGAGATAGCCGGTTTCAGCAACAGTCTTCTTGATCGTCTCGGCCACCTGCTTTTCGCTGGCGCGCCCCGCGCGGAAGTCCTTCTTGATGAAGGCGAGGGCATCTGGTGCGATCTCGAAGCCGTTCGACTGCTTCAGGCTGTCCATGGCGGCTCGCACCTTGGATGCGTCGCGATCATAGGCTTCAAACAGCAGGCGTTCGAAGTTCGAGGAAATCTGGATATCCATGGAAGGTGAGGTCGTCGCCTTGACGTCCTTCATTTCGTAGCGACCGGTTTTCAGCGTGCGCGCGAGGATGTCGTTTTCGTTGGTGGCGACCACCAGCTTGCCCATCGGCAGTCCCATGCGCTTTGCGCAGTAACCCGCGAAAATGTCCCCGAAATTGCCCGTCGGCACCGTGAACGAGATCTTGCGGTCCGGGCCGCCAAGCGCGATCGAGGTCGTGAAGTAGTAGACGATCTGGGCCATGATGCGCGCCCAGTTGATCGAATTCACGCCCGAGAGCCTCACCTTGTCGCGGAAGGCGGCGTCGTTGAACATGGCTTTGACGAGGTTCTGGCAGTCGTCGAAGTTGCCCTCGACGGCGAGCGCGTGAACGTTGGCAGCGGTGGAGGTCGTCATCTGCCGCTGTTGCACCGGCGAAACCTTGCCCTGCGGGAAGAGGATGAAGATGTCGGTGCGCTCACGCCCGGCAAAGGCGTCAATCGCTGCGCCGCCGGTGTCGCCCGACGTGGCCCCCACGATGGTGGCGCGCTCGCCGCGCTTCTCCAGCGCAAAGTCCATCAACCGCGCCAGCAGCTGCATGGCAACGTCCTTGAAGGCAAGCGTCGTGCCGTGGAAGAGTTCCATCACGAAGCTGTTCGGTCCCGTCTGGACAAGGGGCGCAATCGCCGGATGACGAAAGGTGCCGTAGGCTTCGTCGATCATCGCCCGGAAGGTAGCGTCGGGGATTTCGCCGTTGGTGAACGGCGAAAGGATGGTGAAGGCGATATCCTGATAGCTCTTGCCGCGAAGCGCTCGAATGTCCTTCTTGGAGAACTGCGGCCACTCGCGGGGTACGTACAGGCCGCCGTCACGCGCTAGACCCGTCAGCAATGCATCGCAGAAACCGAGGGAAGGGGCTTCGCCGCGGGTCGAGATATATTTCACTGTCGTCATCCTTGATGTGCCGGCCGGAGCGAATCCGGGTTGGAGAGAAAGCTTGCCCCGCGTAGCATCTCGCTCGCCCTGTCGTGCCTGGCCGACAGCAGTCCCGAAATGTGCATCAAAACAGTGCTTGCCCAATCGATTTTTGTTTGCGCCGCTGATATAGACCATCGCAAACTGTCACGAAAGGCCCTGTCTGCAACTCGCTGGGCCTGCCAAAAAACTTTGTGAAGAGGGTGGAATAGTCGTGCTTGGCAAGGTCTCGCGTCTTATCGTTTCTGCATCGGTCGCCGCTATTCTGGTTGGCTGCAACTCGCTCGGCATGGGGGGCGGGGAGAACAAGGCCGAAGCGCCGGCCCAGTCCGGCGGAACGGCGCAGATCATGCCGCTGGCCCCCGCCAATCCTTCCTCGAGCAATCTCTCCATCGGCACGGCGACGACGGCCTCGGGGGCCACCGCCCCCGTCGTGCAGGGCGCATGCCCGCAGATCTACATGAAGGATGCAGAGGCGATCTTCAGCAGCTATGCCGGCGGCGCCAGGACGGGCGACGCGCAGAAGCTGGCCTACCAGGCCTCGATCGGCAATTACACGCGCCAGTGCACGCTGAACGAAACGAACCTGACGATGACTGTTGTGGCGCAGCTGCGCGTCCTCGCGGGACCTGCCGGCAATTCCGGCAAGGTGACTTTGCCCGTACGCATCACGGTTCTCGACGGTGAGGATGCGCTGTATTCGGAAGTCACGAACTTCCAGGCAGAGGTTTCATCCACGGCTGCGACGCAGGTGCTGTTCCGCAAGGATGGCATCAGGCTGCCGGTCGGCTCAGGCGCTCTCGTGCGCGTCAACATTGGCTTTGACCAAGGCGCGCCGAAAGGCAGCAAGAAGAAAAAATAAGTTCGGCACCCTTCCTTGTACCCTGGCGTTACGGTGCTTCCAACCAGCTGTGGTAAAGAGGATCAGGTGAAGATCGGCATCGTCGTGAATCCGGCCCCCGGCCGGCGTGGACGAAAACTATTCTGGTCAATGCTGAGGCGTGCGCTGGAGACGAGACGCGCCGACATAAGCTTGCGTGAGACCGAGGGGTTCGGCGACGGCGAGCGTTTCGGGCGTGAACTGGCGGAGGGCGGCTCCCATCTCGTGGTTGCCGTGGGTGGCGATGGCACGATTGGCGAGGTGGCGGGTGGCGTCTTGAAGTCAAGCCGTCCCGAAACGGCATTCGCTTTCATTGCGACCGGTACGGGCTGCGACTTCTCGCGCAATTTCTCCATGCCGCAGAGCCCGGAAAAGCTCGCCGAGCATCTGACATCCCCCGCAATCCGGCAGATAGACGCTGGTCTGCTGACATGCAGCGATGAGGATGGCGATAATCTCGCGCGGCACTTCACCAACATTGCAAGTTTTGGCGTCTCCGGACAGATCGTCCGCGCAGTCAACGCGGCGCGCCGGCATCGGCGATTGCCGGGTAGCATGGTGTTCTTGTACCACAGCCTCGTGCAGATCCTGCTGTACAAGCCCTGCAGCGTGCGTCTCCGCCTCGATGGCGAAGATGTCTACGACGGGCCGATCACGACGGTCGCCGTCGCCAATGGCGCATGGTTTGGCGGTGGAATGAAAGTGGCGCCCGACGCGGATGTCGCCGATGGTTGGTTCGACGTCGTTATCATTCGCGCGGCGCCGAGGCTGAAGATCCTGATGCTCATGAACAGCATATACAGCGGCGCCCACCTCAACAGCCCACTCGTCAGCGTACACAGGGCCAAGTGCGTCGAAGCCTGGCCGATCGGCAAGGCAGTCGCGTTGATCGACAGCGACGGCGAGGCCCCGGGGCAGCTGCCGGCCCGCTTCGAGATGCTCGCGGGCGCGCTTAGCCTTAGAATATAGCGTTCATGGAGATCTTCGGGCTATGGGGGCCGTTCCCTTTGCCGATTGCATCGCCCAGGGACAGGCCCTCCTGCGAGTTCGCAAAGACGTTTGCGCCGCCGGACCTGGCCGATTTCTTGCTGTCGAGCTGGCAGGGCGCAATGCTGCGCATGAATGTGGACCGGTCCGATCGCCCCCTTGAACTCTTCAAGCAGATTATTTTTGCCACCGCGTTCGGAGGAGAGAAGTGATGGCAACTGAAAAATCGATAGGGATTCTCGATAGTCATATTGCCTATGTCGAGGAAGGAGCGGCACTCCGGTTCTATTCCGTCACGGCAATCCGACATCGTCTTATATCTGGCGAAACGTCATCCCGCACGTCTCTCCGCTCGCCCGCTGCATTGCGCCCGACCTGATCGGTCTCGGCCGGTCCGGCAAGCCCGACATCGAATGCAGCGTTGCAGACCACGCCCGGTACTTGGCTGTTTTCGTCGATGCGATGCGGTTGGATCGTTTCGTGCTCGTTGCTCAGGACTGGGGCACGGCTCTTGCCTTCGATTTGGCGGCGCGCCGCCCCGACGCCGTGCTTGGACTGGCTTTCATGGAATTCATCCGGCCGACGCAGTCCTGGGATGATTTCCATCAGCGCGATGCTACGCGAGACCTGTTCAGGGCGCTGAGGACGCCGGGCGAAGGCGAAAGGCTGATCTTCGAGCAGAACGTCTTCATCGAGAAGGTGCTGCCTGCCTCGATCCTCAGAACGCTGAGCGAGGAGGAAACGGAAGCTTACCGGGTTCCTCACCGCCGAATGCCGCAGGCGGGTGCTTAAGGTTTCCGCGCGAGCTGCCGATCGAGGGGAGCCCGCCGGATGTCCACGAGAGGCTGCGGACAGCGCATGCGTCGCTGCGCGCGTCCTCCTGTCCAAAGCTCTTGTTTTCCGCCGAGCCGGGGGCGCTCATTTCTCCGGCATTTGCCGAAGAGTTCGCGGCAGCGCTTGAGAATTGCGAGCTGGTCAAGCTCGGACCCGGTGCGCACTATCTGCAGGAAGATCATCCCAAGGCGATCTGCAAGGCAATAGCCGCACGAATCGCGGAAAACCGGAAGGAGGCGGCAAGCGAGAGGAGAAAGTCGGTTGATAAAACAAGACAGGCCTGAAATATGGCCTATCTTCCTTCTCCTACAGAGCGCCTTCCCATTCTGCGAGCGCGGTGACTACGCCTGGCAGGTCGCTCATGCGCGAGATGACCGTCTCGGCGCCTGCGTCCGTCAGCGTGTCGGCGTGCGAAGGGTAGGTATGCGAGGCGCCGGTGAAGCCGATGACCCGCATGCCGGCCGCACGCGCCGCATGGATGCCGTGAACGGAATCCTCGACGACCACGGCCCTGGCAGGCGAAACGCCCATCTGCTTGGCGCCATGCAGGAAAATATCCGGCTTCGGCTTGACGCGATCGGCGCCGAGATCCTTGGCTGAGAAGATATGCGGCGCAAACAGCGGCTTGAGACCGACCTTGCCGAGCATCATGTCGAGACGCTTGCTGCTCGAGTTTGAGCAGATGCAGCGCTTGAGGTCCAGCCGCGACAGAGCCGATTGAACGCCGGCAATCGCCTGCACGTCCTGCTCGAGCCGCAGGTCAAGCAACTGCTCGGACTTGTCGAGAAGCGATGCGGAAATGGGAATGCTCGCCTCGCGCTCGATCTGGAAGAGGATGTTCGCCCAGGTCATGCCGGAGAAGCGCTCGCCCATTTCCTCGACGCTTATCGGGTAGCCTGCTTCCGTCAGAAGCATGGATTCGACTTGCGCGGCGATGATTTCGGAATCGACGAGAACGCCGTCGCAGTCGAAAATGATGAGGTCGAAGCCGTCCATGTTATCAAGCCTTGTTTGGGATCATGCCGCTTTACACGATGGGTGGCCGGAGCTCAACCGGCCGCGCGACATGGCTGGATTGCGCCGCGCGGGCGGCTTTGCCGCTTTCCTGCCGGAATTGCCTGCCGCGCGCCGCCGTTCTTGCCTCGACAAGCCAATTCCGGCTCTCTAATGGATGGGCATGGGTAAAGAACCTGAAGACACAATCGCAAGCCGCATCAGCCGCGTTCTCGCCGACCGAATCGTTCACGGCGAGCTGCCGGCGGGATTGCGTCTTCGGCAGGATCATATCGCCGAGGAGTTCGGCACCAGCCACGTGCCGGTGCGCGAGGCCTTCCGGCGGCTGGAGGCGCAAGGCCTGGCGATCAGCGAGCCGCGCCGAGGCGTTCGCGTGGCATCCTTCGACCTGAAGGAAGTACGCGAGGTCGCGGAGATGCGGGCCGCGCTCGAAGTACTGGCATTGCGCCATGCCGCCCAGCACCTGACGCCGGCCATCCTCGATGCCGCCGAGGAAGCCACGCGCGATGGAGATGCGGCCGCGGATGTTCAGGCCTGGGAGGATGCGAACCGCCGCTTCCACCGCCTGATTCTCGCGCCATGCAGCATGAGCCGCCTGCTTGCCTCGATCGACGATCTTCATGCGGCAAGCGCCCGCTTTCTCTTTTCCGCCTGGCGTTCAGGCTGGGAAAAGCGCACCGACCACGACCATCGCGCGATCCTGCTGGCGCTCCGGCAGGGCAGGGTCGAGGAGGCCGCTTCCACCCTCGAGAGACATGTGCAGTGGATCGGCCGTGCGCCGCAGTCCGCTCAAAAGGGCACAGGCGCCCGGGAAGCGTTTGCCATCGTCGGTTGACGGGCTGCTCGTGAAGAGAGTCAGGCTTGCGCCGATGTTGCAGGAAGCGCTTCGCCCGAAGGCAGCAGCGGAAAGAGCGACAGAAACTGCCGCTCGCCGTCGGGAGAAAATATCACCGAACGGCTTCCTGCCGTGCGTCGCGCCCAGCCCTTGTCGAATAAATTCGAAAGCAGGGCCTTGCCGAGGCTGCCTGCCAGATGCGCGCGCCGCTCGCTCCAGTCGAGACAGGAGCGGCAGAGAGGACGGCGCGACGATTGGAGATCGCCGACATCGATACCGATGCAATTCAACTCGCTCGCGCCTCGCGATGTAATAGCCAGCCCGTCGCCGATCGCACCGATCGCGCCCGTGGTGATCAGGCTGTCCAGCATCCGAACGCCGTAGTCTCCGGCCAGGTGGTCGTAACAGATCCGAGCCTTGCGCAGCGCGGGCTCTTTCGGGCCTGGCCGGTGGCGCAGATGCCCCCGCCCGGCTGCAAAGCCCATGATGCTCTCCAAAAGCTTGCCGACGCCGTCATCTGCGAGCGTGAAATAGCGGTGGCGGCCCTGCTTGCGTTGGGCAAGCAATTGGCCGGCCTCGAGCTTGGCGAGGTGCGTGCTTGCCGTCTGCACGGTGACGCCGCCGGCGGCCGCGAGCTCCGTTGCCGTTAATGCCTTGCCGTCCATCAGCGCGGTCAGCATGTTGGCGCGGGCGGGATCGCCGATGAGTGCCCCGATCTGGGCGATGTCAGGTCCTTCTTTCATACTTCGATCGTAACCGAAGCATTGTCGCCGGGCAACATGCGAGAACTGTCTCACAACACAAGGAGACAAAGATGCTAACCTGCTTCATCCGCTACGAGATCGACCCCTTCAGGAAGGAGGAGTTTGGCGAATACGCCCGCAACTGGGGCCAGGCAATCCCGCGCAATGGTGCCGATCTCGTCGGCTATTTCGCACCGCACGAGGGTTCGGCAACTACGGCCTACGGCGTCTACAACATCGAAAGCTTGGCCGCCTACGAGGCTTACCGCGCGCGGCTCGCCACCGATCCGCTCGGCAAGGAAAACTACGAATTCGCCAAGCGCGAACGCTTCATTCTGAAAGAGGACCGCATCTTCCTGATGAACGTATCCCTACCTCACGCCATACAGGTCGCGCCATGATCGCCGTCATATTCGAGGTGCTTCCCTACATGGGCGAACGCCACACCTATCTCGATCTTGCCGGCGAACTGCGCGCCGAACTGGACAAGATCGATGGTTTCATCTCGATCGAGCGCTTCGAGAGCCTGACAACGCGCGGCAAGCTGCTTTCGCTGTCGTTCTGGCGCGACGAGGAGGCCGTCAAGGCATGGCGCAACCTCGAAGTCCACCGTGCCGCTCAGGCTGCCGGCCGCAACGGCGTCTTTGCGGACTACCGCCTGCGCATCGGCCACATCGTTCGCGATTACGGAATGAACGAGCGCGCCGAAGCACCGACCGACAGCCGCCGGGTGCATGACACGGCGGCCTAGTCGTCGGTAAAACGCGCGCACAGATCGTCGATGGCAATCTGCAGATGCGGAATTTCATCGGCGATCACGCCCCATAGGATCTTGCGTGGCTCAAGACATTTCCGATCGCCTTAACCTGTGGCCATGGGATGTCCGGATGCAGCGATCTTATTTTCTGGCGCAGCGCTCGGATTGCTTCGGATATGATCTCGATCACGCGTTTCAGCGCAGGTGAAGAAGCAAATCGCTTTGGTAGTTGCAAAGGATTTTCCGGCAACTGCGCGCTCAATGCCGTCGATCGCCTCTCGCAAGTCATCAAGTACATGCCTGATCTCGCGTGGTCAGCATACCTGCAACGCCGATTTCTCGATCTTGGATTTGAGGCGTGGATGCACGCCGTCACGCGTGGTGATGTCACCGAAGCGTCTAGAGTTTCTGCGAGCATGAGTTTGTTTGACGCTGATCTGATCGAAGACAAGAGGTCGATATCTCTTGTCGTCGCGGGCGACCGAACCGAAGAGATAAGCGAGGTCGCAACGAGCGCGCGCACGGCTGAGGCGTTCCTCTTCAGATGTTCGACAGCTTCTCGTTTTTTCATGGTTTCTCTCAACAGCATCTCGCTAAAGTTTTCCACGTCGCGATTATTTTCCCAAATTCGTTCAGCAATTCAGGCTTTGGTAACCAAACTGAGTAACCATAACAGACAGTAAAAAGCGTAATTATGTATGAGCGAGTTTCCAGATGGCGTCAGTATTTCCGCTTGCCGATCTCAAGGCCTCCGCACAGCCGGGCGCCTGGATCGACACGATCATCAAGGGCGATTGCGTTGCTGCTCTTGAAGCCCTGCCGACCCACTCCGTAGACGTCATTTTCGCAGATCCGCCCTATAACCTCCAGCTCGGCGGCACGCTGCACCGTCCGGACCAGTCACTTGTCGACGCTGTCGACGACGAGTGGGATCAGTTCGCTTCCTTCGAGGCCTATGATGCCTTCACGCGTGCCTGGCTGCTGGCCTGCCGCCGCGTTTTGAAGCCGACCGGCACCCTCTGGGTCATCGGCTCCTATCACAATATCTTCCGCGTTGGCGCCACGCTGCAGGATCTGAACTTCTGGATCCTCAACGACATCGTCTGGCGCAAGACCAACCCGATGCCGAACTTCAAGGGCCGCCGTTTCCAGAACGCCCACGAGACGATGATCTGGGCGAGCCCAAATGCGAAGGCGAAGGGCTATACCTTCAACTACGACGCGATGAAGGCTGCCAACGACGACGTGCAAATGCGCTCCGACTGGCTGTTCCCGATCTGCAGCGGCAACGAACGCCTGAAGGGCGAGGACGGCAAGAAGGCGCATCCGACCCAGAAGCCGGAAGCACTGCTGGCCCGCGTCATCATGGCGTCTTCGAAGCCCGGCGATATCATCCTCGACCCGTTCTTCGGCTCTGGCACGACAGGCGCCGTTGCCAAGCGCCTCGGCCGTCACTTCGTCGGCATCGAGCGCGAGCAGGATTACATCGACGCAGCCTCCGCCCGCATCGAGGCGGTGGAGCCGCTCGGCAAGGCTGAACTGACGGTCATGACCGGCAAGAAGCAGGAAGTCCGCGTGGCGTTCAACGTGCTCGTCGAAAGCGGCCTGATCAAGCCTGGCCAGGTGCTGACCGATGCGAAGCGGCGCCATAGTGCGATCGTGCGCGCGGACGGTACGGTGGCTTCCGGCGGCGAGGCCGGTTCAATTCATCGTCTTGGTGCGAAGGTCCAGGGTCTTGATGCATGCAACGGATGGACATTCTGGCATTTCGACGACGGACAATCCCTGCGCCCGATCGACGATTTGCGGTCCGTGATCCGCAGTGATCTGGCAAAGGCGGAGTGACCCACGCTCAAGCCTGATCGAAACTGCCTTCTTCCGGTTTTTGTACCTCCAGTTGCGGAAGAAGGTAAAAGGCGCCCGGGGATCAACACCCCGGGCGTCTTCACCTGCGAATTCGCTGCGATAGGCACAAAGCCTTTTCTGAGCGCGCGTTCTGTGTCGTCGTCTTGCCAACGGTCTGGATATGGGGCTTCCCAGGTCAGGCGCCGCAAGGTCCGCACGCTAGTTCCGCTATATCCCAGCAGCTTGAGACGAAGCAGCAGTAGGCATGGATCCGACTGGATCCCCGCCGAGCCGAATCCCCCACTTGGTCCAAGACGCATTGCGGCGTATGTTCTGAACCGGAATGAGGCATCCAATGCTTCATCGACATGTGAAGACCTGACATTCGCATACTGCTTGCGCAATTCCTTCTTCAACGCGGTAATATTGGAGGGCGCAAACTTAATTGTAGCGTCAAACATCAGACGATCCGCTGTCCAAGTCGATGTCTGCCGATTACTCACCGACCTTGTGAACGCGGTCGCCGTCAGTCAAATCCGCCATACAACCCGGCAGCATGTTTGGGGAGGCTCACAATTCAAGCTTGTATCAACCGACTGGCTCAGTCTCAAGACGATAGAGCCGGATATTGTGAGGCCCGCACCTGACATTGGTCAAGAATCTGAAAACGCCCGGGATGGAAACCCCAGGCGCTTTCGTGCCGTTGACGACGTGCTTTCAGCGTTGAAGCAGGGCCATCCGCTCTTCGTCCTCGTCGCGCTGCCGGCCGCCGATTGCGGCGGCCACACTTGCGATGAAAGCGCCGACACAGAGCGACAACGCGCCGAGCAGGGCCACGGCCGATGCTGTCTTGCGCGCCGTATCCGCTGCCTGTTGTGTCGCCACCTTGGCGTCATCGATGCGCTTCAGCACAGCATCCACCCGTGCCTTCGCATCTGCTTCCGAGAGACCTGTCCGCGATGCAACCACTTGGTCCAGATAGGTTCGGTCGTCGGCCGAAAACTCACCCGCGGCAACACCGTGCAGAAGAATGCGCGATACCTCGGCACTGACGGCCTCATTGTTTTGGCCGGCCCCCGCGCCTTGATTCGCAGGTGCCGCCGTCGCATTTGCCGGGCGCAGGAGCGCGTCCGTGAAAAAGGCCTGAGAAAACGCGCCACCGCCGTCACCGGCGTTGGCAGCCGTCGCCGCGCCTGCCGCACCGACAGCGCCCACAGCCGTCGCCGTTGCCTGCGCACCGGTGCTTACGACGGAGGAGAGTGCCGAGCCGAGCAACCCGGCCACCACCACCGTTGCCAGCGCCCAGGCCAGAAAGCCGTGGGCGGTATCGCGGAAGAATATCTCGTATGTATGGACACCGACCCATTTGGCTCGCAGCCGCCCGGTCAGGTAGCCGCCGAGCGCCGCGGACACCCATTGCACGACGATCAGCCAGATCGCCGCCGATGCTCCGACGGTGGTGAGAGAACTGCTGTCATGCGACCAAGGCGAGATCATCGTCAGGCCCAAGCCCGATCCGATCACGATGAAGATGAGCGTGATCGCAGTTGCAGCCAGAGTGCCGGCAACGATTGGTCCCCAGCTCACGGCCGAGGACGAGGATTCCAGTGGCGCGTCCGTGGCCACGGCAGAGGAAGTATACGACATCGCGACCACCCCCTAATGCCAGAAAAGCAGGATAAGCAGGATCAGCGGAATCGGAATTCCGAGAAACCAAAGCAAGATACCTCTACCCATCGTAACCTCCTGTCAGCCGAGCTGACTTATCGTTTTGCTACAAGCCGCGTCATGCACGGGTCATCTCAAAACCGTCGAAGGCACTCATTGTTCCTAACGCGACGCGCAATTTGACGTTCCGTGTCGCGCCGGGAAGGTAGGTCTGCGGTCAGAACGCCTGATAATCGGTCACTTCGACATGGGTGACGCGGCCGTTCTCGTCGAAGGTGATCGTTTCCTCGCCTTCCCGGATCAGCGGCTTGCCTGTCTTGCTGTGGGTGGCTCGAACCGACCATACGGCGCGGCCGGCCTTCGGGCCAACCTTCTCCACCAGCGTGTTGAAAGCCGTCTGGTCCGGATAGTCTTCGAAGTACTTCCGGAAGGCGTCCATGATCTCGTCGCGTCCCGACAGGCTGCCGACGCCGTTGGAAACGTAGGTCGCATCCTCGGCGAAATAGGCTTCGATCGCATCAAAATCGAGCGCGTTGATGGCATCGTGAAAGCGGATGATTTTCTTGACTGGATCGAACCCCATTCTCAGATCCTGACGCCGCGTGCGACAAGGTCGGCGCGCAGCTTGTCGGCGCCGGTGAACAGGACGGCATCCCAGCCGGCCGCTTTGGCACCTGCGACGTTGGGTGCCGAGTCGTCGATGAAAACAGTTGCCGCGGGATTGAGATCGAAGCTCTTCGCGTGGGTTTCGTAGATGGCAATGTCGGGCTTGACGAGACCGACATCGCCGGACACTGTGACGCCCCGCGGCTTGACCAGGAATGGAAAGCGGACCTGCGCCTCGCGGAACGTGTCGGAGGCGAAGTTGGTCAGCATCGTCACGTCCTGGCCGTCCGCGATCAGTCCCTCCATGATAGCGACGCTGTCGTCGTAGGCGTGTGATACCATCTCGTGCCAGTGCTTGCGGAATGCGCGGATGTGCTCCTCGTGCGTCGGGTGAGCATCGATCAGCAGCGCTTCCGCATCTCCCCAGGTGCGTCCACGATCCTGCTCGACGTTCCAGTCATGGGTGCAGACGTTGTCGAAGAACCATTTGCGTTCGGCTGCGTCAGGAATGAGGTGGCTGAACGGAATATTCGGATCGTAATGTATGAGAACTTTTCCAATATCGAAAACGATATGATGAATGGGCATCTGTCAGTCCTTCGGGTGTTTGAACGCAAGTGGAATAGCCGTTGTGATCGCTTTTTTCATGACGGTCGGCAGCGCCTGGGAAACAAGATTTGTAACCGGCTCCCACCAACCGTTATCTGCTTGAATTCGCGAGAGGATCGCCACCCTATAGATCGATAGCCGAAGCTCGAAATGGGTGAATACGTGGGTCACTGTACCGCAGGCCTCCCAGCCTGCCGCAAAGGGCGCCGCATCCGCCGATGTCTCGCCGTCCTGGCGTGCGGTCCATCCGGTTGTCGGCACTTCCGTCATGCCGCCGAGAAGGCCGCTTTCGATCCTCCGCCGCAGCAGGATCTCGCCATCCGCAGTGACAGCGATGAAGGCTGCGCCATAGCGAACCGGCTTCTCTTTCTTCGCGGCCTTGACCGGGAATTTCTCCGGATCGTGCAGCCGTAGCGCCTCGCATGCTCCCCTGAACGGACAGAGGGAACATGCCGGACGCTTCGGGGTACAGATCGTCGCGCCGAGATCCATCATCGCCTGAGCGAAATCGCCCGGCCGGTCCGCGGGGGTCAGCAGCGCAACCTTCTCCCTCATCAGCGGTTTTGCCGCCGGCAGCGGTGCCGAGATGGAATAAAGGCGTGAGATCACGCGCTCGACATTGCCGTCCATTACCGCCGACTGCCGGTTGAAGGCGATGGCAGAGACAGCCGCTGCCGTATAGTCGCCGATACCGGGAAGCGCCTTCAGTCCTTCTTCCGTGTCAGGGAACACGCCGCCATGGTCGCGCGCCACCGCCTCTGCGCATTTTTTCAGATTGCGGGCGCGGGCATAGTAGCCGAGGCCTGCCCAAGCCGCCATCACATCCTCGCTTGGCGCATTCGCAAGATCGCCCACGGTCGGCCAGCGTGCCAGGAAATTGGCGAAATACGGCTTCACCGCCGGCACCGTCGTCTGCTGCAGCATCACCTCGGAAAGCCATACATGATAGGGCTCGGCCTTGATGCCGCGCGCCGTCATCGGCGGCGAGACGCGCCACGGCAAGTCGCGGTGGTGCCGGTCGTACCAGTCGAGGAGGGGCTTTGCGGAAGGCGCGTCGAGAGTCGTTGATGTCATCATTTGCCGTGTTGTGGGGAAGTGGCCTATACTTGGCGAAGCAATGGCGTCCGATCAAGGCAGCGGCGCCGAACGGCGGCGGCATCCGAAGGTTTCGATGAGTTATCCACGCAAAGATGTGAAGCAGATTTCCGAGTTGGCCAATGGCCTGATCGATCCCGTGCTCGCCCGCCGCGCCGGTATCAACACGGCGCTCCTCGGTTCGTGGGACGAAATCGCTGGCGTGGACTTCGCCGATTGCACGCGGCCGGAAAAGATAGCCTGGGCGAGGGGCAACGACGACGGCAGCTTCCGCCCCGGTGTACTGACCATCGCCTGCGAGGGCGCTCGCGCATTGTTCCTCACCCATGCCCAGGGCGAACTCATCCAGCGCATCAACAGCTTTTTCGGCTTCTCGGCCGTTCATCAGATCAGAATTGTCCAAAAACCCGTGTCGCAGGCCGCAAAACGCTCCCGCACGCCGCAGCCATTGAAGGGCGAGGCGGCGAAAAGGCTGGAAGGCATGATGGAAGGGATCGAGGGCGACAAACTGCGTGAGGCGGTGAAGCGGCTCGGCACGGCGGTACTGGGAAAGCGCCGATAATGCTTCCTATACGGTCCAGGGATTGATGACCGGCACGCCGACCGCATCGAACGGCGCTACATCACGCGTCGCAACAGCAAAGCCGTGCACCTTCGCGATAGCCGCAATCTGGCCATCGGGCAGCGAAATCCCTCTTCGCGCCGCGCGACCATGATGGAGCATGAGGCATATTGAAAGGCTGCCGCCTCGTCGAAAGCCAAAACGCGGGATTTGAACAACCTCGATACCAAACTGCTCAAGCGGGCTCGAAGGTCTTCCTTTCGTTTGCCGTCGAGCCGGCCCAGCACCCTCTGCTCGCAATTCGTCTTCATCGTCTGTGAAACGACATTCGTATCGAGAATGATCATTCGAAGTTGCGGGTTTGATCGGCGTTGCATCGCGCGTGATCTGAAGCTCGACACACTCGCGGCCGAATGCGGTTCATTTGTTCCTTGGGGGAATCGCTTCTTCCAGAATGTCGCGAATCTTCGCCTCGGTGCTTCGCCCAGTGCGGGCCGGCCGAAGCTTCAGGGCGCGATCGGTCTCGTCAGGAAGGTTGCGAAAAGTAATCGCAGACATTTAACGGCTTCCGTTTCGGTGATGATTTCACATCCTCAACGTTGATAGCAAACGATGGGGCGCCACGGAACAACGACACATGAAGAACAATTAATCTTGTAACCTTGGCATGGTCACAATTCTTTGAAGGAAGTTGGCAAAGCGTGCCTTGTTCGCGGCCTCACGTCGTTATATCGCACAGTTATGCCGTCACTCTCTTCTCATATGGGGAACTCATGCAGATGTCTGAAATGCAACTGACAAAACGCCAGCTTCTCGGCGGTGTCGCCGCCGCGACGGCAACCCTGGCGGTGTTCAGCACCGCGAATGCGGCGGTCGAAATGCCGAAGGCCGACGGCGACGTCGATATGACCGCCGTCCTGACGCCCGGCGCGCTGCCGGAAATGGGGCTCGGCCCGGAAAACGCCTCGGTCAAGATCGTCGAATACATGTCGATGACCTGCCCGCACTGCGCGCACTTCCACACGACGACCTTCGACGAGATCAAGAAGAAGTATGTCGACACCGGCAAGGTTCGTTTCATTATTCGCGAATTCCCCTTCGATCCGCGCGCTGCCGCAGCCTTCATGCTGGCCCGCTGCAATGCCGCTAAGCCGGAAGAACTGAGCACCCCGGAACAGTATTTCCCGATGGTCTCGATGCTCTTCAAGCAGCAGGAGACCTGGGCTGCCGCCGACGATGGCCGCGCGGCGCTGCTTCAGATGTCCAAACTTGCTGGATTTACTGAGGATAGCTTCACGAAGTGCTTGACGAACCAGAAGCTGCTGGATGAAGTGAACGCGACGCGGGAACGGGGCTCCAAGGAGTTCGGCGTCAACGCCACGCCGACTTTCCTCATAAACGGAAAGCGCTATTCTGGAGACATGTCGGTTGACACGTTGTCGGCCCTTATCGACAGCCTGCTCTAATTTGAACCGTTCCGGAATGACGGACGGCGGCAGAAGCCGCGTGCCCGTTTTTTGCTTTGGGCTTTGCTTTCTGCCCAGTGGGGAGAAGGTGTCCGCACGACGGATGAGAGGGCCGGGGAGCGATAGCTCCGCGGAACTCCGGCAGTATTTTGCAACACGCTTGTCGTATGAGGCGCCCCATCCGCCCCTGCGGGGCACCTTCTCCCCGAGGGGAGAGGGGGAGATGGCCGCATGAAGTTCAACAAGCTTCGCGTCATCGGCTTCAAGTCCTTCGTAGAGCCGACCGAATTCATCATCGAGCGTGGACTGACCGGCGTTGTCGGGCCGAACGGCTGCGGCAAGTCGAACCTTGTCGAAGCCCTGCGCTGGGTGATGGGCGAGAATTCCTACAAGAACATGCGTGCCTCGGGCATGGACGACGTGATCTTCTCGGGCTCGGGAAACCGCCCGGCGCGCAACACGGCCGAAGTCGCGCTCTATCTCGACAATTCCGACCGCACCGCGCCCGCCGCCTTCAACGACAGCGACGAGATCCAGGTGACCCGCCGCATCGAGCGCGAACAGGGGTCGATCTACCGCATCAACGGCAAGGAAAGCCGTGCCAAGGATGTCCAGCTGCTCTTTGCGGATGCATCCACAGGCGCCCGTTCGCCGTCGATGGTCGGGCAGGGGCGCATCGGCGAGCTGATTTCGGCAAAGCCGCAGGCCCGCCGCCAGCTACTGGAAGAGGCAGCCGGCATTTCCGGCCTGCACTCGCGCCGCCACGAGGCCGAGCTCCGGCTACGCGCCGCCGAAGGCAATCTCGAGCGTCTCGACGATGTCACCTCCCAGCTCGAAAGCCAGATCGAGAGCCTGAAACGCCAGGCCCGGCAGGCGAGCCGCTTCAAGTCCCTGTCCGCCGACATCCGTGCCCGCGAGGCCATGCTGCTTCATATTCGTTGGGCGCAGGCCAAGGACGCAGAAGCCGAGGCTGAAAGCGCTCTCAATCAGGCGACGGTCGTCGTTGCCGAAAAGGCGCAGGCGCAGATGGAGGCGGCGAAGTCGCAAGGTATTGCGAGTCTGAGGCTGCCGGATTTGCGCGAGGGCGAGGCGCGTGCTGCCGCAGCCTTGCAGCGCCTTCAGTTCGCCAAGACGCAGCTGGAGGAGGATGCAAACCGCATCCTGCGGCGACGCGACGAGCTCACGCGCCGCCTTGCCCAACTGGCGGAAGACATCGGGCGCGAAGAGCGCCTGGTCGCCGACAATGCCGCAATCCTGGCACGCCTCGATGCCGAAGAGGCTGATATCGCTGACGTCCTTGCCGATTCCGGCCGTCACGCGGAGGAGACGCGCGAGGCCTTCGAGGAAGCGGCCGCGAGGCTTGCCGACAGCGAGCGGATCTTCACCGCTGTGACGGCCGAACGTGCCGAAGCGTCAGCCGGGCGCAATCAGCTGGAACGCGCCATTCGCGATCTCTCCGACCGCAGAATGCGGCTCGAGCGGCAGATGGACGAGGCGAACCGGGAGCTCTCGGCGATCGGCGAAAAGATTGCCACCCTGCCTGATCCGGACGAGAAGCGGGCTGTGGTCGAAGCGGGCGAGATCGCCGTTGCAGAGGCGGAAGCCGCGATGCAGGCCATCGAACAGGCGCTTGCCGCGGCCCGGCAGACCGAGGCGATGTCCCGCGCGCCGGTCGATCAGGCGCGCTCGAAAGTGAACGCGCTCGAAACCGAAGCCCGTACCATTTCCCGCATGCTCGCCGCCGGCGCTTCCGCGGGCGAATTTTCTCCGGTCGCGGACGACCTGCGCGTCGATCGCGGTTTTGAAACAGCCCTTGGCGCTGCCTTGGGAGACGATCTGGAATCCCCGCTCGATCCGAATGCTCCGGCACACTGGTCAGAGAACGGCGACGGGGCGTCCGACCCCAGCCTGCCGGCCGGCGCCACGCCGCTTTTGGAGCACGTTCGCGCACCGGCAGCGTTGATGCGGCGGCTGAGGCAGATCGGTCTGGTGCCGGATGTCGATGCGCTGACGCTTATGCACCAACTGAAACCCGGCCAGCGGCTGGTGACCAGGAACGGCGCGGTCTATCGCTGGGACGGTCATGTCGCCGGGGCGGATGCGTCAAGTGCGGCGGCCCTGCGCCTTGCCCAGAAGAACCGCCTTTCGGAACTCGAAAGCGAAGCAGCACTCGCCCGCGATGTTCTGGTAGAAGCTGAGGAACAGCTTTCCGTGGCTGCCGAGGCGATCGGTGTCCAAGAGCGTCGCCTTGCCGATGCGCGCGATGCGGTCAGGCTTTCTGCGCGACACCTGGCCGACGCCCGCGATGCACTCACTGCTGCCGAGCGCGCCTCCGGCGATCTGATCCGCCGCCGTGACGTGATTGCCGAGGCGGTCAGCCAGCTGCAGTCCCAGCTCGAGGACGTGGCCGTTCAGGAAGAGAATGCCCGCATCGAGCTCGATGACGCGCCCGACGTGACGGCGATTGACGAGCGGCTGCGGCTGCAGCAGGCGAATGTGGCTACCGATCGTGGTGCTCTTGCGGAGGCCCGCGCACGCCACGAAAGCCTGAACCGCGAGAACGAGGCCCGCCAGCGTCGACTCATCGCCATCGGTCAGGAGCGGGACACCTGGCGCCAGCGTGCCGCCAGCGCCGAAGATCACATCGCCACCCTGCGCGAGCGCGAGGAAGAAGCCCGCGACGAAGCCGTCGAGCTGGAAATGGCCCCGGACGAATTCGACGATAAGCGCCGGGCGCTGTTGAACGAGCTGCAGCAGGCAGACAAAGCCCGCCGCCATGCGGCCGACGTGCTTGCTGAAGCCGAGCTTCTTCAACGCGATGCAGACCACAAGGCGGCGACCGCTCTGTCGGGGCTTGCCGAAAGCCGCGAGCGCCGGGGCCGCGCGGAAGAGCGCCTGGTTTCCGCCCGCGAGAAGCGGCAGGAGGGGGAGGCACGGATCCGCGAGGCGCTGAACGTCGCGCCGCACGAAGCCTTGCGCCTCGCCGGCCTGCAGGCCGTGCAGGCGATACCGGATCTGCGCGAGGTCGAGCGCGAGCTCGAACGGCTGAAGATGGAGCGCGAGCGCCTTGGCGCCGTCAACCTGCGCGCCGAGGAGGAGCAGAAGGAACTTAGCGATAAGCTCGAGGCCTTGATCAAGGAGCGCGACGACGTGATCGACGCCATCCGCAAGCTGCGCGGCGCCATCCAGAGCCTCAATCGAGAAGGTCGCGAACGCCTCATCGCCGCCTTCGACGTCGTCAATGGTCAGTTCCAGCGCCTCTTTACCCATCTCTTCGGCGGCGGCACGGCCGAGCTGCAGCTGATCGAATCAGAAGACCCGCTGGAAGCGGGCCTCGAAATTCTGGCGAGACCGCCCGGCAAGAAGCCGCAGACCATGACGCTGCTTTCCGGGGGCGAGCAGGCGCTGACGGCGATGGCGCTGATCTTCGCCGTATTCCTGACCAATCCGGCGCCGATCTGCGTGCTGGACGAAGTGGACGCGCCGCTCGACGACCACAATGTCGAGCGCTACTGCAACCTGATGGACGAAATGGCCGCCTCGACGGAAACGCGCTTCGTTATCATCACGCACAACCCCATCACCATGGCCCGCATGAACAGGCTTTTTGGCGTCACGATGGCCGAGCAGGGCGTGTCGCAGCTCGTATCCGTCGACCTCCAGACCGCCGAGCAATTGCGCGAGATCGCCTGATACGACGAAAAACCCAAAAAAAGTCGGCGTCGGTTGGCCGTTTCACCCAATAAGGTGATGTCTTCGTACCAATCTTGTATTAGAACATCCATAAATGCGGCTGCGATGCCGCTTTGAGTGATTGCCGCGCGCAGATGTCGAGGCTTATTGCCCTCCGTTTCGTGCCGGCATACTGAACCCCCCGTCCGGTTTTCCTGGCCGGACGGAAATAAGGCTTTGCGGGACTTTGTTGCGGTCCCGCAAAGCTTTATTCTTTTTCAGGCAATCAAAAATCGTTCCGCCCTCAACGGATATTGTGCGTTGCAACATTTTGGCCGCATTTGTCGATTTTCTTTTCAACTCCAACGGATTAAGTTGATCCCGATTTGGGTTTGGGGGGAATATGACCAAATGGGTCTACACATTCGGCAACGGGACGGCCGAAGGTCGTGCGCTTGACCGTGAGCTTTTGGGCGGCAAGGGCGCAAACCTCGCAGAAATGTGCAGCCTCGGTCTCCCTGTGCCGCCCGGCCTGACGATCGTCGCGGACGCATGTGCTGCCTACTACGACGGCGGGCACCGGATCGGCGAAGAGCCGAAAGCGCAGGTGCTTTCCGGTATTGGAGGCATCGAAGCGATCACCGGGCGCCGCTTCGGCGCGGGGGAGAGGCCGCTCCTGCTGTCTGTACGCTCCGGTGCGCGCGTGTCGATGCCCGGCATGATGGACACGGTGCTCAATCTCGGTCTCAATGACCATACGGTGCAGGCGCTCGGCCACGACGCCGGTGATGCGCGTTTCGCCTGGGATAGCTATCGCCGTTTCATTCAGATGTATGCCGACGTGGTCATGGGCATCGACAACGATGTTTTCGAGGAAATCCTCGAAGATGAGAAAGGTCGGCTCGGCTACGAATACGATACGGAACTGACGGCCAGCGAATGGCAGCATGTCGTCTCGCTCTACAAGTCGATGATTGAGGAAGAGCTGGGCGAGGAATTTCCCCAGGACCCGCAAGTGCAGCTATGGGGCGCCGTCGGGGCCGTATTCGCAAGCTGGATGAGCGCCCGCGCCGTCACGTACCGGCATCTCCACAACATTCCGGGAAACTGGGGCACAGCCGTCAATATTCAGGCCATGGTGTTCGGCAATCTCGGCAACGCGTCTGCAACGGGCGTCGCCTTCACGCGCAACCCCTCGACCGGCGAAAAGTCGCTTTACGGCGAGTTCCTGGTCAATGCGCAAGGCGAGGACGTCGTCGCGGGCATCCGCACGCCGCAGAGCATTACCGAGGAGGGACGCATCAGCTCCGGTTCCGACCGGCCGTCGATGGAAAAGTTGATGCCGGATGCCTTCAAGGAATTCTCTCTGATTTGCACCAGGCTTGAAGCGCACTACCGCGACATGCAGGACATCGAGTTCACCATCGAACGCGGGACGCTCTGGATGCTGCAGACGCGCTCCGGCAAGCGCTCGACGCGCGCGGCGATGAAGATTGCCGTCGACATGGTGGACGAGAAACTAATCACCGAGGAGGAGGCAGTGCTCCGTATCGAGCCGTCCTCGCTGGATCAGTTGCTGCACCCGACGATCGACCCACGGGTGCCGCGCGAGGTGATCGGCACCGGCCTGCCGGCATCGCCGGGAGCTGCGACCGGTGAGATCGTTTTCACCGCCGAGGAGGCCGTCGCCGCCGAGGAGGAGGGGCGCAAGGTCATCCTTTTGCGCGTCGAGACGAGCCCGGAAGATATTCATGGCATGCACGCGGCCGAAGGCATTTTGACGACGCGTGGCGGCATGACCAGCCACGCTGCCGTCGTAGCCCGCGGCATGGGTATTCCCTGTGTTGTCGGTGCCGGCACGATGCGTATCGACCCACGCAACGAGCGCCTGATCGGATTGGGTGTCACGCTGAAAAAGGGCGACGTCATCACAATCGACGGGTCGGCAGGCCAGGTTCTGAAAGGCGAGGTTCAGATGGTCCAGCCGGAGCTTTCCGGCGATTTCGGACGTATCATGCAATGGGCCGATCGCGTCCGCCGCATGACGGTACGCACCAATGCGGACACGCCGGCCGATGCTCGCGCGGCGCGCTCGTTCGGCGCCGAAGGCATTGGCCTCTGCCGCACCGAGCACATGTTCTTCGAGGGTGAGCGCATCCATGTCATGCGCGAAATGATCCTCGCCGAGGACGAGAAGGGTCGACGCGCGGCGCTCGACAAGCTGCTGCCCATCCAGCGGCTCGATTTCACGGGTCTTTTCAATGTCATGCATGGATTGCCGGTGACGATCCGCTTGCTCGATCCGCCGCTGCACGAATTCCTGCCGAAGAGCGACGAGGAAATCGCCGATGTTGCCGCAGCGATGGGCCTGGAGGCGGCCGCACTGCGCCAGCGCGTCGATGCACTCCATGAATTCAACCCCATGCTCGGCCATCGCGGCTGTCGCCTCGCCATCTCCTATCCCGAGATCGTCGAAATGCAGGCGCGCGCCATTTTCGAGGCGGCGGTGGCTGCAGCCCATGAAACCGGCGCTGCTGTCGTTCCGGAAATCATGGTGCCGCTGGTCGGCCTTCGTTCGGAACTCGACTACGTCAAGGAGCGCATCGATGCCGTCGCCAGAGATGTGATGACGGAAGCCGGCATGCGGATCGACTATCTTGTCGGCACGATGATCGAGCTTCCGCGAGCGGCACTGCGGGCCCACGTCATTGCGGAAGCCGCGGAATTCTTCTCCTTTGGTACCAACGACCTGACGCAGACGACCTTCGGCATATCACGCGACGATGCATCGGCCTTCATCCCGACCTATCAGCGCAAGGGCATCATCGAGCATGATCCGTTCATATCGCTGGACTTCGACGGCGTCGGAGAGTTGATCCGCATCGCAACCGAGCGCGGCAGGCGCACACGCAACGACATGAAACTCGGAATTTGTGGCGAACACGGCGGCGATCCCGCGTCCATTCACTTCTGCGAGGAAATCGGGCTCGACTACGTCTCCTGTTCGCCGTTCCGCGTGCCGATCGCAAGGCTTGCAGCGGCTCAGGCGGTCATTCGTGCCGCTCAGCGATAGTGGCGGTAGTAAGGGCGGCCATAATACGGTCCGCCCAGGCTGTAGGACATGTCCATCATGACCATGTCGCTGTCGTAACGCGCCCGTGCCTGTCGATCGAGGTCGATACGCTGCAGGCAGGTGGCGAATGCGTCGGTGCCGCGCTTGAAGCCATAGCTCATGCATTGCCGCTCGTCCGCGGCACGACGCTCCTCGGGCGAAATCGTCTGACACGCGGACAGCCCTATGGCAGTTGCGGCGAGGGCGAAGGTTAGGGTGAGGATCCGCATCGACATATTAAGCCATTGACCTTGTTCACTCACCAAAGGCCATTCGTGCGCGTCCGTCAATCGGAAATGCCACCTCAGGCCGCTCCTGCTCGGTCACCGATAGGCAGGAGCGCGGGGTTGAGCGTCGGATCCTGCGGGTTCTTCGTGTCGCCGGGATCCTGCGCCGGCGTCAGCGGCGGTTTTTCCTGAACCCGGTCGGGAATTCCCGGGGTTGGTGTCGGTCCTCTCGGCGTGTCGGCGCTCGGGATGGGCATTGGTTCTCTGTTCGGCATGACGAATCTCCTTTGATGGAGAAACGATGCCTCATGGCTTTGGTTCCGGCTTTCGTCCAGCGCCATTCGCCTGTAAGAAGGCTGCTTCTGAGCAATGGAAGGCAGGCATGGCATTACGTGATCGATTTTCGAAGAAACTGACCTGCCCGCAATGCGGCAATAGCGGTTTTGCCGAAGCGTCGGAAATCGACGACCCGAAGCGCAGACATCCGGGTTTTACCGTTGATCACCTGCCGCGCGGTTTCTTTATACAGCGTCCGTCGAACCACCAGGAGACTTGCATGATCAAATGCCAGTGCGGGCGCAAGTTTGCCTTCCGCAGCGTGGCGGAAGCCGCCAGCGGTCGTGATTGAGGGTCAGAACCTCTCTAGTACCTTGATGAATGCGTCGGCAAACCGGACCACATGCGCGGTCTCGGGAGCAGGCGTTTCCATGCGGATGTCAGTGCCGTTCTGCTCGAGTGCCGCAAGAACGATCCGCATGTCCGAGGCAGCAGACGGGATTCGCAGCACGGCGATCCGCTTGCAATCCTCCATAAGGCCCTCGGCCGGGAGGTCGAACAGAAACTCGCCGCCCGCCTTCGCGGCAGCTTCCCGAACTGCATCGCAGAAATCGGCATCGCCATCATAGCTGTCGAGCGACAGCTCGAGTTCCAGAAGCTCCACCGGCAGAAGCGGGTCCTTGCCATCGGTTCCGGTGAAAGCCGGCGCCTGGGTCTCCACTGCAAGCTCGGATGCAATCATTGCCCTTCTCCTGTTCGTCCCTGCGCGATGAACATGCTGCATTACGGTCATTTCATGCAATATCAGAAATCGCTCACGCACGCCATCGTCGTCTTGCGCGAGGCTATCACTGTCTTCTCCGTGGATTGCGCAGTCCAGTTCGAGACAACAGTTTCAATTTAGGCGAATCTTGCACTAAACAAGTCATAGGGCGATATGCGTGTTCATGCGGGACGCGCCGCTTGCGACTAACCGGTAAGTTTGATGGCAATCCGTTTCGACCGCCCTGTTTCCAGTGCCGCCCGCTTTTCGCGGCGTTTCGCAGCGTTCTCGCTGGTACTTTGCCTCGCAGCGCTGTTCGGCCATCGCTTCGGCGGACTGGCGACACCCTATCTCGTCCTCGTTCTCCTTGTCTCCGCAGGATTTGCGGCGTTGGCCGCCCTCCTGGCCTTCGCCGGTCTTCGAAGCCTGTGGTTGACAGGCGCCGAGGGCGGACATGACGCATTGAAGGGGCTGATTTTCGCCGCGCTGCCGCTGGCGATCGGGGGGCTTGCGGTAGAACGCTATTTCGCCCTGCCGGCTATCTACGATGTGTCGACTGATCTCGTTTCCGCGCCGGAATGGTTGAAGTCGCCAAATGCCGATCAGATCTGGCTGAAGCGCAATGCGGTGACGGCAGACGACCGCGAGAAGCAGCTGGAAACCTACCCGGAACTGACCGGCCGCCGCTACGACGGCGCGATCGACCGCGTGCTCGAGGCGGTCAAGAAGGTCGCCAAGCTAAATGGCATCAGGATCACCCGCGCCGAGGGTGACAGCGAGCCGCCGCGCGCTCCGGAAAACAAGCCCGCCAGCGCTGGCGCCGAAGAGAATGCCGTCGCAGATGCTCCGGAGGCAGTCCCCGTTCCGACCCCGAGACCCTACGACGACGACGTGGCCCAGCTCATCCGCCGCGCCAACGGTGTGACATTGCAGGGCGACACGCGCACCCTTGTTCTCGGCCTGCGGTTCGATGTCGTCATCCGGCTGCGCGAAGAGGCCGAAACGACCTTCGTCGATGTCCGCGTCGCCTCTCGCTACGGCCCCGCCGATCTCGGCTTCAGCGCCGAAATCGCCGAGGACTATCTGAAGGCGCTCGATGCCGAACTGCTCGGCATTGCCGGGAGCTAGAGAACTCCAGCAAAAGCGGCGGTTGCGCACCACGAATTCTAAAGACGATCGGCGAGGCCCCGCGGCAGGAGCTGGGAGGTCCGAACCCACCAGGGGCACCGAGCCCGGCGATCATCCGATGGATCCCTGCGACTTGAAGAAAGCCTGCCCGTTCTCGGCAAGTATGTTGCTCTCGTAGTCGCGTCCGTCCAGCCCGTAGCGCCGATAGAGGGCTTCGCCGAGCGGTGATTGGGCGACGAGAAAGCGATACCGCGCCGCCTTGTCATGCTTCAGCGCGAACTGGACCCACGCCGAGCAGATCACGTATTCGCCATCGAAGACGACCTTGTCATCGGCAAACTCGGGAACGGCGGCATCCCTGCGACAGCTGCGGTCGGTGTGCATTCCATCACATCTGTTACACTGGCCGATACGATCCGAAGAGCGCCGGCGGGCCATCGGTCTCAATCTCGCCGCGTTCGAGCAGATCCTCGATATGGGCCAGCACCGAAAGGGCGGCTGCGCCATGCAGGCGGGGATCGGTATCGCGGTAGATCACCTTCACCATCTCTGGAATGGAGACATCGCCGGCCCGGATGCGCCCCAGCACGGCGCGCTCGCGCATGCGCCGATGCGTCTTCAGCGCCCGCATGAACGACACCGGCCTCCGAACAGGCCCGCCGTGCCCCGGCAGCAACAAGCGGTCGCGCCGCGCGATAAGCCTGTCGAGCGACGTCATGTAGTCTGCCATGGACCCGTCCGGCGGTGCCACGATCGAGGTTGCCCAGGCCATCACATGGTCGGCGGAGAAGAGGACACCGGTACCGTCGAGCGCAAAGGCCAGATGGTTGGCGGTGTGGCCCGGTGTCGGTACGACTGTCAGTCGCCACCCGTCGCCCTCGATCGTCTGGCTGTCGCCAATGGCGATGTCCGGGCGGAACTCCATGTCGGAGCTTTCCGCGAACGGATTGATCTCCCCGGCATGCAGCGGCCGTGCGGCGCGGTGCGGCCCTTCTGCGACGACGGGCGCACCGGTTGCCTCCTGCAGGCGCCGCGAGAGCGGCGAGTGGTCGCGATGCGTATGGCTGACGAGGATATGCGTGACCTCGCGCCCCCTGAGTGCGGCCATCAGCGCCTGGAAGTGCGCCTCGTCCTCAGGCCCGGGATCGATGACCGCCACCGAGTCCACGCCGACGATGTAGCTGTTGGTGCCGTGGAAGGTGAAGGCGCTCGGATTGTTGACCGTGATGCGCTGCACATGCGGGGCAACCGGGACCGGCTGCCCGTAGGCCGGATCGAAGGCACGATTGAAGTGAGGGTTGGCCATGTCGTTCTACGCTGAATGCCGTTGAATTGCTGACGGCCCGTTACTTGTACTCGATCTCAATGAACGACATCGGCTGCTCGCCGGCGTTGACCACATTGTGTTCCATGCCGGCATCGCGGCGGTAGGCGGCACCCTTGGCGATATCGACCCTGCGGCTGCCCTCCTTCTCCTCGAGAAGGAATTTGCAATCCGTCATCGGCACCACGACATAGCCCATGCCATGGGTGTGTACGCCGGTATCGGCGCCTGGCTCGAAGTCCCAGCGCGTGATCCGCACCACGGCGTCGTCGACGAGGAGGGTGGCAAGGGCAGGCGGGCGGGCACGATACTGGCTCATCATCACTCCGGCAGACTTCGGTCTCATCTCTCCAGACCTAGCACGGCGCCTGCAGATGCGCACAGAAATATGCTTGGGCCGAAACTTAATGATTGTGACCGGCATCGTCCTTTGCTAATCAGGCGTCGATTTGGCAAGCGGTCTCCGCTTCCAAACTCTGCTGGGGCGTCGCCAAGCGGTAAGGCACCGGTTTTTGGTACCGGCATTCCCAGGTTCGAATCCTGGCGCCCCAGCCACGGCTTTTCGGTCCGTTCTGGACCACATAGGTTACGTTTTATTCCCCGGATGGAGCGTCGCTGGGCCGTCCGATCCTTGCCAACCCCACAGCCACCCGATCGCACCAAATTTGGTTCCCGCCGGGCTTTGCGTTTAGCGCCATTGGCGTTGACAAAATCCGCGCGCAAAATAAGCCTCCGCTTGCTCAATTCTGAGCAAGGGGCAAACCATGAAACTGAAACTGATGTCCGTCGCGGTTGCGGCGGCCTTGCTGGCGTCCGCCGGCGCATCCTGTGCGGAAGATCTCGTTTTTTCGCTGAAGAACGGCACGAACTCGGTACTTACGAACTTCTACACCTCGCCGGTCGGCGTCAACGAGTGGGAAGACGATGTCTTCGGCGAGCAGGTTCTCAATCCGGGCGAGAGCATCGATATCACGATTGCCGACGGTCGCGACGTCTGCAAGTATGACATGCGCTTCGAATTCGAGGAGAACTCGGACCTAGATACGACGACAGATACGCAGAACCTCTGCGAAATGGGCTCCTACACTATTCACGAATAGGCGTGGCTGCGAATAAGCGGGGCGACCCCAGTCCAGAGAGGGGTCTCGGGACTGGATGCCGATCGGTTCAAATGCATAAGGCGGCCCGCAAGGCCGCCTTTCCTGTTCATCGATCCGGTTGGCCTTATTGCGCCTTGTTGGCCGGCGCCAGGAATTCGGCGCAGTAGGAGGGACCGTTGACGCCCGGGACGTCGCCGGAGATGCGGATGGTGCGGATCGTGTAGTCGGAGTTCGTGGTGATCTCTGCCTGGCAGCGGAGGTAGAGCTTTCGGGCTGGGGAGGTCTGCTTGCCGCGCTTGCCGTCGGCGCCTTCCGAATATTTCGCCGGAACCGCTACAGTCTTGTAGCCGCCCTTCCAGGTATAGACGTTGCCGGAACCGTTATCGGCATCTGTAAGCGGCGGGCCGAAGGCGGCAAAGAATTTGCCGGCCGACTGGCCGACCCAACGGCTGGAGATCGGATCTGCTGCAGTCGGAATGGTCGTGCAGCCGGCCAGCGCAATGGCGAGCCCGGCCGCGGCAAAGGTGCGGAGTTTCATCATATCGTCCCTGAATTGTCGCGCATTCGATCGCGGGGAACCGCTGCCTGGCAACGGTTCCGCGTGTCCCGTCGAGCCCTTTAGCCCGGAACTCAGCAAAAGAAAATCGGCTCGCCTTCGCAATTGCATAATTTGCAACGGGTGTGGCTTTTTGCTCCATCCCGGCGACCGATTTCACCAATCCGCCGGGGCCAAAAAAATGCGCAGGCTTTTGAATATTGGAGCTTGCGCAATGGGATGGGTCGGTCTATAGAGGCGCCGCTGGTCACGGAGTGTAGCGCAGTCTGGTAGCGCACCACGTTCGGGACGTGGGGGTCGAGTGTTCGAATCACTCCACTCCGACCAGCCAAAAAGCCCGCGAAAGCGGGCTTTTTTCTTGCTTCGTCGCTGACCCTGGCGAGATAGGCCCGACCGTCGATCAATACTGACTTCGTTACTACCGCAATGAGGTAATTCGTACTGCATTGTGAGGTATACGCATGTCGCATTTGTCATGTTAGCGTCAACTTCAAGAAAAACCTGAAGTATGGACAACATGTCAAAGTATATCCTGGTTCAAGACGACGACAGATGGTCGATTGTCGATGAGGCGACGCAGGCGCCTGCAAAGATCGACGGCGTGTGGCTTGCGCGGATGCAGCATGACGAAGCGCGGCAGATGATCAAAATCCTCAGGGGCATTGATGTAATACGCTGCGCGTCGACCCGCACGGCCGTGTCGGCGAAGAGACTTGGAAGGCTGGCGCTGAACAGCGCGGGTATCGAATAGCTCGGACGCGGTTCGGCGAGGCCCTTGCCGGGGAAAGTGGACGCTTTCCGTTTTTCCAATCCTGAGTATAGTCTCGGCTTGGAGTGATCTTCGTTTCAGGAGGGCGACATGGATGTCAGGGTAATGGGTGTTATTCTGGCCGCTGTTTTTCTGATCCCGTCAGCAGCCGTTGCGGCTGAATCGCTGAAGGTCGATGGCCGCACACACACGTGCAGCGAGCTCGCGCAGATCATCCGCCAGAACAAATCGGTCTTCGTCCGCGTCGGCATCGGTGGCCGCAGCTTCCGTTATCCGCCGGCCAAATGTAAGCTCGGTGAGAAGCGCGGCACCACCAATTTGCGCGATGCGAATGGGAAGCAGTGCGTTCTCGATTACGCCTGCGTCCACGACTCGCAGTCCTTCTATAATTTTCAATAGTACCTGCCGCGTCGCCTCCACGCCGACAGGGCAATCGCGCTCCGATTAGAAAAGAACTCTTGCCAATCTAGATGTTGCCTGCGGCATATCCGGCGCTTAAAGCTGGTGGTAATCCCGTGTCATGAAAAGTGGACCGATGAGCAGCAACTTCTATTCCAACCTGGGTGGCTTGCCGCCGCAGACCGAACTTTTGTCGAGCAAGGCAGTCTTCACGACCGCCTACGCCGTCATTCCCCGCACCGTCATGACGGATATCGTCACCAGCGTGCTGCCGCACTGGTCGGCAACGCGCGCCTGGGTGTTGTCGCGTCCGCTCACCGGCTTTTCCGAGACCTTTTCGCAATATGTGATGGAAGTGCAGCCGGGCGGCGGCAGCGACCGGCCGGAGCCGGAAAAGCGCGCCGAAGGCGTGCTCTTCGTGGTCGAAGGCGAAATGACGGTCGAGTTCGAAGGCACGCCGTACGCGCTCCGCTCCGGTTCCTTTGCCTATTTGCCGGCAGGCTCGGCCTGGCGCCTGTGGAACAAGAGTGCCGCGCCGGTGAAATTCCACTGGGTGCGCAAGGCGTTTCAGGTGGTTGACGGCCTGGAGCCGCCGCCGGCGATTTTCACGCATGAGGACAACCACCCGGTTTCGGCGATGCCAGATACCGACGGCCGCTGGGGAACGACCCGCTTCATCGACCCGGCGGACGTGCGCTACGACATGCATGTCAACATCGTCACGCTGGAAACCGGCGCCGTTATCCCCTTCATGGAAACCCACGTCATGGAGCACGGCCTCTATGTGCTCGAGGGCAAGGCGGTCTATCGGCTGAACACGGATTGGGTCGAGGTCGAAGCCGGTGATTTTATGTGGCTCCGCGCCTTCTGCCCCCAGGCGTGCTACGCGGGCGGCCCCGGCCGCTTCCGCTACCTGCTCTACAAGGACGTCAATCGCCATATGGCGTTGTGGTAGAGATACATGCGCCGCCGTTATTCCTGTGCTCTTCACAGGAATCCAGTCACGGCGCGTCTGTGCCGTGAGAAGGGTCTTTCGCGCTCAAGGATTTGAGCGCACTGGACCCCGCCACAATGGAAGGATGAGGGAGCGAATGGGGAACATTCAACACTGACATCGCAGTACCGGTTGCTTTCCGCATTTCCAACGATGAACCGGGGCCTCTCGGCCCCGGTTCTCGCCTCCAACACTCAGATGTCGCTTGCGGCGTCCGACCAGAGGTCGGCGGCCTGGGCGGCCGTCATGCGCCGGACCTCGGCTTCGTGGCGGCGGCTGGCGAAGAGTTCGCTAGCCATGATCTGATCGGCGAGATCGGCCGGCAAGGACAGTATCACGCGGGCATCGCCACCATGGATGCCGCCGAGCTCCGAGCGCTTGCCCGTGATCATGCCGCCGGCCACCGTGTTGTTGGTGTCCGGATCGATCAGGATGAACGAGCCCGAGGAACGGTTCTGTTCGTAGGGATCGAAGATAGCGGCCTCGTCGAAGGCGAGATGCACCTTGCCGATGGCGTTCATGTAGAGCGTCTCTGCCGACGTCCAGGTCCCGCTCTTCAGCTGCAGCTGGGCGACCGGCTGCACCTGCACGCGCTGGCGGCGGCTGCCGCTCTTCAGCCAGTAGCGTTTGCCGGCCTCGATTCCCTCGGGCTGCAACGCTACGATCTGGGCGTCGAAGGCGAGCCCGACCTGCGGCTGGGCATCGATCGCGACGATCATATCGCCGCGCGCGACGTCCACCTGGCGGTCGAGGACGAGCGTGATCGCATCGCCGGCGACGGCTGCGTTGCGCACGAGGTCGAACGTTACAATCTTCGCAACGTTGGCGACCATGCCGGACGGCAAGATCATCACGCTGTCGCCGGGCTTCACCGAGCCGCCGGCAACCGTGCCTTGATAGCCGCGGAAGCTTTCGCCCGGACGCGAGACGCGCTGGACGGAGAGGCGGAAGCCGACAGTCTGCGAAGACCGTACGGTGGCAAGTTCCAGCGTTTCGACCAGCGTCGGGCCGGAGTACCACGGCATCGAGGCCTCGCCAGGGTAGACGACGTTTTCTCCCTTCAGCGCCGACATCGGGATCGCGGTGATCTGCTTGACGCCGAGAGACAGGGCGAATTCCCTGAATTCGTGCGTGATCTTCTCGAAGCCGGCACGGTCATAGTTCGTCAGGTCGATCTTGTTGATCGCGAGCACGAACTGCTTGATGCCGAGCAGCGAGGCGATCGTCGCATGGCGGCGCGTCTGTTCCAGAATGCCGGCACGGGCGTCCACGAGCAGGATCGCGAGATCGGCAGTTGATGCGCCCGTTGCCATGTTGCGCGTATACTGTTCGTGGCCGGGCGTGTCGGCGACGATGAACGAGCGTTTGTCGGTCGAGAAATAGCGATAGGCAACGTCGATGGTGATGCCCTGTTCGCGCTCAGCCTGCAGGCCGTCGAGCAGCAGCGCGAAGTCGGGCAGGCCGAGATCGTTCTGCTTGCCGGTGGAATCGCGCTGAAGCGTCGCGGCCTGATCTTCCTTCACCGCCTTGGTGTCCCAGAGCAGGCGGCCGATCAGCGTCGACTTCCCGTCATCGACGCTGCCGCAGGTGATGAGGCGGAGCGGTCGCGTGTCGCGCACGGCCTTGACAGGCTCGGCAGCGGGCAGAGGGACGACGGTTGCGGCCGAGGCTGCTGTTTGAGCTGCAGTCATCTCAGAAATATCCTTCACGCTTCTTTTTTTCCATGGAGCCGGATTGGTCGCGATCGATCGCGCGGCCCTGGCGTTCGGAGACCGTTGCGATCTCAAGTTCGGCAATCACCTCTTCGAGAGTGGTTGCCTGGGAGGGAATGGCGCCGGTCAGCGGGAAGTCGCCGAGCGTGCGGAACCGGATCATGCCCTCCTGGCGAACTTCGCCCGGTAGCAGTTTCAGGCGCGGATCTTCGGCAAGGATCAACATGCCGTCGCGCTCGACGTATGGCCGCTTCTTTGCATAGTAGAGCGGCACCAGCGGAATATCTTCGGCCTGGATGTAGCGCCAGATGTCGACCTCGGTCCAGTTCGACAGCGGGAAGGCGCGCACGCTTTCGCCCTTGCGGATCTGGCCGTTGTACACGTTCCAGAGCTCTGGGCGCTGGTTGCGCGGGTCCCAGCGATGATCGGGTGTGCGGAACGAATAGATGCGCTCCTTGGCGCGGCTTGCCTCCTCGTCGCGTCGTGCACCGCCGAAGGCAGCATCGAACTGGCCGGCGTCGAGCGCCTGACGCAGCCCTTCCGTCTTCATGATGTCGGTAAAGGTTGCCGAGCCGTGGGTGAACGGCGTTACGTTCTCAGCCGCGCCGCGTGGATTGATGTGCTCGATCAGATCGAGGTCGTACTTCTTCGCGGTCTCGTCGCGAAACGCGATCATCTCGCGGAACTTCCAGCCGGTGTTGACATGCAGCAGCGGGAAGGGGACGCGACCGGGGTAGAAGGCCTTGCGCGCCAGATGCAGCAGCACCGACGAGTCCTTGCCGATCGAATAGAGCATTACGGGACGTTCGAATTCGGCAGCCACTTCACGGAAGATGTGGATGGATTCGTTTTCTAGGGCTTTCAGATGCGGGTCGAGCGGCGACTTGCTGCTTTGCGGATTGTTGAGTTCCGTATCCGGACGGCTATCAGGCATTACTAACTCCAGACTTCGATCATTCGCGGGCGGGAGGCATCCGGAATGGAGTACATTTCAGACTTCGGGGAGCGCATGCAGTTGCCATGCCCCGGTCCCGAGATCGACGGGCTACTGTTGGGCGGCGATCGCCGAGGTTTCTTCGGCAACATGCAGGCCGCATTCGCGCGTCTGATCCTGCTCCCACCACCAGCGGCCGGCGCGCTCGGGCTCGCCGGGCTTGATGGCACGCGTGCATGGCTCACAGCCGATCGACGGGTAACCGCGCGCATGCATCGGATTGACCGGCACGCCGTTGTCGGCGACATAGGCCTTGATGACGTCGATATCCCAGTCGGCTAGCGGATTGACCTTCAAGAGATGCCGCTCGGCGTCATACTCGGCAAAGGGCGTCTCGGCGCGGTTGGCGGACTGGCCGCGGCGAAGGCCGGTGATCCAGATCGTTGCTCCTGCAAGCGCGCGCGCAAGGGGCTTTAGCTTGCGCACGCCACAACAGGCATGCCGGGCTTCGACGCTCTCGTAAAAGCCGTTCATGCCGTATTGGGCGGCATAGGCGTCGATATCGGCCTGCTCCGGCTCGTAGCGGCTGATGTGGATATCGTACTGTTTTTCGGTCTCGTCGATCAGTGCTAGCGTTTCGGCAAAGAGCCTGCCGGTCTGCAGCGTCACGACGTCGATCGGCAGGCGGTGATTGCCGATTTCCGCCGTGATCACCTGATCCTCGACACCGAGCGAGGTCGTGAAGACGACGCGTCCGCCAAGTCCGGCCACAAACGACAGGCGTTCGGCCAAGTTGAGGCTAGCAAGTTTCGCGTTCAGCGTTTCCGCCTCTTCGATTGTATGGGCAACAGTCATGGGAGTCCTGTCCTAGATGCTGGCCGGAGTATCGCAGGTCAGGAATGGATCGGACAGAAAAAGGCATTTCGAAAGCAGGCTTGAAAGGAGCAAATATCTCTCCCCGGCCACTGCAATGCAGAAAAGCCGCCGCGCGAGTGACGAAAATCGCCCGCGAGCCCTAATCTCTATTGAAATAGTAGAGTTACACGTTGCCTGTCAATCGGAAATCTGAATTGATAGCGCCGAGGCTGAATTTTAGCGTAGATTCATGTTCATTGGCCGAGGGCAAAAAACAAGGCTAAAAACCTTATGTCGCAGGGGTTTCGCTTCTTCGTTCAAATTCCGTTCATGCGGGAAGTGCGATAGAGATACGATGATGATTTCGGTGGGCTGAGAATCGCTCTGCCATGTGTGTGTCGACGGGCAATATGATTACGCAGAAAGCCAAATATGCGCTGAGGGCGCTCGCAGTTCTGGCCGAGGCCGATAACGGCGAACCTGTGATGATCTCCGATATTGCGGCGCAGCAGAAGATACCGAAGAAGTTCTTGGAACAGATCCTGCTCGACCTGAAGCATCAGGGTATCGTCTCCAGCCGCCGCGGCAAGCAGGGCGGCTATCTGTTGCTGAAGCCGGCCGATATGATCACCTTCGGCGAGGTGCTACGCATCATCGATGGCCCGATCGCTCCGCTGCCGTGCTTGTCGATTACGGCCTATCGCAAATGCGATGACTGCGACGGCGAACAGAACTGCGAAATCCGCCACGTCTTCGCAAAAGTTGCGGATGCCACTCGCAAGGTGCTTTTCTCCACGACTATCGCCGATGCCATCGCGCCCGCCAAGGTTGCGCAGGTCGCGCGCCTGCTGGCGTGACGGGCAGTTCCTCGCTTGCACGACACCAGCAAACTAAGCCTGCCATGCAGGGGATCACAGTAGCGCGACAGTTCTGCAATTGTCCTGAAAGCTGCATCGCAATTGCAACGCATGAGGTTCGCCATAAAGTCGGCAACGCTTCCTTCCCTCCGCGTCGATCCCGAGTTGCGCGCCTCTGCCGAGAGCGTTCTGAAGACGGAGAAACGCTGTCCGTCTTCCTCGAGAATTCGGTGCGCGCCCAAATCGAATACCGTCGCACGCAGGACGAATTCGTGGCCCGCGGTCTTGCGTCGCTTGAGGAAGCCAAGCGCACTGGCAACTACCATCGTTGTGAAGACGTTCTCAAAATGCTGAAGTCCAAGCTCGATGCCGCGCGGGCCGCAAGAGACGAATGAAATATCAGGTCCGTTGTACGGATGAGGCCTTGGCGAATTTCGACCGGCTCTACGATTATCTGATCGAATGGGATGTCGATGCCGCCGAGCGTTCCTGTGGGGCACTGCAGAAAGCCATCAAGTTTCTTGAAGACTTCCCCTCCAGCTGCCGCAAAGCCCGTGGGCAGAGTTCGTTTCGTCGCGAAATGGTCGTGTCCTCCGGTTTTGCCGGTCGTGTGGCTCTGTTCGGAACAGAAGACAGTCGTTCAGTGACGGTCGTTGCCGTCCGGCACCACCGTGAAGAAGATTACCACTAAGCACTACGTTTCAGCGATCGCTCACCGCCCAGCGCGGATTAATCCACGGCTCCTGGTTTGAGCGCGGCAGCGGCTGCTTGCCGAGGATATGATCTGCGGCCCTCTCTCCGGTCATGATCGACGGCCCATTGAGGTTGCCGTAGGTGACGTGCGGGAAGATGGAGCTATCGGCCACGCGCAATCCGTCGACGCCGATCACCCGGGTTTCGGGATCGACAACCGCCATCGGATCATCCTTGGCGCCCATCTTGCAAGTGCCGCAGGGGTGATAGGCGCTTTCCAGATGTTCGCGCAGGAAAGCATCGATCTGATCGTCCGTGTGCACGCCTTCGCCCGGCTGGATTTCCGGCCCGCGATACTGGTCGAACGCTTGCTGCCCAAAGATCTCGCGGGTCAGCCGCACGCAGTGGCGGAATTTTTCCCAGTCTTCGGCATGGCTCATGTAGTTGAAGCGGATGACGGGATCGGCCTTGGGGTCCGACGATCGCAGAGTGACGTTGCCGCGCGACTTTGACAGATTGTAGCCGACATGCACCTGGAAGCCGTGGCTCTTGGCCGCCGCCTTGCCGTCGTAGCTGATGGCGACCGGGAGGAAGTGATACTGGATGTCGGGTTGCTTGACGCCGGGCGCCGAGCGCAGGAAGGCGCAGGCCTCGAACTGGTTGGAAGTGCCAAGACCAGAGCGTGTCAGGAGCCACTGCGCGCCCGCCACGCCCTGCCAGAACCAGGGGAGCCATGAGTAGAGCGACACCGGTTTGGTGCTTACCTGCTGGAAATAGAATTCCATGTGGTCCTGAAGATTGGCGCCGACACCCGGCCGGTCGGCCTTCACCTCGATGCCCATGTCCTGCAGGTGCCCGCCCGGGCCGATGCCCGACAGCATCAGCAGCTTCGGCGAGTTGAACGAGGAGGCTGAAACGATCACCTCGCGGTTCGCCTTCACCACCTCCACCTTGCCGCCGCGCTCGATCTCGACGCCGGTCGCCCGCCCGTTTTCGATCACGACCTTGCGGGCAAAGCCGTAGACGAGTTCGACATTCGGCCGTTTCAGCGCCGGCTTCAGGTAGGCGTTCGCAGCGGACCAGCGACGCCCCTGGAAGATTGTCTGTTCCATCAGCCCGAAGCCTTCCTGCTTCGAGCCATTATAGTCGTCCGTCGCCTCGAACCCAGCCTGCTTTCCGGCCTCGATGAAGGCGTGGAAGAGGGGGTTCGTCACGCCGCCGCGTTGCACGTGGAGCGGCCCGTTCGTGCCGCGCCACCCCTCTTCACCACCATGGCTGTGCTCCATCCGCTTGAAATAGGGCAGCACGTCGGCATAGGCCCAGCCGTTGGCGCCGAGACCCTCCCAGCGGTCGTAGTCTTCCGCGTGGCCACGCACATAGACCATGCCGTTGATCGACGAGGAGCCGCCGATCACCTTGCCGCGCGGCGCGGTGATGCGCCGGTTGTTCAGGTTCGGCTCGGGCTCGGAGAGATAGCCCCAGTTGTAGCGCTTCATGCTCATCGGCCAGGCAAGGGCCGCCGGCATCTGGATGAACGGCCCGAAATCGCTGCCGCCGGCCTCGATGACGATCACGCTGTTCCTGCCGTCTTCCGAGAGGCGGTAGGCGAGGGCCGAGCCGGCGGAACCGGAGCCGATGATGACGAAATCTGCCTGCATGATCGATCCTGTAAAGCTCTCAGTATGGTGGTTAAGACGCCGTGCCCAACCCCTCCCTAGACGGGGGAGGTTGGGGAGGGGCCTTCACATCAACGCTCAATAAGGCGACTGCACCGGCCCCATGCCGACATAAACAGTCTTAAGCTCCGAATAGTGCTCCAGTGCCGCAAGCGAGTTCTCCCGCCCGAAGCCGGATTGCTTCGATCCGCCGAACGGAATTTCCACCGGGCAGAGATTATAGGTATTGATCCAAAGCGTGCCGGCTTCCAGCTGATCGACGACGCGGTGGGCGCGGGTGATGTCGGAGGTGAAGACGCCGCCGGAGAGGCCGAATTCGGTGGCATTCGCGCGGCCGATCACGTCTGCCTCGTCATCGAAGTCGAGCACGCACATGACCGGGCCGAAGATCTCTTCGCGGGCGATCGTCATGCCATCCGTCACGTCGGCAAAGACCGTCGGTTGCACGTAGTAGCCTTCGCCGGAGACGTTGTTGGGAATGCCACCGCCGGTGACGAGCGTCGCGCCTTCGACCTTGCCCTTTTCGATATAATCGAGAACCTTGTCGCGCTGCGCCCAGGAGACCATCGGCCCGAGCTGCGTCGCCTCGTCCATCGGATCGTCGATAACGATCGCCTCTGTGCGAGCCTTCAGGCGCTTCAGGAATTCGCTCTTGATCTTCTTCTGCACGAAGACGCGCGTTCCGTTCGAGCAGACCTGGCCGGTCGAATAGAAATTGCCGAGCATGGCGCCGCCGATGGCGCTGTCGATATCGGCATCGTCGAAGACTATCAACGGCGACTTGCCGCCGAGCTCCATGGTGACATGCTTGAGGTTTCCGGCGGCCGCTGCCGCCACCTTGCGCCCGGTCGGCACCGAGCCGGTCAGCGATACCTTCGCGACATCGGGGTGATTGACGAGCAGCGGGCCGGTGGTGCGGTCGCCCTGGATGACGTTGTAGAGGCCCTTCGGCAGGCCGGCCTCGTGCAGGATTTCGGCGATGGCAAGCGCGCCGAGCGGTGTGTTTTCCGAAGGCTTGAAGATCATGGCATTGCCGGCGGCGAGCGCAGGTGCTCCTTTCCAGCAGGCGATCTGCTGAGGGTAGTTCCACGCGCCAATACCGACGCAGACGCCGAGCGGGACGCGCTTGGTATAGGCGAAATCGCCGCCGAGCGGGATGTAGGAGCCGTTGAGACCGGCGGCCACGACCCCGCCGAAGAACTCGAAACTGTCGGCGCCCGAGGTCGCGTCGGCGACGAGCGTTTCCTGGATCGGCTTGCCGGTGTCGAGCGTCTCGAGCTCGGAAAGCGCGCGGTTGCGCTCGCGCATGATGTCGGCGGCGCGCTTCAGGATGCGGCCGCGCGCCGTCGGGCTCATTGCCGCCCATTCCGGCTGCGCGCGCTTAGCAGCAGCGATCGCCTTTTCGACGATGGCAGGCGTTGCCGCATGCAGCCGGGCAATGACCTCGCCGGTGGCCGGATAGAGGCTTTCGATGACACTGCCGCCGTCGTCTTCCACATATTCGCCGTCGATGAAGTGCGACGCGTTGGGTTGGGCTCTGAGGGTCATAGGGTCTGTCCTTCGTGTGGTTCGGTGCGGCAGAAACGAGATGTCCTCATTCCTGTGCTTGTCACAGGAATCCAGCCACGGTGCGTCTGCGCCGTAAGAGACTGACCTGCTATGAAACTGATCTTTCGCGCCCAAGTCCTTGGGCGCACTGGATTCCTGTGACAAGCACAGGAACGAGGGAGCATATGTGCCATCATCGCGCGACTTCCCTCAACAAGGCATTCACGTAATCCTCCGTCAGCGCGATCGAGGCTTCAATGCCGATTGGCGCCGATTTCAGACTTTGCCGGATATAGAGACCGTCGATCATCGCAGCCGCGCCCTCAGCGATGCGTTCTGCGGCATCGGGCGGGCAAAGCGCTTTCAGATTGGCAAGCAGGTTCGAGCGCAGCCGCCGGGCGTAGATAACGAGGAAGCGACGCGTTTCTTCCGAGCGCTGCGCCTCCGCATAAAATGCGAGCCAAGCGGCGATGGTCTCGGCCGCGAACTGGTCGGCGTGGAAACTGGTGCGGATGATCGCGGAGAGCTTTTGGCGTGGCGTCGCGGCCATCCGCAGCGCCGCCACTGCGTCGCCGCGCAAGTGGCGTAGAAGCGAGCGAACGGTCTCGATCAGCAGTTGTTCCTTGCTGCCGAAATAGTGGTGCGCAAGCGCAGGGGAGACGCCGGCCTGCCGCGCGATCTCGGACATGGTGACGCTGAGTGAGCCGTGGTCCCCGATCACGCGCAGCGCTGCATCGACCAGCGCCTTGCGGCGCACAGGCTCCATTCCAACTTTCGGCATCGCACTGCTCCAGCAAAGACCGCATTCTATTATTGATTGACTGATCAATCAATAAAAACTCTTTCGGTTTTTCCGAAGCGTCTCTCTTTGCATCCTTCGTTGTCGCGACATATTCTTCCTACCAACCGGGAGGTGCATCATGGCTGATATTTCCAATGGCATGTCTTTTTCGTCCCTTCGGTCGAAATGGGTCTGGTTTGCGATCCTCGGCGCATTGCTGATCGCCTGTGGGGTCATCGCAGCCGGCAATGTGATCATGGCGACGGTGGTGTCGGTCTACTATGTCGGCATGCTGATGCTGGTCGGCGGCGTCGTCTATCTCATCCACGCGTTCCAGGTGCGCGGGTGGGATCAGCTGCTGTTCTGGGCGCTGAGCGGCGTCCTCTACGTGCTCGCCGGGGTCTTTGCCTTCATGAACCCGATCCTCGCTTCGGCGGCGCTCACCCTGTTTCTCTCGATCGCGCTGTTGATCGCAGGCGTTTTCCGCGTCTGGGTCGGCTGGCGAATGCGGCCGCTGAAGGGCTGGGGCTGGGTTGTCGCAAGCGGCGTCATCACGGCGCTGGCGGGTTTCGTCATCGTCCTCGGCTGGCCCGTCAACAGCCTGTGGATCCTCGGTCTTTTCCTGGCGTGCGACCTGCTCATCCAGGGCTGGTCGATGCTTGCCTTCGCCTTTGCGATCCGTCGCTAGTTTTGCCCGCAATCCACAGGTCGGTCATCACGGATTGTTTCTTTTTTGACAAGCTTGTGAGCAAGGGCTAAAATTCCTCACATAAGGGCAGCCGCGGAAACGGCGGTAACCGACGGCTTTTGCCTGAAACGCTCATCCGTCCCCCGACTGGGCAGATTTCTGTCCCGCGAGGTAAAGGGAGGAATGTTATGCCCATGGTAACCGTTTCCATCTCTCCGTTGCAGGCGGCAGATATCCGAGCTGCGATTGAGAATGGCAGCTATGTTTCAAGCAGCGAAGTTGTGCGCGAGGCCCTGCGCATGTGGGATGCTGCCCGCAAGATCGACGGATCCGCGCGTGGACGCGATAGCGACACTTGTGACAGCAAATGCGTGGCAGAGATGTTCGCTGATCACGAAGCCGAACATCGGCGCTCTGCCTGAGCGAGACAACCGGCCGGTCGCGGAACCTCTCCGGATTGTGCGAATGGCCGGCGATGCTGCTTTCATAACTTTCACATTGGGGAAAGGCTTCATTGACCCTTCTCCACCATCTTCCCTGCGCAAAACAAACAAGTCGCAGTGGAGATCGGCATGTCTTTGGCAGCCACCGTTGAACCGGCGCTCGTCCGTCGCTATGCCAGCGATCAGATCGTAGCGCTCGCCAAGCTCGTTATCGAAAATGCCTTCCAGCCCATTGTCGAGGCCGGGACGGGGGTTGCTTTCGGCTATGAATCGCTAATGCGCGGCCAGGAGCGGCTCGGCTTCAATTCGCCGGTGGAAATTCTGGACGAGGCCCACAAGAACGACCATTTGCTGCAGCTCGAGCAGATGGTGGCGAGCCGGGCGCTTGCGAAGTTCGCGACGCTTCCGAATTTCGCCAATGCGACGCTGTTTCTCAATCTCGACGTCCGCCTCATTCCGCACGGAGAGCGGCTGGTCGAGAGCCTGCTTCAGCATCTGAAGCTTGCCAACATCCCCCCATCCTCGATCTGCTTCGAATTTTCCGAGCGCTTCGATAACACCAGCGTTCCCGAGTTCGCGTCGCTCGTCTCGCTGTTACGCAAGCGCGGCTTCAAGCTGGCGATCGACGATTTCGGCGTCGGCCATGGCGAGATGAAGCTGCTCTGCGACCATCCGGTGGACTACCTGAAGATCGACCGCTTCTTCATTGCCGATATCGACAGCAATCCGCGCAAGCGCCATCTGCTGAAGAACATCGTCCATATTGCCCACGTGCTCGGAACACGCGTGATCGCGGAGGGCATCGAGACGGAGGCGGAATTCGTGGCCTGCCGCGAATACGGCGTCGATCTCGTCCAGGGCTGGTTCATTTCACGCCCGACGACGCATCTAAGCGAGCTGCAGCCGTCCTTCCCGCATCTGCAGGATCTCGGCAAGACCAAGCGCAACACCCAGTCTCTCGACGAAATCCTGATCCGCAAGCAGATCGAGCGTTTGCCGACCGTCTATGAGAACGACGCGATCGACAGCGTCTTCGAGCTTTTCCGCCGGAACCCGCATCAGGCCTATTTCCCGGTGCTGAACGCCAACGGCGAGCCGCGCGGCATTCTTCATGAGCGCCACCTCAAGGAATACATCTACCAGCCGTTCGGCCGCGACCTGCTCAAGAACAAGGTTTATGAGCGCACCATTTCCCATTTCGTCGAGATGGCGCCCATCGTCGGCCTTGATTCGGACGCTGAGCAGCTGATGGCGATCTTCGCCAACATGGAAGCCAGCAACTGCCTGCTGCTGACAGAGAACATGCGGTATGCGGGCGTCGTTTCCGCAGCATCGCTCATCAAGGTCATGAACGAGAAGAAGCTCAAGACGGCGCAGGACCAGAACCCGTTGACCGGGCTGCCCGGCAACCATGCGATCCGCGACTTCATGCGTGAAGCCACCCGCGACGACGACGAGACCCGCCACTTCTGCTATTGCGATTTCGATAACTTCAAGCCGTTCAACGACGCCTACGGCTTTCATCTCGGCGACCATGCCATTTCGCTATTTGCAGCCCTGATGCGGCGCTATTTCTTCGCCGAGCGCCACTTCCTCGGTCACGTCGGCGGCGACGACTTTTTCATCGGCGTCTGCGGCTGGACGCAGGAGGAACTGACCGAAATCCTCGACCGCCTGATCAGCGATTTCCATGACGATGTGCTCGATTTCTATTCTGCTGCCGACCGTGCGGCCGGCCGCATTCGTGGCCATGACCGCGCCGGTGCCGACGCCTTCTTCCCGCTTATGCGCTGCTCGATCGGCGTGCTTGAGCTGCCGGAAGGGCTCGTCATCGACGATACCAACCGCGTGAGTGCCGCTATCGCCCACATCAAGGCGAAAGCGAAGGAAAGCGAAGAAGGTCTCGTCTTCCACCTGCTGGACGAGACGAATTGACGCCTTTCTTGCTTCCGCTCTTCTCAAGCCTGAACGGCTGAACTATTTCAGTTGCTTTCGGAAATTGGAGACCGGGTCATGTCCTTGCCTGTCCACATGCGTTTCGTTGATCTGCCGAGCTTCGGCGCACCGGAGGTGATGACGATCGCGACACGGCCTCTGCCTGTCCTTGGCGAGGGCCAGCTTCTCGTTCGCACCGAGGCTGTCGGCGTCAACCGTCCCGACGTCGCCCAGCGGCAGGGCGCCTATCCGCCGCCGAAGGATGCAAGTCCGATCCTCGGCCTGGAGCTTGCCGGCGAAGTTGTCGCGATCGGACCCGGTGTCAGCGGCTATGCTATCGGCGACAAGGTCTGCGGACTTGCGAACGGGGGCGCCTATGCCGAATATTGCGTGCTGCCGGCCGGTCAGGCATTGCCTTTTCCAAAAGGCTACGATCCAGTGAAGGCTGCTGCACTTCCGGAGAACTATTTCACAGTCTGGGCAAACATGTTTCAGATGGCCGGCCTGACCGACGGCGAGACGGTCCTGATCCACGGCGGCTCCAGCGGCATTGGCACGACGGCGATCCAGCTCGCGCGGGCTTTCGGCGCGGAGGTCTATGCGACAGCGGGTTCCGGAGAAAAATGTGATGCCTGCGTGAGGCTCGGCGCCAAGCGCGCGATCAACTACAAGACCGAGGATTTTGCGGAGGTGATTAAGGCCGAGACCGGCCGCGGCGTCGATATCATTCTCGACATGATCGGCGCCGCCTATCTGGAAAAGAATCTCGCCTCGCTCGCCAGGGACGGCTGCCTCTCCATCATTGCCTTCCTCGGTGGAGCGGTGGCGGACAAGGTCAACCTGGCGCCGATAATGGTCAAGCGGTTGACGGTCACCGGCTCCACGTTGCGTCCGCGCACGGCCGAGGAAAAGCGTGCCATTCGCGACGACCTTTTCTCCCAGGTCTGGCCGTTGCTCGACGAGGGCAAGGTTGCACCCGTCATCCACAAGACCTTTTCCTTCGAGGACGTGGCCGCGGCCCATCGCCTGATGGAAACCAGCAGCCACATCGGCAAGATCATGCTGCGTCTCTGAGTGTCAGCGATACCGCGATGGCGATCAGTCCCGGCAGCGCCATGACGATGTAGAGCCAATGTGCGGCCGAAACGGTGCCAGCGATGCCGCCGGGGTCGACCAGGCCGGTGCTGTTGGTGATCACGCCCACCACCGAGGCACCGAACGCGCTGCCGAGGGATTGCACCGTCGAGATCGCGGCCGATGCCTTGTCCTGCTCCGAATTGCCCACGAGGCGCAGGATCTTGGTCACCAGATGCGCCCATCCGAGGCCGACGCCGAATCCCATCAGGAACATGCCGACGACTGCTGGCCCGAGCAGCGCGAGGCTGCTGGCCGGATTGTCCCTGGCAAGGAAGATCGTCAGCGAGGCGACGGCGATAGTCTCGATCACGCAGCCGATAGCGATTGCGGCGCTGGCGCGCTTCCCGGACAAAGTTCCGCTGAAGAAGGCCGCAAGGGTCCAGCCCAGCGCAACCAGCGCCGTCAGATAACCCGAGATCAGTGGCGTCACGCCATGCAGCACCTGCAGGAAATAGGCGATGTAGATGTCACTCGTCAGGACCATGATCAACACGAACATCGTCAGGTAGACGCGGGCAACCGGCTTGCTGAGCGTGACCGCGCCGGTTGGCAGTAGCCGGTTTTCGCTCCGCCGTTCGACCACCAGCATTGCAGCGATTGTCGCAATCGATGCGGCGACCAGCATTGCCTTGGTTCGGGTTTCCTCGACTGTTCCGGCAAGGCTGACGAAGAGCACGGCTGAAAGCAGCAGCGCGATCTGCAGCATAGGTGTCCCACCGGCTGCCCGGTCGTCGTCGGCACGCGGCAGCAATCGCGGTGCCAGTGCAGCCATCAGTAGGCAGAGCGGCACCAGCAACATGAACGCGTGGCGCCAGGCGTTGCCCTCGGTGAAGATGCCGCCAAGGCTGGGGCCGAGCAGCGTCGATATACCCCAGATCGCTGCATAGAGCGTCGATGCCTTGCGCCAGAGCGGTTCCGGGTAGGCAAAGCGGATGAAGGCATAGGCGAGACCGGAAAGCACACCCGCGCCGAAGCCCTGGACGGCGCGCCCGGCAATCACCACAGGCATAACAGGGGCAACCGCGCAGACCAGGCTACCGGCCGCAAAGACGATGGCGCCTGCAACGTAGACGGTCCTGAGGCCGGTACCGCGCGGGCGCATCGCAACGAAGATCGAACCCAGCACGGCCGCCGCCACATAAAGCGTCGTCATCCAAGAAAACAGCTCGAGTCCCCCGATATCGCGCACGATGGAAGGCGCGATGGTCGCGGTGATATAGGTCTCGACGGCGTAGAGTGTGACACCGCCGCCGAGCATTAGCGTCGCGGGCAGAAATGGGGTCGAGAAAAGATCAAAGACCGAGGGCTTCTCGGATACCTGTTGGATGCTGGTCATTTCGTATGCCTTGGTTACTTCCCTGCATTATTTTTTACAAGTTATGGATTGGAAAATTGCACGGGCATGCTATTAAAACAAGAAATAACTTGGAAAAATAAGTGCGCCAATCGCCTGCGAACCGAATTCTGTTGATGATCAAGACCGAGGGTCCCCAACTCGCGTCTGACCTCGGGGCTGCGCTCGGCATCTCGTCCGAGGCCGTGCGCCAGCAATTGACGAAGATGGCGGAGGAGCGGCTTGTCGAAGCTGTGACCGAGGTCGCAGCCGGCAGAGGACGGCCGCGCCAGCTTTGGCACCTCACCGCTATCGGCAACGGCCAGTTTCCGGATCGTCATGCAGAACTCACGGAAAACCTACTGAAGACGCTGGTCGCCCAGCTAGGTAAGCCTGCGCTGGATGCCGTCATCGCGGGGCGCGAGGAGGAAACCCTGAAGCGCTACCTGAGCGAGATCACGGGGCCCGACCTGCCTGCGCGCGTGCGCCAGCTGGCCGCCATCCGCACGGGAGAGGGCTATATGGCCGATAGCTGGGAAGAGGCCGACGGATCGCTGCTTCTCGTCGAAAACCATTGCCCGATCTGTGCTGCGGCGACGGTCTGCGCGGGCTTCTGCCGCTCCGAACTGGAAACGTTTCGCGCCGTTCTTGGCGCTTGTGTGGAGCGCGAGGAGCATACCCTGCTCGGCGCCCGTCGCTGCGCCTACCGCATTTCCGGGGTTTAGGCCGGCTGCTGAACCCGCCTCCTGTCGCTTTCGAGGCAGAGCAGCAGGCCGACCGAGACGAGACCGACGGCGGCGGCAAGCATTGCCGTGCCGGAATAGTCGGTAAAGGCGGTGCCGGTCGCGAAGATGGACGCGCTGACGCCGTTGCTGACGAACACGTTGACCGAGATCAGGGAACTGCCGAGCCCGGGACGATCGGCAATCAGGTCCTGCAGGTAGGTGATGGGAATGCTGAGGATCGCCGCAGCACCGCAGGCGTTGATGAGCACCAGGGCGTAGATCTGCCACGGCGCCGTGGCAAAGCTCAGCAGTGCCAGATAGACGCAGTAGATGAGCGTCCCGACGGCGAGGATGTGAACGCCGCGGAAACGCCGTTGCAATGTACCCCACATCATCATGAAGGGCATTTCGAGGAACGCCACGAGACCGGCCATGAAGCCCACGTCGACGACGGTGCCGCCCGCGGCATGCGTGATGATCAATGGCGATATCACGCCGCTCAGCCGCTGCAGTCCGAGCAGCAGCGACATGATGCCGATGCGCATCAGCACATACGGCGAAAAGATCCTGCCGAGTGAGGAGAAAAAGCTGAACTGCTGGGAAAGCGGCCCCTCCTGTTTCGGTGTGGGCTTGGCAAGGAATAGATAGAGGCAGAAACAGGTGAAGCTTGCCAGTCCGGCAATCCCATAGGCCGGCGTCATCGATTGCGAGTTGATGAGATAAAGGCCGATGAGGCCGGGCGCCAACGCCCAGGATCCCGAATAGAGTGCGCGAACCGTCGAGGTGATTGCCGCCACCCTTGCGCGATCCATCGTGTTCGTGGTCGCGCGAATACTGGCAAACAGGATCGAATAGGTCGAGTTGCTAATCGGAATCAGCACCAATACGCCAAGCATGAAGACGGTGGCGGTGCGAAACTCGTAGATCAGCCCGAAGCCAAGCATGCCGCTCACCGAGAGCGCCAGCACCAGCGGCCGGCGGTCGCTGAGCCTGTCCGACCATATGCCGAGCGTCAGGCTGGTGGCGACGTTGACGAGTGCGGCAACGAAGATCAGCCCCGAATAGGCGCGATCCGACAGGCCGAGTTCGTTGATGCCGATGATCGACTGGTAGGGGATCGTCGAGGCATAGGTGAAGGCGAGCGCAATGAGCGTCAGCGTAGGAATGCGGATCCGATGGTCGCGCAGAATCGAGGAGAAGGCAGATGGCATGGTATGATTCCCGATGCTCCAGCTTTAGACCCGCAGAATGCTTTCGAAAAACCAGAGTTTGTGATGTCAGCCGTCAATTCGTGTGATGAATGGTCAGGTGGCGTGATCGCGCCACTTTGGCTAAAGCAATTGGATGGTCGCCAACGCCCACCATCCCGCTGACGCCAGCGCAGGCAGGAGATAGACGACGACGATTGCGAGAACGAGCCGTTTGAGATGACGCATGGAAAACGCCGATGACATCCGCTGACGTGCGGTGTGCGGAGATTTCCTCAGCAACATGGCGCAATTGAGCCGCCCCGCAGGCCGAAAGCCGATTGCTTTATCAACGCTATTCGCTATGCGTGATCCGTCCCAAACGATGAGGATTCCTGCCATGACCAACCCCGTCACCGTCGAAGTCACCCGCGGCCCGCTCGTCGAAAGCCGGCATCGCGGCGCAGTCGTTTCGGTCGATGGGGATGGAAAGGTCGTGTTCTCGGTCGGAGACATCGATGCCGGCGTCTTCCCGCGCTCTGCCTGCAAGGCCATGCAGGCACTGCCCTTGATTGAAAGCGGCGCTGCGGACGCCTATGGCTTCGCCAACAGGGAGCTGGCGCTCGCCTGCTCCTCCCACAATGGTGAAGACGAGCATGTGGCGCTTGCCGCATCCATGCTCGCGCGTGCCGGCCGCGGCGTCGAAACGCTGGAATGCGGTGCGCACTGGTCGTCGAGCCAGAAGGTGTTGATTCATCAGGCGCGAACCATGCACAAGCCGACCGCGCTCCACAACAACTGCTCCGGCAAGCATACCGGCTTCATCTGCGCCTGCTGCCATCAGGACATTGATCCGAAGGGCTATATCGGCTACGACCACCCGCTGCAGAAGGAAATCCGCGGCACGATGGAAAGCCTGACAGGTGCCGTGCTCGGCAATGACAATTGCGGCACCGACGGCTGCTCCATCCCGACCTACGCAGTTCCGCTGCGCGGACTCGCGCACGGCTTTGCCAAGATGGCGACCGGCAACGGCCTCGATCCGCTCCGCGCCAAGGCTTCGCAAAGGCTGTTCGATGCCTGCATGGCCGAGCCATTCTATGTCGCCGGCACCGGCCGCGCCTGCACGGCGCTGATGCAGATCGCCCCCGGCCGCATCTTTGCCAAAACCGGCGCGGAGGGCGTCTTCTGTGCCGCGATCCCGGAGCAGGGCGTCGCAATTGCGGTGAAGTGCGATGACGGCCATACGCGCGCTGCCGAGGCTATGATTGCAGCAGCGCTCGGCCGCTTTTTCGAAAGGGACACAGCGGTTCGCTCGGCATTGACAGACATGGCCAGCGTGCGGATGCACAATTGGAACGGTATCCATGTCGGCGACATTCGCGCGACGGCTGCGCTGATCGACTAAGCCGTTTCGGAACGGCACATTCGCACGTGCGCAAGCAGAAAAAGCTAATGTATGTGAAACTACAGCCTGCAAGAACGGGTGCGTTTTTGCAGCTTTGAGCTACCCTCGGCCGAGTACATCGAACGCCATGAGGGCAGGATATGTTTGCAGGCCGCTATCTCTGGTGGATGTTGATCGCAATGGCGATCTTCCTGTTCTTTGCGATATGCTTCGATTACGTAACCTGGGCGACGGTCGCCATGTCCGGATGCGCGCGGATCGCCGGCTCTTGCGGCCCGATCATCCTGACGATGACCGGGTCGGTGAAGCCGGCGGGCGTCTATCTGGCTGGCGGCATCATCCTCGCCGTCACCATTGCCCGAACCCGCTATATCGGGTTGGGCTGGGCATGGGCATTGTCCGCCCTCATCTGGTTCGTCGCCTCCGCACCGTTCCCGCTTTTGGTGGCAAGCGGCTGGACGGGCCAGCTGAAGGCGGAAACCGTGCTGGAGAGCCTGCCCCTTGCCTTCCTGTTTCTGGTGGCATTCTGCGCCTATATCGGCTGGTCGTTCGAGGACGGTGGCGGCAAACCGCTCGGCCCGCGGCGGCCGCTGCGCGTGGCCATCCGGGTTTGCGCCATTTATGGGGCTTTGATCGCCGTGGGCGAGGCGCCGGCCTTCGCGGCGCTGCCGGGGCGATTGCTGGGACAGCCGTCACTTTCAGTTTGGCTCGCGGCATTGCAGCCCGGGCTGCGCGATCTGCTGACCCTCAGCATGGACGTAGATGGGCTAGCCTATCTCGCCTGTGGCGTCTTCGCCTCGGCACTGATTGTGAGCCTGCTGCCGCAGAATATCGACCAGTGGCGCGCCCGGTTACTGGCGCCGTTCATGCTGAGAGGATCGCGGCATTGAGGCTGCGATAGGGTCGAAGCCGCATCTCTGCGGCCTCCACAGGTACGATGAGTCCGGAGACTTCGGAAATCGGCAGGACCTGGCAGGAAGATGCACGGTCCAGTTTCTCCTCTGTCAGCAGTGCGTAGGTTTCCGCCGCGCAGCCGGCGATATGCCGCTTGATGGCCGCCTCCTCGAAATCGCCGGTCGACAGGCCATGCACGGGATGCGCGGCCGTCACCCCGAGGAAGAAGATGTCCGGCCGCAGCTGCGAGACCGCTGCCATCGCCGCCGCTCCCGTCGCCACCATCGAATGCTTGTAGAGCCGTCCGCCGATCAGGACGACCTCCGCTGTCGGGTGATGCTCCAGCTCGGCGGCGATGGTCGGGCTATGCGTCACGACGGTCAGATTGAAGCTGCGCGGCAGATGCCGGGCGATCTCCGCAGTCGTCGTGCCACCATCGAGAAAGATCATCTGACCCGGCCTGACAAGGCTCGCAGCCTTTGCGCCCAGACGCTGCTTGGCTTCCGGCGACACCTCCTTGCGTGTCGAAAAGTCCGGCAGCTCCGGCGAGATCGGCATGGCGCCGCCGTGCACCCGCTTGAGCAAGCCCTCCGCCGCCATTTCGCGAAGATCGCGCCGGATGGTGTCTTCGGACAGCGAAAAGCTCTCAGCCACGCGCTTGGCAATCACCTGTCCGTCCCGTCGAAGGATGTCGAAGATCAGGGATTTGCGTTGCGATGTCAGCATGGGTTCCACGAAGTTGAACGAATTATCATGAGTATGCACGAAATGATTCGACTTTCAAGAAATTTCGTGCATTTTCGCGATATCCCGTGCATGAGGCCGGGAGTAGCGGAGTTCGATCATGTTGATTTTGATTGCCGGCCCCTATCGGTCCGGGACGGGCGATGACCCAATGAAGATGGCGGCCAACCTCAAGCACCTAGAGAAGCCGTCGCATGCGTTGTTTCGAGCAGGCCACGTGCCGATGATCGGCGAGTGGGTCGCGTTGCCGATCTGGCACGCCGCCGGCGGCAGGGCGGTTGGCGACGATCTCTACGAGCAGATATTCCATCCGGTCGCGGGGCGCCTGCTGCAGCTTTGCGAAGGCGTACTGCGTCTCGAAGGCGAATCCAAGGGCGCGGATAATGACGTGCGCATCGCCCGCGAACGCGGCATCCCCGTCTGGTACAGGCTCGAGGACGTCCCTGGCTGCGCAAAGGCCGCGTGATAAAGTCAGCGTGACGAGGGCTGCGTCACAGGAGGCCGGTCGATCCGGGCTCGATTTCCGCATGTTCGTCAGCGGGCCGGCGCGCTATAAGGATGCCGAAACGGGAGTCGATCATGCTGACATTGTTTTTTTCGCCGGGCAGTTGCTCGCTTGCAAGTTTCATCGCACTGGAGGAATCCGGTCTTCCCTTCGAGACGAAGAGGGTCGATTTCGCCGAGGCCGAGCAACGCTCGCCGGATTATCTGAAGATCAATCCCAAGGGCCGCGTTCCGGCGCTCGCTACCGAGCGCGGCGTCGTCACGGAAACGCCCGCCATCCTTGCCTATATCGCCGCGATCGCGCCGCAAGCCGGGCTTGCTCCGCTGGACGATCCCTTTGAATTCGCCCGCCTTCAGGCCTTCAACAGCTACCTGTGCGCGACTGTGCATGTGAACCATGCGCATGGCCGGCGCGGCGGCCGCTGGGCCGACGATCCGTCGGCACATGAGGCGATGAAGGCAAAGGTGCCGCAGACGATGGCGGACAGCTTCACGCTGATCGAGGAGGATATGCTGGCCGGACCGTGGGTGATGGGCGAACGCTATTCTGTGGCCGATGCCTATCTTTTCGTGATGACCGGCTGGCTGCGCGGCGACGGTGTGGATCCGATGCGCTTTTCCAAGGCAACGGCGCATTATGCCCGCATGATGGAGCGCCCCGCCGTGCAGCGTGCCCTGGCCCGCGAACAGGCCTGATCGACGAACCGGGAGCCTTGGCAGGCAGCGTCGGCCCGCTGATTATCGCCGGAAGCCTGCCGCCAGTCTCTTCGGCGCGCGGTAAATCCACGCGCCGATCAGCCGTTCCTTCAACTCCGCATCCGCGATGACAGCGACGCGAAGCGGCAGGTGCGGCCATCCGACGTAGTGATCGGTCTGGTAGTAGATCTCGGGTGCCATCTCTATTAGCCGTTCCTTATCGTCGATCGATATCGAAAGCACGACTGTTTCACTGTTCCTGACGGTGACGAACGTCTTGCCTCCCACCTTCAGAGCCGGGTTCCCATAGGACGTGCTTTCCTCGACGCAGGGAAGATCTGCCTCGGCGACAAGCCGCCGCAGGCGATCGTATGCCGTCTCTGCGCTCTTGGCCATGCTCCGCCCCGATCGTTTGCCTCTGACCTCTGACGGAAGCCTAGCAGATGTCGGGGGCTATGGGCATCGGGCAAGGGTTGGTTGGTCGGGAGATGGTGGAAGCCACTGTGGCTCGAGCGGCAGGTCGGCCAGTTCAGTCTGCGACATTCGCTCCAGGTCCGGATGGTTCAGAGGATCCTGGGCAGGGTCGCTGACATAGGGGGGCTCGATGGTCTCAAGGTTCAAGAAAAACTTCAGCAGTTGCATGGCATGCCTCGCTTTCCCGAGTTTTGCTTACGCAGGTTTTGATTAACCCTGCGCAGGAGATACTTTACTTGATTTGGTGAATATCCTGCCTCCTGAGTAAGATTTCAATTGAGAATAGCAGCACGTCGATATAGGAAAACTATATGAAAAATCTAAACTCGGTTCATCTGAACGGCCTGCGCGCTGTGGATGCTGTGGGACGGCTTGGCTCCCTGCAGGCGGCTGCCGAAGAGCTCGGCGTCTCGATCGGGGCCGTCAGCCAGCAGGTTATCAAGGCTGAAGCGCAGCTCGATCTCGTCGTTTTCGAACGCACGCCCAAGGGGATGGTCGCGACGGAGCCGGGCGCCCGCCTACTTGCCATGCTGACGGAGGGCTTTCGCCATCTGTCGCAGGCCGTAGCATCGACGCAGCGCAGGGACGACAGCATCCTGACGATCTCCGTGGCCCCGGTCTTTGCGGCGCGCTGGCTGGTCTACCGGCTCGACCGCTTTGCCGAGCGCCACCCGGACATCAATCTGCGAATGGACGCGACGACAAGGCTCGTCAACCCAGCGCTCTGCGACGTCGATATCGGCATCCGCGTCGGCAGCGGCGATTGGGTTGACGTAAAGGCCGAGCTGATTCTGGCGCAGGAAGTCTTTCCGGTCTGCGCTCCGGCAATGGCCGCGAGGCTGAGACAGCCCGTCGACATCCTGACGCTGCCGGCCATCATCGATGGACATGCGATGTTCACCTGGGAGGTCTGGATGCGCGAAGCCGGACTTCAAGGTGCCTCGCTCGAAACCCGCCACGTCTTCAACGACGCGTCGCTCTGCCTCGATGCCGCGATCGCCGGGCAGGGGGTCATGCTGGCCTGGCAGACGCTTGCCGGCTACGCACTGCAGCAGGGACAACTGGCGGCCCCGTTCGGGATCCGGGCGAAAACGGGCTTCGGCCACTACTTCGTAACGGCCGAAGGGGTGCGTGAACCCAAAAAGGTCAGGGATTTCAAGGCCTGGATTCGCGAAGAAATGGCTGAAACCCTGAAGCTCTTTCCGTGATCAGATCGGCTCCTGCAAGCGCGTCGCCTGCATGGCGAGATAGGCCGGTCGAGACTGGCAGCGCTTGATCCAGGCGTCAACATTCGGATGGGCGTCGAACAATGCCTGTTCCGACTGCACGTAGCGCAGCACTTCGGCGAGGTTCAGGTCGGCGGCGGTGAAGCGGTTGCCGACCAGATAGTCTTTGTTGCCAAAGTGCTGCTCCAGAACCGCGAGCGGCTTCTTCAGCGATCGGCAGGCAACGGCAATCGCCGCCTTGCCTTCGTCGGTGTTCTCCTGCTCGTTGTCATAGGTTTTCACCACCTTGATCGTCTGCAGCTCGACTTCGGCGGCGGCCCACAATGTCCACATCGTCAGCAAACCGTCTTCTTCGACGGTTTGGCCGGCAAGCGAGCCTCCGTGCTTTCGCGCGAGGTAGAGCGTGATGGCCAGCGATTCGTGCATGACGAGATCGCCGTCCTTGATGCTTGGGATGAGCCCCATCGGATTGACCGCAGCGAACGCGGGTGAAAGCGTGTTGATCGGCGCATCGGGCGCCAGAGGATTGTCGAGGCGGTTTGCCTGCAGCACCGGCACCGATACGAACTCCAGCTCCAGCTCGTTTGCCATCCAGTAGACGCGTGAAGCACGCGAACGATAGACGCCATAAATTGTCAGCATTGCGAATGTCCCCTTGATTGAAGTGAGGCGAACCTAGAGGCGGCGGTGCCGATGCGGAAGCAGCTCGCGGTTATGGATCAATGAAAGCTTTTGATGCCACCAGGCGTGGCAGACGCCGCCGGCAAGCCTGCCGCTCAGGAGATCCGGTTGCGCTCGACGGTCAGCTGCGGGTATCGGGCCTGTCCGGCGGTCGCAAGTTCGCCGGATACCTTCTTGTTCCATTCGAAACCGAGGACTGCGCCGTCGGCGATCTCCTGAAAGACATTGTCGGTGATGGCGACCGAGCCTGCACCGTCCACAACTGAAATCGCGCAACCGACGGGCGCCTTGCAGATGACGTTGCCGGTGACCACCAGATTGCGCAGATAGGGACCCCAGCCGAGCTGCATGCCCCAGCGCGGCGCGCCCTCAACGATATTGCCGGAGATGAGCGTGTCGGCCTCCGCAGCAATCCCTACACCGAAACCGAGTTCATGCAGGTAGGGACCTTTCAGGGTGAGGTTGCGAACCACATTCCCGGTAACGCTCGCCAGCCTGCCGCCGTGGTCGAAATTGGCGATCGAAATGCCGTTGGCTGCGCCGTCGATCGTATTTCCTGAGACGACAGCCCCCTGGAACTCGAACTCGACAAAAACGGCCGTCTCGCCCGATCGGTGGCACTGGTTGCTGCTTATCTGTATGTTGGAAGAGGAGTTGGCGCGGATGGCGGTAAACGCGCAGTCGGAGAGGTGATTGTTCGTCACCATGACGTTGTCCGCGCGGAAGATATTGATGCCGTTGCCGTTCTGCCCGGTTCCGCCGTCGTTTGCCCCGATGCGGAAGACGCGGTTGCCACTGACGATACTGTTGTCCGCAGCCTTCGTCCAACGGTGGACCAGAATTCCGCCGTTGCCGCAGTCGAAGACCTCGTTGCCGGTGATCGACAGCCCGGTGGACTCGACGGCGTAGAGGCCCGACTGCGCGGCACCCGATATGCGGTTGCGTTCGATCCGCCCGCCGCAACGCTCGAGCTGCAGCCCGTGCTTTCGGCTGCCAGCGATCTCGCAGTTGTCGATCAGCACCTCGTCCACGCCGGTAAACTGCACGAGCGCGCCGGCATAGTCACCGAGCCAGCGGTTCTGGCCGTCGATGGCGATGTTGGAAAATTCGATCCGCTTGATGTTTTCGGCTGAAAAGAGGTGACCGTCGCCGGTGTAGACAATCCTCGAAGCGCCCGGAACACCGGTAATGCGCGTATTGTCCGGCAGGGTGAGGTTGGAAACCTTGTAGACGCCGGGCGGCAGGAACACCGGCACGTTTGCCCGCGATGCCTCGTCTATCATCCGCTGCAGGCTTGTGCTCTTCCGGTCGCCGGCGCCGGGAACCGTCTTGTATTGGACGGCGTCGATCGAGCCGCGCAGGTCGGGCTGCCGTGCCGAAGCAAAAGAACGCGGCGCCGAGAGAGCCGCTGCCGAGGCCGCTGCAAGCCGAAGAAATTCACGGCGCGACGATATCGTTAAAGGTCGGTTCATTGCCTCCGACAAGCAGGAAACGTGCCGGAAATTCTGTGTCGTTCTGGAGCGTTATTACGCAACATCTGTCGTAGAATTCAGGTCGAAACATTGTTCTCCCGTTTGAGCAGGCGAAGGAAATGAACGCTACGCCCTGTGCTGGTTCAGTCGCGCCTACGCGGATTCGCCTTCTGTCATCGCCGCAAAGGCGAGTGGTCATGAATGAGGCGAGTGCCGGACGCCGCGAGGTCGACCACACGGATATCGAACCAATCGGATCGTTGCTGCCACGGAAGCACTCATCGCGGCAAGCAACCGCTGCTTCGCCGACGGTATCGAAGACCTTGGATTGAAGGCCGTCAGCCGCTTCGTATTCGCCAACGCCATGATTGCCCCCAGCGTCGGGATCGAGGATCCCGACGGCATTGCCGGCAAACGCGATCTTTTTCGATTTCGCGACGGCGCGACGCTATTTCGAATTCGAGCAGGACATCATGGCGAGGGGCGAGGCCTGCCTCGATATCAAGGTGGTCGTCCCCTCGACGATCGGTGGAAAAGCGACATGCCGGCTCACCTCGAAACTTCCCCTGCGCAATGACCTCGGCGTCGGCGTCGTCGTCGGCCTGATCGGCGTGTCGCGCGAAATGACCGAGCGCAAGCGACAGGAGGAGCTGCGTCGCGGTCAGGCGCTGCTGGAGATGATCGCCCGCAACGAGCCGCTGGAAATAGTTCTGGAGGCGCCGGTGCTGCTGGTCGAGGCCGGGCTGGCGCAGACGATGAAGCTTGCGGTGGTCGCCGAGGGGGTGGAGACGCACGCCCAGTTCGACTTTCTCCGCCTTGCAAGGTGCCGAGGCTCAGGGCTATCGCTTTTCGAGACCGGTTCCTGCCGCCCGCATCCCCGAGCTGGTGAGGCGGTAGTTCAGCCAAACGCGCGACGGCTCTTGTTCGTCCGGTGCCGCCTATCCCCGCGCCAGGGACGAGATGACCAGGCGACGCTCCCGGGAAAACTGCGGTGTGTGGCCGGTGCCTCTGGCCCTTGCGCCATTTCCCGCTATCTTCCCGCCCATGAGACCTGATGCATTGATCTATCCCGCACCCGAAGGGCTTTATTGCCCGGAGGGAGGATTCTATGTCGATCCGGTGCGGCCGGTGGAACGCGCGCTGATCACCCACGGCCATTCGGATCACGCCCGCTCGGGTCACCGCCATGTGCTGGCAACGCGCCAGACGCTCGACATCATGCGTATTCGCTATGGTGACGGCTTCTGCGTCAGCGAACAGGCGGCAGCTTTCGGCGAGGAGCTGACGGTCAACGGCGTGACGGTCAGCTTTCATCCGGCCGGTCACGTGCTCGGCTCTGCACAGATCGCCATCGAAAAGAGCGGCACGCGCATCGTCGTGTCCGGCGACTACAAGCGCCGCCCCGATCCGACCTGCGCGGCCTATGTGCCGGTTGCCTGCGATGTTTTCATCACCGAGGCAACCTTCGGCCTGCCGGTATTCCATCATCCTGACCCGGCCGGCGAAATGGCGAAACTCTACGCCTCATTGCGCCAGTTTCCCGATCGCACGCACCTGATTGGCGCCTATGCGCTTGGCAAGGCGCAGAGGGTAATCCGTTTGCTGCGTGACACCGGCTATGATGAGCCGATCTACATCCACGGTGCCATGGAAAAGCTCTGCGACTATTATGTCGGGCAGGGGATCGAGCTTGGCGAACTGCGGCCGGCAACAGTCGAAACCACGGACAAGGCCGTTTTCAAAGGCGCGATCGTCGTCGGCCCGTCCTCGGCTTTCGCCGATCGCTGGGCGCGGCGCTTCAACGAGCCGCTGCCCGCCTTTGCCTCCGGCTGGATGATGGTACGCCAGCGCGCGAAGCAGCAGGGCGTGGAGCTGCCGCTGGTCATTTCCGATCACTGCGACTGGCCGGAGCTGACCGAGACCATCACGGAGTTGCACCCCCGCGAGGTGTGGGTCACCCACGGCCGCGAGGAGGCGCTGGTTCGGTGGTGCGAATTGCATGGCATCAAGGCAAAGCCGCTCCATCTCGTGGGCTATGAGGACGAGGGGGATTGATGCCGATTGTTTGTGAAGGCCACTCTCCGGCAGTTTTGGGAAATGACCCCTCCCCAACCCCTCCCCACACGGGGGGAGGGCTTCCTCGACGTGCCCATGGCATTTCACCCGCGACGATGCAACACGAGGCTATTTTGCGTGGGAGTGAGACGCTGCAGCAGCTTGGTCCCTCCCGCTTGTCGGAAGGGGTCGGTGAGGGGTCTTCCCCACGAATGTTGGTTGGGGAGGGGGTATCACCCCGCGTCGGAGGGCCCGCATGAAAGCCTTCGCCGACCTTCTCGATCGCCTGGTGCTCACCCCCAGCCGCAACGGAAAGCTGAAGCTGCTTGCCGATTATTTCCGCGATACGCCCGATCCCGACCGCGGCTATGGGCTTGCCGCGATCGCCGGCACGCTGGAGGTACGAAACGTCAAACCGGCGATGCTGCGCGAACTCGTGCTCGAACGTATGGACGAGGTGCTCTTTCGCTATTCCTACGACTATGTCGGCGACCTGGCCGAGACGATCGCGCTGGTCTGGGACAACGAGAAGGATATCGAGCGGTCAGCGCTTGTCCAGCCGCGGCTCGGCGACGTCGTCGTGCGGATGAATTCGCTGGGGCGGACGGAGGTGCGCGGCTTCGTCCGCGAGTTGCTGAATCACCTCGACGCCTCGGGCCGCTTCGCCTTTATCAAGCTTGCGACCGGCGCATTGCGCATCGGCGTCTCCGCCCGCCTGGCCAAACAGGCGCTCGCAGATCTCGGCCGCAAGGACGTGACAGAGATCGAAACGCTCTGGCATGGTCTGCAGCCGCCCTACGAAACCCTGTTCGCGTGGCTGGAGGACAGGGGCGGCAAGCCGGTGCTGGCGACGCCGGCAATATTCCACTCCGTCATGCTCGCCAATCCGGTGGGCGAAGGCGACCTGGACGGCCTGGACCCGGCCGACTACGCGGCCGAGTGGAAATGGGACGGTATCCGCGTGCAGCTGTCGCGCTCGGGCGAGACCAGAAAGATCTATTCGCGCTCGGGCGACGATATCTCGGCTGCCTTTCCCGATATCGTCGACGCCATCAGCTTCAATGGCGTGCTGGACGGTGAACTGCTGGTGGGAGGCACTGCGCGCTCGAACAGCCCGACTCGCACCTTCTCCGACCTGCAGCAACGCCTCAACCGCAAGACGGTGACTGCCCGGATGCTTGAGGAGTACCCGGCCTTCATTCGTGCTTACGACCTGCTCTTCGACGGGGAGGAGGATGTGCGCGCGCGCGCCTATGTCGATCGCCGCCACCGCCTTTCCGACATCATCGAGCTGGCTCCGCACGAGCGTTTCGATCTTTCGACGCTGGTGGATTTCACTTCATGGGAGGAGCTCGATCGGTTGCGGTCGTCACCGCCTGATCCCGTCATCGAAGGCGTCATGATCAAGCGGCGCGACAGCATCTACCAGGCGGGTCGCCTTAAGGGGCCGTGGTTCAAGTGGAAGCGCAATCCATTCAACGTCGACGCAGTACTGATGTATGCCCAGCGCGGTCATGGCAAGCGCTCCAGCTACTATTCGGATTTCACCTTCGGCGTATGGACGGAAACCCCCGATGGGGAACAGCTCGTGCCGGTCGGCAAGGCCTATTTCGGCTTTACGGATGCCGAGCTCGAGGTTCTCGACAAGTTTGTCCGCAACAACACGACCGAGCGTTTCGGGCCTGTGCGTGCCGTCAGGGCCGACAGGGACTTCGGCTTCGTCGTCGAGGTCGCCTTCGAAGGCATAAACCGGTCGAATCGTCACAAGTCGGGCGTCGCCATGCGCTTCCCCCGAATCGCCAGATTGCGTCCGGAAAAGCCGTCCTACGAGGCCGATCGTCTCCAGACTCTGGTCGCCATGATCGATGCAAAGGCGCCATGATGGCTTTTTCCTGATGCAAAATGACGCAGCCGGCGGCTTCTCAACACAATGTGTGTTGGCGGCGGCGGATGTCGGGTGCAATTTTCCAAGTTGCCGGGCCAGATTGATGCAATGACGGAAGAGTGCCATGACAACAGAAAAGAACAATGCGTTTCTTCGCCAGCGCCGCCTGCTTCTCGCCGGCATGGCTGGAGCGATGATCCTTCCGCGCATAGCAAACGCGTTCGATGTTCCAGCCGAGCCGCGCCTCATCACTCGCGACTACGCCAAGGTTCGCAATCACTTCCGCACCAAGCTGTTGCAGAAGGGGCCGGCGCCCGACAACTATGAACCGCTCGACGCGCCGTCGGGTGCGGAGAAGATGTTCTATCGCTCCGGCTATGGCGGCGAACTCGAGCTGGTCGCCTGGGTGTCGAAGTACAAGCGTGAACGCAAGCCGAAACCAGCGGTGCTATTCCTGCACGGCGGCAACGCCATGGGCATCGGGCACTGGAACTTGATGGCCCCCTATGTCGATGCGGGCCACATCGTGATGATGCCGTCGATGAGGGGTGAAAACGGCCAGATGGGGAACTTCTCCGGTTTCTATGACGAGGTGGACGACGTTCTCGCTGCGGCCGACCGTCTCGCGCATCTTCCGGGCGTCGATCCGAACCGTCTCTTCATCGCCGGCCACAGCATCGGCGGAACGCTGACCATGCTTGCCGCGATGAGCAGTCACAAGTTCCGGGCCGCCGCACCGATCTCGGGCAATCCGGACGCCTTCCGGTTCTTCAACCGCTATCCGCAGGACATTCGCTTCGACGACCGGAACAACCACGAGTTCGAGGTGCGCAGTGCGCTTTGCTATGCGCAGAGCTTCAAATGTCCCGTCCGCGTGGTTCATGGCACCGACGAGGCGCACTTCAACGACCGCGCCGGCCTCCTTGCAAGCCGCGCCCGTTCGGCGGGAGTGCACATCGAGACGGATACGGTAACCGGCAATCACACCTCGGCTCTGCCCGACGAGATCGCCCAGAGCATCCGCTTCTTTCATGGGGTGACGGCATAGCCGCCATGGGGTTGACGGCCTAGTGCCCTGCACCCTCGCGAGCGATGTCACCAGCTTCGCGCCAGCCGCGCCTGCCATCTTGCCAGCGATTATACGTGTCGCTGTCATCGATGAGGGTGGTTTTATGAATGGTCTCAGCCGGCTGTCGTCCATTGCCGGGCTTGCTGTTGCGGCTCTGTCGTTGAGCGCTTGCAACATCCTCGTTCCCGATACCGGCGCAACCGACCCGGCCCGCTTCGTTCAGGAGACGTCGCCGGTGTTCTATAAGCCGCCGGGCGTCGATCCGCTGCGTGTCAGGGCGGTGGATACCCCGGTGCCGCAGAGGCGCGAGATCGAGCCGCCGACGCTGTACAATCAGACTTATGGCCTGCCAGGCGCGAATTATAGTCGGACCTACGGCCTGCCGGCTACAAACCCGGTTAACAGCGCCATGTATGGTCAGGTGCGCGACAATGATTTTACGCTGCCGGCCATTCCCGTCAGCCGCATCGATCCGCAGTACATGCGCCAGGAAGTCGCCTATCCCTCCAACGAGAAGCCAGGCACCATCGTCGTCGACACCAAGACCAAGCATCTCTATTTCATCGAGCCCGGTGGCAAGGCCATGCGCTATGGCGTCGGCATCGGGCGCGAGGGCTATGCCTGGTCCGGTCGCGGCGTCATCCAGTGGAAGCAAAAATGGCCGCGCTGGACGCCGCCGGCCGAAATGGTGTCGCGCCAGCCGGATGTCCGCGCCTTCTCCGCAGAGAATGGCGGCATGAACCCCGGGCTCGGAAATCCGCTCGGTGCGCGGGCGATGTATATCTTCAAGAACGGCGAGGATACGCTCTATCGTATCCACGGGACGCCCGACTGGCAGTCGATTGGAAAGCAGACTTCGTCGGGCTGCGTGCGCATGCTGAACCAGGATGTCGTCGATCTCTACGATCGGGTTCCGGCAAAGGCCGAGATCGTGGTGATGTAGCCGCGCAACAGGGCATGCGAGAACGTCTGTCCAAGTGAGGACACGAGTTCGTGAGGTTATGGTTTATTTAACGCAACGGGATATTTTCATTCCTGTTGTCACCGGCGTTGAACAAACCGTCCAGGGAAAGGCGTCCGCAGTTCCCGTGCTAAAGGAAAACAGACCCGCGCATGAGCTTTGAAAAATCTATTTCCCGCCGCAGCTTTCTTTCGCTTTCGGCGATGACGGCGGCTTCGGCGCTGGCAGGTTGCGCGTCCACATCGGGCACTGCCACACCCGTCGGCCAACCGATGTCCTTCCCCAATCCGGTTCGCGCCTTCCAGACGGTTCCGGCGCCAACCGACGCGGAACTGGCCGTCATGTACGGTCCGATCGAGGATGGCGGGTTCCTTATCCCCGCCGTTCCCTTCCAGCAGATCGATCCGCGCTTCTATCGCCAGCAGGTGATCGATCCGACCGGCCAGCCTGCCGGCACGATCGTCGTTGATACGCCGTCACGCTTCCTCTATCTGGTCCAGCCCGGCGGCACGGCGATGCGCTACGGCGTCGGTATCGGCCGCGAAGGCTTCGCCTGGGAGGGCTCCGGCGTGATCCAGTGGCGTCAGAGATGGCCACGCTGGAAGCCGCCGAACGAGATGGTCGCCCGTCAGCCGGAGCTTGCCAAATACTCGATCGAGAACGGTGGCATGGAGCCGGGCCTGAAAAACCCGCTCGGCGCCCGCGCGCTCTACATCTTCTCGAATGGCGAAGACACGCTCTATCGCCTCCACGGTAATCCGGACTGGCGCTCGATCGGCAAGGCCGTCTCGTCGGGCTGCGTTCGGCTGCTGAACCAGGACATCATAGATCTCTACGACCGCGTGCCGAACAAGGCGCCGGTCGTGGTCCTGCAGTAAGACAGCGTTGGCCTCTTTCTCCCCGAGGGAGAGAGGCCCGCCTCGCGCTGCGGCCGACCCCCGATAGGCGACATCAGAACCAGAACGACGACTTTGCGGTCTCGACTTTGACCTCGGAGCGGGTAAGCCCGATATCGTCCAGCTGTTGATCTGTCAGTTCGGAAAGTGCTTGGCGGCTGCAGCGCTTCTTGCTGATACCGATCAGTTTCCCGCTCATCCGGTTCGCCGCGATCGCCAATGTGAGAGCGGCAGCTTTGAAGAGCAGCCAGGGAGATCGAGAGAGGCGGTTTTCCAAGGCGTTGTGCCCGTTGCGGGACGTGTCCGTTGTCATGCTGTTCAGTCTCCGATGTTGCTTCCCCTCACGATGCGCTGGATGTCTTCCCTAAGGAAGCTTATGTATCTTATGCAAAGCATAAGAGAAACTTTCGATGGCATTTAGCTTCGACCAATTGCAGACTTTTGTTCATGTCGCTGAACTCGGCAGCTTTACGGCGGCGGCTGACAAGGCCGGCATAACGCAGCCGGCGGTCAGTCTGCAGGTAAAGCTGCTGGAGCAATGGTTCGGCGTGCGCCTTATCGAACGCGTCGGAAGGCGCGCGCAGCCGACGGTCGCCGGCCTCGATCTCCTGGCTTACGCGCGGCGTATCCTGCAGGAACTGGCGCAGGCCGGGGAGGCGATGGCGCCGCATAAAAGCGGGCTTGGCGGGCGAGTGCGCATCGGAAGCGGCGCGACCGCCTCCATCCACCTTCTACCGCTGGCCATCTCAAGGGCAAAGGCGAAAATGCCGGGACTGGAAATTACTCTGCGCATCGGAAACACTGACGATATCCTGCGCGACCTGGAATCAAACGCCCTCGATCTGGCAGTGGTCACCTTGCCGGCCTCCGGCCGATCCTTCGAGATTGAGGCGTTCTATGATGACGAGCTTCTCGTGGTTGCTCCCCACGGTTCGGCGATGCCGGCCGAAGGGCCGGATGCCGCCTTTCTGGTGGGGAAGACGCTTCTGCTTTACGAGGGCGGAAACACGCGCCGAAGCATAGACGGTTGGATGAGCGCAGCAGGAGTGACGGCGCGGCCGGCCATGGAGTTTGGAAGTGTCGAGGCTATCAAGGAGCTTGTGGCGGCAGGGCTTGGCTGGTCGATCCTGCCGGGGTTGGCTTTGAGGCGCGATCGGGCAGGGTTTCTTGAGACGTCGCCCGCCAATCCGAGGCTCGTCCGTGGGCTCGGCATGGTCGTACGCCGGGACAAGCATCTGAGCCGGGGGCTGAGAGAAATGATGAAATCGCTTCGCGAAGCCGGCTCACGCGGCGACAGAGCGCCGGCATAGCCGGATGCGGCCTCTATGGCGCCCGCGCGCGCCTCAAACGGCCGTGGTCAGGTTGGCGCGCAGCCCCTGCAGCATTTCGCGGATCGTCACCATCTCCTCGAGCGTGCAGCCGGCTGCCTGGCCGATCGAAGCCATGATGGTATCGACCTCGCTGCGCATGCCATGTCCCTTGGCCGTCAGGGCCACGATCACCTGCCGTTCGTCGCGGGGGTCGCGGGTACGCGTGATCAGCCCGTTCTGCTCCAGGCGCTTGAGCAACGGCGACAGCGTGCCGGAATCGAGATCCAGCTGCTCGCCGATCGTCTTCACCGGCAGCTTCGATTTCTCCCAGAGCACCAGCATGACCAGATACTGCGGGTAGGTGAGGCCGACCTTGTCGAGGATCGGCTTGTAGGCCCGCGTGAACGCATGCGCTGTCGAATAGACTGCAAAGCACAGCTGTTTCTCCAGCCGCTTTTCCTCTTCCGGAATTTCCATCGTCTTTGTCGTTTGCGTTTTCATTGCCGTTATTCCTGAGCGGTGCATTCTCCTCCTTTCGGATTCGGAATGCAATTTGCAAAATTAACTTGCGTACAATTTAATTGTGCATTATACAAAATCAACCCAACCGCAAAGGAGACTGACATGCCTATCCTGTATACCACCAAAGCTTCAGCCACCGGTGGCCGCGCCGGCCGCGCTGTTTCCGAAAACGGCGTTCTCGATGTGACGCTGACTGTTCCGAAGGAACTCGGTGGCGACGGCGCCACCGGCACCAATCCCGAACAGCTCTTCGCAGCCGGCTATTCGGCATGCTTCCTCGGTGCCCTGAAATTTGTCGCTGCCAAGGAAAAGGTCAAGATTCCGGAAGACACGACCGTCAGCGCGACGGTCGGCATCGGCCCGCGCGAGGATGGAACCGGCTTCGGCATCGAGGTGGCGCTGAGCGTGCATATTCCGGGTCTCGACCGGCCGACCGCTGAAAAGCTTGCCGCTGCCGCCCACATCGTATGCCCCTACAGCCATGCCATGCGCACTTCGACCGAGGTTCCGGTCACGGTAGCCTGATTGACATTCTCCTACCGGGTGAAGGTCGCCCGGAGGTCCGGATGAGGGGGCAGCAGGCGCTGCCTCCCGATGGCAGCGGGCCGGCCGTGTCGAAGAAGTCCATTCCGCGGTCGACCATTGTCCGGATGAGCGAAATCATGTCTACCCTGTCGGGAAGGCCGCGGACTGCTCCATATCCCATGGCGCCAAGCGACAGTGCCGAGACTTCAAGATCTTGTGCGAGTTTGCGCGTCTGTACTTTGGTGTCTCCTTGTGAACGCCGGTGTTAGCCGCGACGGCTGGGAAGACCTCCTCTACCAGAGGAATGGCGGAGAAACGAGGCTTGCCGATTTCGACACCCACGAGGACGGGCTTGCGGCGCTGGAGGATCGCAGGATCGATGCCTATATCGCCGACCAGGTGCTGCTCCTCAGCCTGGCCAGGCGCGGGCGATCGGTCCTTGCTGGAGATCGGCGATCGCCTGTTTACCGATGAACCCTATGCGATAGCGCTGCGCCGCGACGACGCCGATTTCCGCCTGCTGGCCGATCGTGCTTGACGGGTTTTTTCTATCGGTCGGACGACTTTCTGCCGCTGCTCGAAACCTATTTCGGAGCGGAGGCGCCGATGCTGCCCACGCAGATCATCATGGAGCAGGTGCCGCCCGGTTGATATTGACTATCGAGCAAAAGTGGTTGTGCGAAACTGCTTCGCGATCTCCCGACCTGGGACCGCTTCGGCCCAATAAGCCGCCATATGGGGTATTTTTAGGCGATTGTCAGCAGTGGGCCGACCGCGGACGAATGCCTCGGCCGGAATTCGCCAAATGCGGACTTCAAGAGAGTTCGCTTTCTAAAGGACGAATGCGAGTAAGAACTCGATCAAGAGCCTTTTGCAGCGCCTCGGTCCCACCGAAGTCGCGGAAGTCCTCGAGGACCTGTTCGTTCAACCCGCCCTTGGTCGAATGCTCGCCCACGAGTTCGTCAAAGCTCATGACGGGTCTTGAACGGGCGGCATTGTCGAGGCCGGAAAACAACTGACGGAGGAAGGCGTCGCCAGCGGCCCGCGGGAGACCCTGGCTCTCCAGCCAGGCCGCCGTCGCGTCCAGGATGCCGAAATAGGTGCCCATCATGGAGCTCGCCACCGCGAGAAGATCGAACTCACGTTTGCTTTCGACCTGGACCGCCGCTCCGAGTGTCGAGAAGACGGAATTTGAAACCTCGTCAGGCGGGTGGATCGCGGTCGCGCCCTGGAGATCGGCGACGAACGGAAGCGGAATTGCCTGGCTCAGCCGAACAGGCTGGTCGATCCACGCCAGCAGCCGATCGAGTGGCGTGGCCGCGACAAAGCTGATGACATGGTGGTTCGGCCGAAATCGGAGCGCGCGGACGACCTCCTCGGCGATCTGCGGCCTCACCGCCACGAATACGAGATCGGATCGATCGAGGACATCCTGGTTGCTCAAAGCGATCGACACGTTCTCGTTTGCCGCGGCAAGGCGGGCGGCGACGCTTTCGCTGCGAGGGGACAGCACGATCGGGGTGTCCCGAAACCCCGTCTTGCCCAGCCCGGTGACGACGGCCTCCGTAATCGTTCCCGTCCCGACGAACCCCATTGTCATCCGCTTCGGATCGATCTTCATTGGCGCCCCCTATGTGACTGCTTGCGCCCCCGTGATCTCGACGAGGGAACCGGACATGAATTCCACCTCGCTCGATGCCAGGAGGCAACGAGCGATGGTACGTCCGGCTTCTAATACGCCTGAACGGTATCAGCCTGTCCAGATCTGCGATCGTCCGGCCGGACGGTTGCGCCCAAGCATCCAGCATGGGTGTCGTATCGGCAGGACGTCCGCTTCGGGCAAAAAGCGCTTCTTCTCCTCATAGAGCAAGCCATCTCTTTTCATCTGAAATAAAGTAACTATAATATTTCCAAGGAAAGGATGCAGTCATGGCAATAGCAAACTCGATATCAGGTGTGCGATCTTCGGAAGCGGCAGTCATCACCAAGGCCGCCGTCAACGCTGCCGATCGGTTGGGCATCAGCGCCCGTACCTTGTCTGCCGTCCTCGGGCTCTCCGAGGCCACCATCTCGCGGATGAAGCGGCAGGATTACCTGCTCGACCGCGGCTCCAAGTCCTTCGAACTCGCCATTCTCCTCGTTCGCGTCTTTCGTTCGCTCGATGCGATCGTCGGCGGTGACGAAGCCGTTGCCCGGCAATGGCTGCGCAATGCCAATACGGCGCTTGGCGCCGCTCCGCTCGAAAAGATCGTCAGCATTTCTGGATTGACCGATGTCCTTGCATACCTGGACGCCCGCCGCGCTGTCGTCTGAGACGCATACCGTCTCGGGGCGGTTCTGGCGGTTGGTCGAAGCGCAGCATCAGATCTCGACGCTGAAGATCGTCGACACGCTGGAGGAGCAGGCGCTGCTCGAAAAACTGCTCGACGAAAGCAAGCCCGCGCTGCCGCCGGAATGCGCCGGGCTCGACTATCTCCTGGCCACACCCTTTCGCTACGGCGCGATCTATCCGCACGGCTCGCGCTTTCGCAGGGCAGGGCGCACCCTCGGCGTGTTCTACGCCTCGGAGAAGGTCGAGACGGCGCTGGCCGAAATGTCCTTCTACCGCCTGCTGTTCTTTGCCGACTCGCCCGAGACGCCGTTTCCGTCCAACGCCGCCGAATACACCGCCTTTGCGGCGGCGGTCGAGGCCGCCGCCGCCGTCGACCTCACGCAACCGCCGCTCGACCGCGATCGCGCGGTGTGGACCGATCTGCTGCGTTACGAGCCCTGCCAGGTGCTGGCCGATGCGGCGCGTGACGCACATTGCCAGGCGATCCTCTACGAGTCCGTCCGCGATCCCGGGCATGGTCGAAACATCGCGCTGCTGAGCGCCGCCGCCTTTGCCGCCCGCTTGCCCGTCGAACGCCAGACCTGGCGCATTCGCCTTTCGGCCATGGGCGTTCAGGCGCTTTGCGATTTTCCGAAGATCAGGATCGGGTTTGCGCGTGAGGATTTCGCGGGCGATCCCCGTATCGGACCCTACTAGGCGAGCGTGAGGAGATCCTGCCGCAGCCTGTCCGCGTTGCCCTCGGGCAAGGCGCCTTCGAGCGCGGAATGGGTGCTTTCCCACACCGGCAGTGCTGCTGCCAGTACGGACTTGCCCTCGGCCGTCAGGCACAGGAGACGACCGCGCCTGTCCCTCGGGTTTGGAACGACGATCACCCAGCCCCTGCGCTGCAGCGGCTTCAGCGCCGCCGTCAAGGTCGTCTGGTCCATCGCCAGCAGCTTGGCGACCGGCCCCATCGGCGGCGGTTCGGGCCGGTTGAGCGACATCATCAGCGAGAATTGCCCGTTGGTAAGGCCCACGGGCCGCAGTGCGTCGTCGAAAAGGCGGGCAAGTGCACGCGCCGCCCGCTGGGCGTGCAGGCACAGGCAATTGTCGCGCACCAGCAGCGTCGTTGAAAAGGGGATCTCTATCGAGTTTGACATGCCTATTTTATATTGATATCAATATATATAGTCAAGGAAAAGGAGAATGGACCGTCTCGGTCGCGCCGCAGGAGGGGCGCACACGATGCAGAACCAAGTCGTTTCCCGTGAAGAATGGCTGGAAGCCCGTCGCGCACTGCTTCTGAAGGAGAAGGAAGCAACGCGTCTGCGTGACCGGCTCAATGCCGAGCGCATGGCGCTGCCCTGGGTGAAGGTCGACAAGGACTATGTCTTCGACACGCCGCAGGGGAGAAAGACCCTGTCCGATCTCTTCGACGGCCGCAGCCAGCTGATGGTCTACCACTTCATGCTCGGCCCGGACTGGGATGCCGGCTGCCCCGGCTGCTCCTTTCTCTCCGATCACGTCGATGGCACGCTGCCGCATCTGAACAACCACGACGTCACCTGGGTCGCCGTCTCGCGCGCATCTCTTGGGAACATCGAGGCCTACAAGACGCGGATGGGCTGGAACTTCCCCTGGGTCTCGTCGTCGGGCACCGATTTCAATTTCGACTATCACGTCTCCTTTACCCCGCAGGACCTTGCCAAAGGGCAGGTCGTCTACAATTTCACTGCAATCGAATCCGAAAACGCAAACGACGAGCTTCCCGGCATGAGTGCGTTTTACAAGGGCGAGCAGGGGAATGTGTTCCATACCTATTCGAGCTACGCTCGCGGTCTGGAGGAAATGGTCGGAACGCTGATGATTCTCGATCGCGCGCCCAGGGGCCGCAACGAGGATTCGACGATGGGCTTCGTCAAGCGTCACGACGAATACGAACAGGCGCAGCAGGCGCCGGCCCGATGCCACTGACCTAGGGCCCCGTCATCCGTCGGAAAGGATGGTGCCGTATGAAGAGATCGCGGACATCAGGCCGCAATCGCCTGCTCGTTCCATTCATCGAGCAGAGCCAGAAAATGTAACGTGAAGGGAGATCACGATGTCCGATACCCACGGCAAGTTCATTTGGTGCGAATTGATGACCCCGGACACCGGGGCCGCGATCGAGTTCTACGGAAAAGTCGTCGGCTGGACGACGACTGGCATGACGGTCGAAGGCCAGCCGCCCTATACGATCTTCGAGGCAAACGGCGTCGGCGTCTGCGGTCTCATGGAGTTTCCGGCAGAGCTGGAAGGCAAGGGCATTCCCCCGAACTGGACCGGCTACGTCGCTGTCGACGATGTAGACAAGTCAGCGAAGGACTTCGCGGCCGCAGGCGGCTCGGTACGCCGTCCGCCGGAAGACATCCCGACCATCGGTCGGTTTGCCGTCGTCGCGGACCCGCATGGCGCGGTCATCTGCATCATGACGCCGGCGCCGATGGACAACGCGCCGCCGGAAGCGCCCATGGGCTCGCCAGGCCAGGTCGGCTGGCACGAACTCTATGCCGGCAATGGCGGAGAGGCCTTCGCCTTCTATTCGAAGATGTTTGGCTGGACGAAGGACCGCGATTTCGAGATGGGCGACATGGGCGTCTACCACATCTTCGCCGAGCATGGCACCGCCGTCGGCGGCATCATGACGAAGCCACCGGCCGTACCGATGCCGGCGTGGTGCTACTACTTCAACGTTCCGGCCATCGATTCGGCCATCGAGCGCGTCAATGCGGGCGGCGGCAAGGTTCTGCACGGTCCCATGGAAGTCCCCGGCGGCAGCTGGATCATTCAGGCGCTGGACCCGCAGGGCGCCTTCTTCTGCCTCGTGGCGCCGGGACGTTAGGTCTCCATCGAATTCAGATGGGGTCGTCGAAGCCCTCGTAGTCCATCTCCTTAACCCATGTTGCACTCTGCCTTTGACGAGCGGAGTGCCTTGGGCGGCGTCGAATCGACGTCTCGAGGGGGCGCGGTTTTAAGGCACGAGAAACGCCTTATTCCATTAATTTTATTAGAATGTTAGCAGATCAAGGCCGTCGCGGTTAACTGTTTGTGAACTTTTTTGGGTGGATGCATAACCGGCTATATCCGCGGGGCGTGGGCAGTATTGCTTTTGTATTCGCGGCATAATTATTTGGCCCCAGTTTCACATTGGGGTATTTGTTATGTCTATCGAAGATCCGCATACGTCTGCAGTTGATTGCGAACATGTTTCGCACGACTTCATTTCGGATATTCATGAGGACGCAGCCCATCAGACTTCCGCCGCAAGGGGCGTAGAGGTCGCGCAGGCAGATAGCAGCCAGCAGACGGGCCAGCAGACGGAAAAGACCGATCGCGTCGCCGAGGCGCCGGCCGTACAGGTGGCCGCGCTGTCCGGTGAAATTGTCCCGGATCAGAACAATGTCGCCCACCTGCCGGCGGGCACCTCGATCGACGACATTCACGTGGAAGGCAACAACCTCGTGCTCGTCCAGGCCGACGGCACCGAGATCGTCATCGTCAACGGCGCGCTCCACGTCCCGACCTTCCTGCTCGGCGAAGTCGAACTGCCGCAGCAGGCGGTGATCGCCGCCCTCGAACAGAACAACATCAACGTCGCGGCCGGTCCCGATGGCTCCTATTCGGCAAGCGCATCCGCGCCAAGCTCGGGCGGCAACTTCGACACGATCCAGCAGCCTCCCCATCTGCCGCCACTGATAGCGGACCTCCTGCTGAACACGGACCAGCCGGATGGTCAGCCCGGGCGCATCTTCGGCGGAGCCGGCAGGCACGGCCAAAATCCAACCCCACCAACCTCGCCAGCGGTCCTGGACGGTTCGCCGACGGTCAGCGTACCGACCTCGCCAGCGGTCCCGGACGGTTCGCCGACAGTCAGCGTGCACGTCGTCAAGCTCGGCAACCTTGCCGCGACGCTCGTGCTCGATGAATCGGCAGGCATCCAGACCAGCCCGGACAACGATACGGCCTTCTCCGATGTTGCGGACCTGTTCAAAGGTGTTAGCAATCAAGGCTCTGATGGGCATATGAACGGGGTGCAATACGCGACCACCGGCCTCTTGCAGGCCGATATACAGTTCGGCATCAATGGTCCTGGCGGCACGAACGCGGTCCAGTGGTCGCTCGAACTCGGCTCCGGCAACAATCACGATTCCGGCCTTAAGACCACGGGCGGCCACGAAATCTACCTCTTCGAGGAAAATGGCCTTATCGTCGGTCGTTATGACGCCGAGAACGGCGAGGTCACCGGTGCCGATCCCGCCGCATTCGCCCTTACGATCGATCCAGTCACTGGCCAGCTGTCTATGGTCCAGTATGTCTCGATCTACAACACCGATAGCAACTCGCAGGACGAGATCGACTTCATCAAGTCCGGCCAGGTCAGCGCCAAGGTTACGGTCGGCGATTTCGACGGCGACAAAGTCGACGCAACCATTGATATTGGCGACAAAATTGGCTTCAGCGACGACGGCCCGATTCTGCTCTCGGTCCCGGCGCCAGCCGGCGACTATTCGGGCTCATTCTTCTTCGACAACTTTACCCCTAACGGTAATGCCTGGAACGAGAATAGCGGTGTCAACAACATCGGTGTCTCGGGCGACTGGCACATCGCCTGGGCGGACGGTTCCGAGGGCGCCCCGCAGCTTGAGCGCGTTGGCGACGGCTATCTCGGCATGCATTCCTCGACGAACGGATACATGATCGACCTCGACGCATCGCCGGGCGATGTAGCGGTCTCGCAGGTGCTCAAACTGGCAGAGGGCGAAAGCTACACCCTTACCTTCGAGGCCGGCGCGGCACAGGAGGGCAGCAAGCACCTTTTCGTCACGTTCGGCGGCGAGGTCGTACTCGATATCGACCCGACCGGGCCGATGAAGACGTATAGCTTCACCATTGTCGGCGGCGCCGACGCGGGATCGAACACGCTGGAATTCAAGGAAACCGGGAAAGCCGACAGCTACGGCACGTTCCTCGCCAACGTGTCGGTGACCGGCAACAGTGCCATCCTTGACGACGAGGATGTCGGCGAAGCTGGCAACCAGGGCGGCACTGGTGACGACGGTCACGGGGCCACCGTGACCGGTACGATCGATTTCGATGCGGGCTCGGATGGGCTCGGCCATATCGAGATCACCGGCCTCGGCAACGCTTTGCTCTCGGTCATGTACATTGACGACACCGGCAAGGGTACAGCAGAGGCGCTGGGCGAAGGCGTCTGGACGCAGAATGGCCAGGGCGGCTTCATGAGTTGGAGCAGCCTGCACGTCGACAACGCGATCGTCGTCACGGTCAATGCCGACGGCACCTACTCGGTTACGCTCAACGCCGCCCTCGCTCACCCCGCAACGGGCACTGAGGACAATCTGGTCCTGAACTTCGGCTTCGACATCTATGACGGCGACGGCGACCACGTGTCCGGCACGATCAGCGTCAATGTCGATGACGACAGCCCGAGCATCGACCAGCAGGCGCTTCAGAGCGCCAAGGTCGCTGAAGACGACATCAAGACGTCGCTTTCGCAGGGTACGAGCCCGAACGACGGCAACGCGGACGGCTCCTATACCGGCAATGCCTCTAACAATCTGCCAGGCCCCGCGACAATCAGCGGCTCGATCGCGAGCGTCGTGAACTTCGGCAACGACGGCAACGGCGGTTTTTCCTTCACCGGCGACGTAAGCAGCCTCAATGCGCTGTCCTCGCATGGCGACGCGTTGAGCTACACGGTCGCGAACGGTGTCCTCACCGCGACGGCGGGCGAGGGTGATGGGGCGCGCGTCGTCTTCACGCTGACCCTGTCGAATGACGGCGACTACACCTTCAGGCTTTTCGATCAGATCGACCATGGCACCGGTGCTACCAGCCTGTCCATCGACTTCGGCCGCCTGCTCCAGGCGACCGACGGCGATGGCGACAGCATCCCGCTGACCGGCGGCCTGACAATCGCTATCACCGACGACGCGCCGACCACGGCCGGTCGAGCCCATGTCTCGGGTACGGTCGAGGAAGAGCAGCTCAACGGCAATGAGGATACCAGTGGCGGCTCGGGCTCGGCCACGGACGACGACATCAGCCACTATGGCCATTTCCACGACAATACCACCGCGGTCGTCAGCGGCAACGGCGCGAATTCGCTCGCCACGCTGGTCAACACCGGCGCCGACGAAGGCGGGCATTTCTCATTCAGCTCGGAGCTGGTCGGCAACGCCATCAAGACCGACGGCGGCGCGAGCGTAAAGTCGGGCGGCAGCCTCGTTTCGGTAACCTCGGTCGCGGAAGGCGCCGACGGCAACGGCCACTATCAGACCATCACGGCCGGGACCACTGACGAAGGCGCGCATGACGTCTTCACTCTCACCGTCTACGACAACGGCAGCTGGAAATTCGAACTCAGGGACAATCTCGACCACAGCTATGGCAACAATGGCGAGGGTGTGCTGAAGCTCGACCTGTCAAGCCTGGTCCAGTACACCGATTTCGACAACGACAGCGTAACGCTCGACGCCAGGAGCTTCCTCGTCAGCGTCATCGACGACGTGCCGGTGGCGGCGATCTCCGCCTCCGATTCGAAGGCGCCGACCCTTGAGACGCAGGATCACGACACGATCGGGAGTGGGGTCGTAGGCACCGACACGGCGAGCGCCGATTTCTCGAAGGCCTTCACGATCGCCTCTTCCTATGGTGCGGATGGCCCGGGTACTACAAAGACCACCTATGCGCTCAGCCTTGAGCATGGTCGCTTCGGCGACCGCGTGGACTCGCACCTCGAAAGCGACGGTCGTACGATCTATCTCTATGAGATCGACGGTGAGATTGTTGGTTCGACAGCCTCGTCGTCCCATGGTGTCGGGCAGAGCAACACCATCTTCACGATCGCCGTGGACGGCACTGGCAAGGTCACGCTGACCCAGTACGACGCCATCGATCATGTCGGCAACGGCAATGGCTCGGTCATCTCGCTCGACGAAGGCCTCGTCAAGCTGGCGGCGACGGTGACGATCACCGACCATGATGGCGACAAGGCGACTGATAGCGCTTCGATCGATCTCGGCGGCAATATCAAATTCGACGACGACACGCCGTCGATCACGCTGACAGCGGGCAGCGACGCCGCGATCACGCTGACCACGCAAGACGCTGACACCATCGGAAACAATTTCGATACGGCCAGCCGGAGCTTCGCCGGCGTGTTCACCGCCGTTTCCAGCTACGGCGCGGACGGCGCTGGCAACACCGTCACCAGCTACGCGCTTTCGGTGACCGGTCAGGGCGGATTGAGCGGCCTGTCGCATGACGACCAAGCGATCCACCTGTTTGTGAAGAACGGCGTTGTCTACGGTTCTACCGCCGGTTCGACAAACGACATCAACGTTGGCAACACGGTGTTCAAGATCGAGGTAAGCAGCGGCGGCACAGTGACGCTGACGCAGTACAGCGCCATCGATCATCTCGGCGAGGGCAATAATACGAGCATCTCGCTCGCCAACGATCTCGTCAAGCTGACGGCGACGGCGACAATCACCGACGATGACGGCGACAAGAGAAGCAGCAGCGCCACGGTCGATCTCGGCGGAAATATCAGATTCGATGACCACACGCCGTCGATCACGCTGACCGCTAGTGGTGAGGCGAATGTTGTGCTGGCCACGCAGGACGCCGACACCATCGGCACCAATTACGATACGGCCAGCCAGAGCTTCGCCGGCGTGTTCAACGCTGTCTCCAGCTACGGCGCGGATGGCGCGGGGAATGTCGCCACGAGCTATTCGCTTTCGGTTACCCAGGGCAGCTCATCCGGGCTCAAGAGCGATAACCAGACCATCTATCTCTATCATAGCAATGGGGTGATCTACGGCTCGACCGCCTTCATGTTCCAGGATGTTGGGCAGAGCAACACCATCTTCAAGGTCACGGTAGACGGCGCTGGCAAGGTCACGCTGACCCAGTACGACGCTATCGATCATGGCGGTGACGGCACGGTGGTCTCGCTTGCCGACAATCTCGTCAAGCTGACGGCGACGGCGACGATCACCGATAATGACGGCGACTCGAAGAGCAGCAGCGCCACGATCGAGCTCGGTCGCAATATCACTTTCGCCGACGATGGTCCGAAGCTCGTTGCCAATGCAACAGTAACCGCTACGGTCGACGAAGACGGCCTCAGCGGGGCGAATGCCGATAACAATCGGTCAGGCGAAGCCGCCGACACCGACACCAGCACGCCGACCAACCACCTGACCGCGACGGGAAGCCTGTCGGCGCTGGTGAATTTCGGCGCGGACGGTCCGAGCGCCAACGGCGGCTTCACCCTGAAGTCGGTCAGCGCGTCCGAACTATCCGGCGTTACGTCGCAGGGGCAACAGGTCTACCTGTCGTCGAACGGCTCGACGTTGACCGGTTATGTCGAGGCCGGTGGTGGCGTCGGCTATAATGCGGCGTACGACAAGCCTGTCTTCACCCTGGTTCTCGGGGCGAATGGCGCCTACACCTTCACGCTGATCGCGCAGCTCGACCACGCGACGGGAAACGGCGAAAACACGCTGACCTTCGACCTTTCCAACTACGTCACCGCGACCGACGGCGACAACGACACCACCGATCTTGGACCCGGCAGCCTTCAGGTCAGCGTGCTGGACGACATTCCGGTCCTCACGGCTCGCGCCTCGAACGACACGACCGAGCAGGTGCAGACCGGTACGACGACCCACACCTGGACCACGATGGAAGTGGTCGCTGATACGTTCACGTTCATGGGCGGCAATCAGGCAGAGCGCACGCTTGTCGGTACCGGCAGCGCAGCCGGACATGACCTGCTGCTGGCGGCCAAGAGCAGCGGCAACAGCGATACGGTCAACACCAACAACAACAATATCGGCGTCCACAACCCATGGATCGACGGGCCGAGCGAGGTTCTGTCCATGAACTTCGTAACCAATGCTGGGAAGAGTAATCAGGCAGCGGATCCGCATTCGTCGGCACAGTTCAAGGTTGATGTTCTTGGTAACAACAACACCGCCGCGGTCTTCATCAATGCCACCAACAACGGCAACTTTGTCGCGCTGACCTTCTTGGTCAACGGGAACGCGGTTACGGCCAGCGCGGTTTACCAGGGCAACACGCTGACTGGCTATGTGCTGGCCAGCGCCCCCGATAACGCGGTCATCACCGTAAAGGCGGCAAATGCAAACGGCACCTTCGACGTGCTCAAGGTGAGCAATTACGATGACGTGAGCTACGGCTTCAACAAGACATACCACGGCGACAAGTTTGGCATTTCCAATATCGAGACATCTGTGACTGTGGAGGTCCAGCACTCGACGCAAGTGCCGGTCTACGCCACCGTTACGCACCATGAGACGTTGGCGGTCAGCGTCGATGAGAGCGCCGGAGTTACGGCGTCGGGTCCCAACGCCGCCGACGACACCGCCAACACCCCGCCGGCGGCGATCTACATGGCCAACGCCATCGGCTATGCCGAGTCCGCGACGAGTGTGCTGTCCGGCGCGAACGCTCTGTTCACCGGCAGCGTCGGCGCGGACAAGAGCGGCACCTGGTCATTCGCCATCACCAAGGCCGACGGCAGCGCTTTCAGCGGCGTGGATTCCGGTCTGACGACGCTGGACGGCACTGCGATCCAGCTGACGACGTCCTCGGACGGAGCGCTGATCGGCTATACGGGCAACAATCCGGCCGCCAACCAGGCCTTCAAGGTCTATGTCGATGCCAACGGCCATGTCTGGATCGCCCAGTATCAGCCGATCCACAACAACGAAGCCGGCTCCAGCCAGGCGGCCTATGACGACGTCGTAAAGGTTGTCGTCGACGGTGGCCTCCACATTCAGGCAACCCTGACCGACGCAGACGGCGACAGGATGAGCGCCGTATCGCAGGTGGATCTGACGGTCCAGTTCCAGGATGACGGCCCGGTGGCGCACAACATGGTTGCGCAGTCCGTTGCCGAAGGCTCGGTCGCCGAAGGCACGCTCCATTTCGCCCAGGGCACCGATGGAGCCACTGTCTCTCAGATCAACGGCGTCAACCTAACATTTGGAAATGACGGTTGGTCGCAGGGCGTTACGACGGCGGAGGGAACACTACGGGTTACGGCTGACGGAAACTATCAGTTCACCGCGCATTCCGACGACGTCTATAAGGACGCCGGATCGGCAAGCTTCACCTTTACGGTAAAGGATAACGACGGCGATACCTCGACGGCGAACGTGTCGTTCAGTGTCACGGACGACAGCGATGCGACCACGGTCAACCTTTCCGGCTCGTCCGTGACTGAAGGCTCAGCTGCCAGCTACGTGTTCACCGCGACGCTGTCGAGCGCCTCGCACGGCGTCACGATTGTCCACACCGATCAGGGCGACATCACCATCGCCGACGGCCACACCACCGGCACTTTGACGCTCGCCGCCGGCAATGGCGACGACGTCTATACGGACCCGTCATCCCTGACGGCGCAGATTCTTAGCGCAACGGGCGGCGGCTTCGAAAACCTCGTTCCTAACACGACGCCGGCGACCGCACAGGTCACCGACACG